>CAJPNZ010000003.1 GCA_905372155.1 Propionibacteriaceae bacterium
GGTTCTGGGGGGTGACCCCTGCCCCCAGCGCCCAGGCCATGGCCCAGATGACCAGGTTCGGGAGCCACACCAGCTGGATGACGATCAGCAGGATCCCTGCCGTGCCATCGCCTCCGAGGCCGTCGGCGATGGCGGCGATACGGTCGCGGCCCAGGATGAGAACGGCCGCAAGCAGCGCTGCCCCGCTTCCCACACAGATGAGGACGGCCACCCCGATCCCCCGCGGAAACGGCCGCAGCCGCACGGGCCACCGCTCGCAGGGGTTGTACCCGACGGCACGCGTCACCCCCCAGAACCCGGAGAGCCCCCCGACCAGCGCGCTCCCAAGGAAGGCCCGGATCGCGGAGGTCTCCGGGACGAAGAACGCGATCAGGGTGGTGAAGACGACGTAGGTTCCCGCATAGGTACCCCCGACCCGCAGCACCAGTCCTCGGAGTTCATCGGTCTCGTCGATGGCAGCACGGGCCGCCAACCCCGCGACCGGGACTCCGAGCAGGATCAGCACCAGGGTCAGGCCGAGTGGCGCGATGCTGACCGGCTGTCCTCCGATCGTGGTCACCGCCCCGTTGGCGAGCAACAACACCCGGGAGGCCAACCCGAGCGCATCGGCCAGTTGTGACTCCGGAGAGGTCAGCCATCCGAGCGCGGCAGGCCCCGCCATCAGAAGCCACCCCGCCGCCGCCACCGCGAGCGCCCCCACAGGGGCCAGCACGAACCACGGAATGGTCACCTGCGGTCTCGCCACGCGTGCGGCCTCATCCACATCCACGGTTATCATCCGATGCCGGGAACCGCGTTCCGCCACACCAGCCTCCTTCCTTGATCCAACAGATCACCGAAGTCATGGGTAACCTGTACCAGTGAGATACCGCCCTGGTGGCGGTTCGTCATCCGCGTGGAGGTGAACATGACTGACTCCGGCAAGCAACGTCCCCGCAGGGCCTTCTCGGCGGATGACACCCAGCCGGACGGCGTCGACGATACACGTAGCGGACATGCAGGCCGGGCCCGACGCGGCGCCGTTGAAGACATCGACTCGCCGTTCACCCGCCCCGCCACGTCCTTCGAGGAAAGCGCCGTCCCTGCTCCCGTTCTCCCGGGAACGGAACGACGCGCCATGCCGGGTTCAGGGGCCGGCAGAAGAGCAATGCGATGGGATGGACTCGATGACGAAACCACTCCCGCGGGACGGGACTCGGCATCCGGAACCGCAGTGCATGCCGCGATTTCACCCGCCCGGTACCCGTCCTCCCAACCCGATCCCCAACACCGGGCCCAGCAACCGGCCTCCTCCTGGGGGGGGTGGCCCGAGCAGCCCTCCCCACCGACCCGGGTGCCCCATCAACCCCGCACCACAACGCACCGTTCCCCGGCCCGGGCTGCAGACCCCGAACCTGAAGCAGACAATCCCTGGCAGGCGAGCTCCCAGAAGAACCAACACGAGGATCCCGCTGATTCAAAAGGTTGGGTCGCGCATCACAAGCGCATGCTCACCACGTGGGTGGTGACGGCCATCACGGCAGCCGTCCTGATAGCAGGCGGGATCTTCGTGCTGTCGCGCATGAACAATGCCCACAGCCCAGCCGCCAGCAACGCCAACCCCAGCTCGTCGGAAACCAGCAGCACCCCGGTCAATCTCACGGAGGCCTCGCTTCTCGAGACCTCGGATGCAAGCCTCGTCGAACCGGCCGCCAGTTGGAGCATCACCCAGACCGTCACGGAGAAGGGCAAAGAGACACTCCGCAAGGTGAGCTGCCTGGCGCCCGACCCGGCGGAGATCAACACGACGGCAACCCTGCAACGCGCCATTGGGACCCAACATGAGGACAAGCTGGCCCTCATACACCAGATCGACGCGTACGCCAACGAGGAGACCGCCAAGAAGATCTACGAGCAGCGCGCCACATCCTTGGCCTCCTGCTCCGCGACTCCTGCCCTGATCACGGGCTCCTCCAACGTGGCCGGACTCGGCGACGAAATGCTGCAGATGAGCGTCCTTCAGGAGAGCAGCGCCCAGCACCACACGATTCTGCTGGTGCGCACAGGCAAGGTGATCAGCCTGCTCGACGTGGCACGCAATAACAGCACCGTCGACCCAAAGGGCGCGGTGAGCGCCCTGCAGCGCCCCCTGACCGCCACCTGTGAGGCCGCTGCCGGCACCTGCCCCACCACACCCACGGTCACACCGGCCGCTCCGCCCGCCGCGAACCCACCGGGCTGGCTGATCCCCAACGACCTCCCGATCATCGCCCCGGGGCACCTGGCCTGGAGCGGAGGCAGTCCGAGGGAGGTGGAGCTCTCCGGGATGGGCTGCGAGGGTGTGAATCTGACCAGCGAGCAGGGCCCCACCGACCGCAAGCAACGCTCCTACGCGGTCGGCTCCTCCGACGAGGCCTTCAAGATTTTCGGCATCACCCTATACCGTTTCACCTTCGCCGATGAGGCCGCGGCCACTGCCTTCAGCGACCTGCTCTCGGAGAACCTGGCCTCCTGCGCCAAGAGGGTCGCGGCAGCCAAGGTCACGGAGCTGAGCCCCGTGACCACTGACGGCAGCGACGGCCCGGCCGTGACGGCCCGGCTCTTCGACGTGAAACAACAGATAGGCGACGACGGCGCCCAGCGACCGTATCAATTGATAGTCGCCAGATCCGGGACGGCCGTCAGCTATCTGATGTTCACCGGCGTCGGGGAAACCCAGTTCACTGCGGAACAGCTCACGAACCTGGCCACCCGGCTCGGCCAGCGCACCGCACAGGGATAGCGAGCCAGACCTGAAAGCAGGGACGAGAACAAAATCGCCGCTCGGTCGCGTCGGACGTTGACCCGACTCGAAACTTGATTTTGAGAGCATGCTGAGAATTGCTAAGGTTTGCGTCGGATGTCCATCAAGAGCGGAGACACAGCCTTGAATCACGCGGAAAAGGCCAGTACGCCGAAAAGGGCCATGGTTGAGGTCGATCATTTCGATCTCCCCGATGAGCAATCCGACGAAAACGACCTCGTGGAGGTCTCCACGGCTCCCCCGACGAGGCGGCGCCGACGCCTCGGGAAGGTCTCGATCGCCTCCGGTCTTGCCGGTTTGCTCGCGGTCGGTACCCTGTTCAGCTGGGCTTGGTATTCCCGCACATCGGGGAGCGAGACCGTCTCCGATCAAGTGGCCAGTGATGCCGCCGTCCCGGAGGCCGCGGCTCAGGCCGTGGAACAGGGTTTTGGCGGCTCCGGCGTTTCTTCCCGTTCCGGGGTGCGCGGCAACCTGGATTCAGCCGTCGCGGATGAGAACGCCAAGGAACACGACGCCTCCCTCAAGTCCTCCCATGACAGCACCTTGGAGAACAGCGCGGACGAGACCGCGGCTGAACGCGAGCAGCTGATCGAGGCCGACCTCAAGCTCGTTGCCGCACAGGCGGAGAAGATTGAGGCCGAGAAGAAGCAGGCCGAGGAACGCCTCAGCGCCGCGCGCGAGTCATTGAAGAAGGCCGGTGTCGACACATCTCAGATCTCCGCCGAGGATTTGGCCGCGGCCTCCGCCGGGGGCGGTTCCATGCCGCTCAAGGAGAACTACTCCATCGGCTCCAGCTTCGGACAAACCGGCGCGTGGGCCCGGTACCACACGGGACAAGACTTCCCAGCACCGGTGGGAACCCCCATCTACGCCGCCGCGTCCGGAATCGTGCTAAGCCCCACCGCCGCCTCCTGGGCAGGCAACAACGTGGTGATCATGCACCTGAACGGCGGCATGACCCTGTACGCGCACCAGTCGCAGGTCGTGGTGAAGCCGGGACAGGCGGTCAAGGCCGGCGATCTGATCGGTTATGTCGGGGTGACGGGTCGTTCCTTCGGCCCTCACCTGCACTTCGAGTACTACCCTGCGGGCACCACGCCCGGTGATGTCTACAAGGCCACCGACCCCATGGAATTTCTTCGCAGCCAAGGCGTCACCATCCGCTGACGGTTCTGAACTTCCTTCTCGGTTCACGGGGTTCCGCGCATCCGCCCGGAACCCCGTTGCTCGGTTTCCTACAGTTTCTCCATGGGCGCGTGACTGATGGCGAGACGCTTCTTCCCCGCCGACCCGAAGTCCACGTCCACCTGTTGCTTCGGCCCGGCCCCGTGGACGGCCAGCACCGTTCCGAGCCCGAAGGCGGTGTGGGCCACACGGTCCCCGACCGCCAGGTCGCTGGCCGCCGGGCTTTTCCCACCCCCGGTTCCGAAGCTCAACGCTTCCCTGGTCCGGGATCTGCGCTCCGCGTTGCTGGCAGCCCACGTGGTCGGGGTCTCACCGAGACGACGCCAGTCCATCAGCCCCGCCGGGATCTCCTCCAGGAAACGGGAGGGCGGGTTGTGGCTCGGCTGCCCGAAGGTGACCCGCATCGTGGCACGGGAGAGGTGCAGCAGTTTGCGGGCCCGCGTGATGCCGACATAGGCCAGCCGGCGTTCCTCCTCCAGCTCGTCCCGCGACTCCATGGCACGCAGGTGGGGAAAGACGCCATCCTCCATGCCGGTGAGAAACACGGTGTCGAATTCCAGGCCCTTCGCGGTGTGCAGAGTCATGAGGGTTACCACGCCCTGCCCCTGTTCCCCGTCCGGCACCTGATCGGAGTCAGCGACCAGAGCGATCCGCTCCAGGAAGGCGGGCAGCGAGGCATCAGGCTCGGGCATTCCCGCCGCCAGCCCGGATTCGCTCTCCTCGTCGAGATCGACGGCGTTCGCAGCCGCGACGAACTCTGCCGCCACGTTGACCAGCTCCTCCAGGTTCTCCAGGCGCGTCTCGTCCTGGGGGTCGGTGGAGTTCTGCAACTCCGCGAGGTACCCGGAGTCGGTGAGCACCGAGGCGAGGATCTCGTCAGCGGGATCGCCCTGGGCCATTTTCACGCGGTGCCGCTCGATCAGGTCCACAAAACCGCGGATCTGTTTCACCGAACGGGTCGCAAGACCCGGCGCCTCCTCGCCGCGCGAGAGGGCATCGAAGAAGCAGATGCGTTCCGCGCCGGCCAGCGACGAGACCGCCGCCACGGCCCGGTCACCGATGCCGCGTTTGGGAACGTTGAGGATCCGCCGCACCGACACGTCATCGGCGGGGTTGGCGATGGCCCGGAGGTAGGCGATGGCGTCGCGGATCTCCCTGCGTTCGTAGAACCGCACCCCACCGACCACCCGGTAGGGCATCCCGACGCGGATGAAAACCTCCTCGAGCGCCCGGGACTGGGCGTTGGTCCGGTAGAACACCGCGACGTCGCCGTAGCGGGCACGGCCGTCGTCGACGAGCCGGTCGATCTCCCCCGCCACGAACTGCGCCTCGTCGTGTTCGGTGTCGGCAACCCAGCCGACGATCGGGGCGCCATCCCCCAGGTCGCTCCACAACGCCTTGTCGCGGCGTCCCCGGTTCCTGGCGATCACCGCGTTAGCGGCCTGGAGCACGGTGTTGGTGGAGCGGTAGTTCTGGTCCAGCACGATCGTCCTGGCGCCCGGGAAGTCGTTCTCGAAATCGAGAATGTTGCGGATCGTCGCCCCCCGGAAGGCGTAGATGGACTGGTCCGAGTCGCCCACCACCATCAGCTCGGCCGGCTCCACCGCCGGCGTCCCCGTGGCCGACGAGGTGGCCTGTCCGCAGAGTTCGCGGATCAACGCGTACTGGGCGTGGTTGGTGTCCTGGTACTCGTCCACCAGCACGTGGCGGAACCTTCGGCGGTACTTCTCGCGGATCTCGGGGAACGCCTGGAACAGGTTCACGGTGGTCATGATCAGGTCGTCGAAGTCGAGGGCGTTGGCGGCCCGCAGCCGCGCCTGGTAGTCCTCGTAGACCTCGGCGTTGGCCTTCGCCACCGGGCCGGAGGCCTGCTCCTTCGCGGTCTCGAAGTCCACCAGGTCGTTCTTCCAGCTGCTGATGGCGTTCATCACCGCGCGCACCGGGAATCGTTTCGGATCGAGTTGTTGGTCCCTCATCACCAAAGACATCAGGCGCTTGGAGTCGGTGTCGTCATAGATGGAGAAGGACCTGGCGATACCGAAGCGGTCGATCTCGGAACGCAGGATGCGCACGCAGGCCGAGTGGAAGGTGGAGACCCACATTAGCTTCGCCCGATTCCCGACCAGCCCGGCCACCCGCTCCCGCATCTCGGCGGCGGCCTTGTTGGTGAAGGTGATGGCCAGCACCGCACCTGGATGCACCCCCCGGATCCCCACCAGATGCGCGATCCGCCGGGTCAGCACCCTCGTCTTGCCGGAACCGGCACCCGCCACGACCAGCACCGGGGAACCGGCATGGACGACGGCCGCCCGCTGCGGTTCGTTCAGGCCCGCCAGCAGTTCCTTCTCGTCGACGGCCCGCGCGGCACCCCGCGGAGAGGGTGTGGCGGCGGTCGCCTCGTCAGGCGCGAAAACGGCAGCAAGATCGGGGAAGAGGGAATCAGACATCGTGCCATCACCGTAATAGGCTTGGCCGTCATGAGGCGAGTCCTGAGGTTCCTCCGTGTCGTGATTCCCCGGATCAGCGTCGGCCTGCTGCTGACGCAACTCGCCCTCATGATCGGGGTCACCGGCTGGGAGTCGCTGCGGAAGAAGCACCGGAAGCTGCGGCGTTTTCCCTACTCCCCCGCCAAACCGGTGGCCGTCGGCCAGGACGAGGTCACCGTCTACACCTTCGGCGAGGACCTCTACCGTGACATGCTCGCCGCCATCGACGGCGCCCGGAAGGTGGTGAACTTCGAGACCTACATCTGGAAGTCCGACGAGGTGGGAGAAGCCTTCAAGGAGGCTCTGGGCCGGGCGGCCGCCCGCGGGGTCGAGGTGAACGTCATCTGGGATGATTTCGCGAATCTCGTGGTGCCGCGTCGTTTCTTCACCATGCCGGAGGGAGTGCTCGCGCTCCGGCATCCGGCCTTCCCGAAACCCTGGTCGCCGAAAACCTGGGGACGCGACCACCGCAAACTCCTGATCATCGACCACGAAAAGGGATTCATCGGCGGCTACAACATCGGCAAGCTGTACGCGCAGCAGTGGCGCGACACCCACGCCCGCGTGGTCGGTCCCGGGGCTGCGGAGCTGGAGAACGCCTTCGTCGACTTCTGGAATCAGAACGCCGGTAGGCAGGGACTGCCAAGGCTCTCCAACGATCAGCAGAGGCGCTGGAATTCCCCTTTGAAGGTGCACCGGAACGTGCCGCGGATTCAGGTCTACCCGATCCGAAACATGTACCTCGAGGCCATCGACCGCGCCACCGAACGCATCTGGCTGACCCACGCCTACCTCATCCCCGACGACGACCTGGTGGCCGCGCTCCGAGACGCCGTGAAACGCGGAGTGGACGTCCGGATCATCGTTCCCGACCGCTCCAACCACGCCGTGGCGGACTGGTTGTCGCGGGGTTTCTACACCGACCTGTTGAACTCCGGCATCCGGTTGTTCCTCTACCAGGGAGCGATGGTGCACTCGAAAACCGCGGTGATCGACGGCACCTGGTCCACCATCGGAACCGCGAACCTGGATCGCCTGAGCCTGTGGGGCAACTACGAAGCCAACCTCGAGATCACCGACCGCGACGTGGCCGCCCACATGGAACACATCTTCGCCGTGGACGAGGACAACACCGTGGAACTGACCGCCGATGCCTGGCACCGCCGCCCTTGGTGGAAGAAGCTCGCCGAGTCCCTGCTCAGTCCCTGGCGTCCACTGTTCTGAACGACACACGGGGACGAACCGGGGGTTCACCTGATGGTGTGCGGCCCTGCAACAAGGCATGCTTGATACATGTTCACCCTCATCGCATACATCATCATCGGTCTGATCGGCGGCAGCATCGCCAAGGCGATCATGCCCGGCGAGGAAGGCGGCGGCTGGGTCGCCACCGCCGCCCTCGGTGCCTTCGGAGCCCTGCTCGCCGGTTGGCTCGGCCAGTTGATCTTCGACTCCTCCTACCGCGGGATCTTCTCCATCCGCGGCCTGATCTTCTCCGTGGTCGGAGCCGTCATCATCCTGGCGGTACAGGGCTGGTTCAAGAAACGCAAGGCCTGATACCAAGGGACGTGACTCGCCGGCTACCCATCGGGGTGACCGGCGAGTCACGTTCCGCGAACCACGGATTCCCGGTTCACACCAGATGCCGGTCCGTGGCCCATTTGGTGAGTTGGTGCCGGTTGCTCAATTGGAGTTTCCGCAGCACCGACGACACGTGGGTTTCCACTGTCTTTATGGAGATGAACAGTTCCCGCGCCACCTCACGGTACGAGTAGCCGCGGGCAATCAGTTTCAACACCTCGCGTTCCCGGGAACTGAGTCGGTCCAGTTCCTCGTCGATGCTGGAGATGTCGACGGCACCGGAGAAGGCATCCAGCACGAAACCGGCCAGACGCGGCGAGAACACCGCATCGCCGGAAGCCACCCGCTGGATACCCTCGACGAGCTCTTCCGAGGAGATCGACTTCGTAACGTATCCTCGTGCGCCCGCCCGGATCACGCCGATCACGTCCTCAGCGGCATCGGAAACCGACAGCGCCAGGAATTTCACATCGGGAGCCTTCGCGGCCACCTGCTTGATCACCTCGGCTCCACCGCCGCCCGGCAGATGAACGTCGAGCAGCACCACGTCGGGTTTCGTCTCCAGGATCGAAACCACCGACGACGCCACGTCGTGGCCCTCCCCCACCACCTGGCACAGTTTCCCGATCTCGTGCCGCACTCCGGCGCGAAACATGGCGTGATCATCCACGAGCACCACACGCAACTCTTCCAGCGGTTTGCCCTGTTCCTGACTCATCGAATCAGCTCCAACCTGACCTCGGTACCTTCGCCCGGCGCCGTTCGGATCCGGACCGTCCCTCCATAGCGCTCCATCCGCGCCCTGATCGATTCTTTCACGCCTCGGCGGTCCGGGCGGATCGTTGCCTCATCGAATCCGCAACCACGATCCCGGACGAACAGCTCGACCCGTTCGGGTTCGACCTCGGCGAACACGTCGACCCGGGAGGCGCCGGAGTGCTTTGCGGCGTTCGTGACGGCCTCACCCGCCGCCTGGACCAACGCCGTGGACGCCTCGTCGAGGTCCATGTCACTCACACAGATCACCTCGACCGCGATCGGGAACCGCTCCTCGACGTCGATCCGCATCTGTTCCAGGGCGCCCTTGAGGGTCTGGGCCCGGGTCTCCTCCCCGTAGAGCCAGGTGCGCAGCTCCCGTTCCTGGCGGCGCGCCAACGAGGCCACCAGGACGGGGTCGTCGGCCTGGCGCTGGATCAGGGCCAGGGTCTGCAGCACGGAGTCGTGCAGGTGGGCGGCCATGTCGGCCCGCGCCTCAGCACGCAACCGTTCCCGGTCGGCGGTCCTGACCCGCGACCAGAGACGGAGCAACCAGGGAGCCATGACGACGGCCACCCCCGCGAGAAGCGCGACGGCCGCCGCGACCACCGTCTGGAGCCCCTTCCAGCCGAACTGGGAGGCGAGCAGCCAGCTGGTCCCGAAACCCACCAGGATCAATCCGCCGACGAGCCGCGCAACACTGGCGATCGTCCCGGCACGCGATCCGGGCCGCTTCCCCGAGGAGCGTGTCCTCAAACCGCCCCCGTCGGCCTGGAACCAGATCAGGACCACACCGATACCCGCCAGCAGAAGCGGCCAGAACAGGGACATCCCCCGGCCGGCATCGGTGTCGTCGCCGGGAATCATCCCCCACAACACCCCGGCCATCAACGCCCCCACGGAGAACAGCATTCCCGCGTCGATCCGCCTGCCGACCCGCTGCGGCCGCATGCTGGCCCGGGTCGCGCCCGCGAGTCCGGGCGCCTCCTCACGCTCACCCGCGGGTACCAGGGCCCACAACACCCCGTACAGGAACACCCCCAGGCCGTTGAAGAACGCCAGCAGGACGAAGGCCGTCCGGAACCAGACAACGGGCAACAGCAGGTGCGCGGCGATTCCGCTCGCCACCCCGGCTATCGTCTTCTGCGAGAGGTCGCGTTGCAGCTGCGGGGGGTCGTTCGTGATGGACGGCTCGGAAGTCATGATCCTTAAAGGTTGACACGCCGGGAATCACCGCGCCACCCCGTGAACCAGGTTTCAGGGCCCTTCAAGGACAACCTCAGGGGAAGTCCTGATGGCCGCTCGCCGTTTCAGGGGTAAGACTGGAGAACATGAACGAACTGGTGGATCTGGGGGCGCTGCACCCGCGGCTCGCCCATCTGGACCGCCCGGCCGATGGTTTCACTCCCGGGTTCTGCCGGGCCATCGGCTCTCGTTTCGGGATTGATCCGCTGTTGATACGCATCCTCTTCATCCTGACCTCCGCGCTGAGCGGGGTGGGTGTGATCGCATACGGCTGGGGAGTCCTGCTCACCCCACGCGCCGGGCGCCAAGCCTTCATCCATCGACTGCTTCCCGCGTTCAGCACCTGGAGCCTCCGGACCCAGTGGACCATCATCGTCCTGAGTTCCGCCCTGGTGGTGGCCGCGGTCTCCCAGATGTTGTCCTCACTGTCCTCCGTGTTGTTGCTGCCGCTGTTCGCCCTGGTGCTGTACAGCCGCTGGCGGGAGCCCCGCAGGCGGCCGGTTTCCCCCATCGTCCCCTCCTCCGACCGGGAGCAACCCGCCACCGAGACCGATCCCCAGCTCCCTGTGGTGGATCTCTACGCCCCCGAGGCGCCCGATCCCCAGCCCCTCGAACGCGTGCGGTGTTCCTGGCTCGGCACGGGGCTGGTGCTGTTCGTCGGCTATCTCACGGCCACAGGCGTCGTCGTGCTTGGTCTGCTGAGCAACCCTCTCCTGAGCCTCTCCATCGTCCTCGGGGCCGTCGGGGTCATGATCCTCGGCTGGGGGCTGTTGGTGCGCAGTCGCCGCCTCCCCGTGGTGTTGTTGCTGCTCGCGATCATGTTCGCCGGCACCACCGCGGCCCTCTCCACCAGCGAGGTGGAAAGGGCCGCAAACCCCGTCGAGGTCAGCTCCGGCCAGGAGCGGATCAACTATCAGTTCGCGATGACCGATGCAGGAGTGGTGGATCTCCGGCACCTACCCGCGGACAGCTCCATGTTCGTTCACGTGCGGACCGTCATGAGCGAGGTTCGCATCATGCTGCCGAGGCCGCCGACCCACCGCTACGTGAGAGCCTGGGCGATTAACGTGTCCTGGCCCGGAGGCACCGCTCCCCAGGATCACGATCCCACGACCCGGGGAATCCAGTTGTTCGTAGATGGGTACTTGTCCAGCGTGAAAGTGGAGTACCCCTCATGAAACGGCTGGATGTTCCGACCATGGTCACGGGTGTGATCGTCATCGGTTTCGCGGCGATCTCCGCGTGGGCCGCCCTCGGACAGGGCTTCGTCATCCCCATGAGGATGTTGTTCGCGGGTGTGCTGCTGGCGGCGGGTTCGCTGGGATTGATGATCATCCTCGGACGCTCACCCGGAAACAGGAAAACCAACGAAAGGAAGAAATGATGACACTCGTTCGTTCGGACTCCGACAAGTGGATCGCAGGTGTCGCCGGAGGCATCGCCGAGGCGACCGGCTACGACTCCAGTACCGTGCGCCTGGTGCTCGCGCTGCTCATGGTGTGCGCCGGTTCCGGACTCCTGATCTACTTCATCCTCTGGGCCATCATGCCCCGTCCCACGGGTGGTTCCCTGGCCGAGGACGGATTGCGGGAGGTCAACAGGTGGCGCCGGGAACGGCACCGCTGATCCCCCGCTCCCGCACATCCCAGTGGCCGGTGCCCTGTCCGTGAAACGGGCGGGGTGGCGTGTTCCGGCGAACCGTACCCGAAGCGTTCCGCCGGGCACCTATCCCGCCCGAGCGGCGTCATGACGCGCACGCGCAGGTCGAGTGCGACTACGGTCTCAGCGTCCTGCGGAATTCGCTGGGAAGCATTCCGGTCTCGCGTTTGAACAGCGCCGAGAACCGACTGGCGCAGGTGTATCCCACGGCCCGCCCCACTTGTTCGATGGTTAGGCCGGGTTGGCGCAGCAGCATTTCGGCCCGGCTCATGCGCCGCTCCTGGACGTACTGGGTGAGCGTTTTACCGTTCGCCCTCTTGAACGTTTCTTTGAACTTCGTGGGACTCATGCAGGCGATCGAGGCCAGGTCCGAAATGCGCAGATCCGCGGAACAGTGGTCGTCTATGTAGCGCACCACGTCGTGGATTCGCTCGCGATCGACGGGGCTCAGGGGCCTGGTCTCCCGGAACCGGACGTGCCTGGACCGCTCGACGATGAGCCCCATCGCCTCGAGCACCTTTCCCTCGTAGTAGAGCTCATTGCGGTACGCATCGCCCGGTTGCGGCCAGAGCTTGGACAGCAGCGCCCTCATCTCAGGGAACTCATCACCACCGCCCAGCGCGACGAAGGCCTGTTCGACGCTGTGGAACTCTCCGTTGAACTCTCTCGCGAGGTATTTCTCAGCGAACTCGGGCGCCATCTCGATGGAGACGCTCTGGACGGGGACGGTGTCATGGACGACACCTCTCCAAGGACCGCCTCCGATGCTCTGTCCCCAGATGGAGTCCGTTTTGAGTTTGCGGTAGGGGCTGAACTCCTCCCCCGAGACGGACTTGAACCATGCGACGGTCAGGTAGCTCGGCGGATCCGATTCCATGACGTAATCGCCCGCCATGACGAAATCATGAATGCTGATGGACCACAGGGCCTCCCCGGGGGACAGGAAGTGAAACCATCCGTTCAGTTTCTCGCCCCGAGATCTGTACGAAGTCCAGAGCGGACCGAATCCCCGGGGGGATTCCGCTGTCACGAACGACGAACTCCCCAGGATGGACTCCTGAAACGATTTCTTCACCCTCCCGTCCTTTCATCATGTGACGATGGGACACGAATCTGTGCGGATGGGACGGAAAATCCCCGAAAAACTCGGCGAATCCACGCATTTCCATATACTGACGGATGAAAAATAGCATAGCCTAACCTGATACGAAAGGACGGATGATGGGATCCTCCGCCGCTGATACACGCGCGAGAGGACTCACCGCCCGCGACCTGGTCACCACCGGAGTATTCACGGCGCTCTACGTGGTGTTCATGATGGCGGGAGGCATGTTCCTCGCCCCGAACCCCGTGCTCACGTTCTGGATGCCGGCCGCCGTGGCGTTGCTCACGGGACCGGTCTACCTGCTGCTCATTGCGAAGATCCCCAAGCACGGTCCCCTCATCGTTCTCGGCGTCGTCGAGGGAGTGCTCCTGTTCGTCACGGGCATGTACTGGATGTGGGCGGTGGCCTGCGTCGTGCTCGGTGTCGTCGCCGACCTGCTCGCCAGCGCCGGGGGGTTCACGAACAAAGCGCTGAACTTCGCGGCGTTCATCCTGTACTCGCTGTCGCCCATGGGGTCCTACCTCATGCTCTGGATCGATCCGGGCGGCTACACGTCATACCTGACGGGAAATGGCGCGGAACACGCCTACATGGACACGATGATGTCCACGGCCACGGGATGGATGCTTCCCGCAATGATCCTCGCCACCGTCGCCTGCGCCATCGTGAGCGGCCTGGTGGGCATGCGCCTGCTGCGCAGACAGTTCGAAAAAGCCGGCGCGACGGCATAGGGGGAGGCCCGCGTTGACGGATCAGGTCACGTTGGGATTCCTTGCCTCACACCGTAAGACTCCCTCGAAGAAGGGCATCCGCCTTGATCCGCGGACCAAACTCGCGGCGATAGCGGCCATGGCGGTCGCGGTGGCGCTCGCCCCGAACATGATCTGCGAGGCCGCCCTGATGGGCCTTGCTCTCGTCTTCGGAGTGGTTCTGGGCAGGTGGAAGAGCTCTGCGGTCACACTCGTCCTCTATGCGACGATCATCACGGCATCGCAGTTCGTCCCCCACATGGGCGGCATCGCGCTGCGAACGTTGTTCTTCTCCTTCTTCCTGCTGATCCGCAAGGTTTTCGCCTGCGGTCTCATGGCGTACGCGACGATGGCAACCACCCCCGTCAACGAACTGATGAGCGCGCTCGTGAAAATCGGTACGCCGCGCTCGGTGACGATCCCTGTTGCCGTTGTCGTGCGCTACCTGCCCGCGGTGCGTGAGGACTGGGGGTTCATCAAGACCGCCATGCGGATGCGCGGCATCTCGCCGACCCCTCTGGGGTTGCTCCGGGCCCCGATGCGGACGATCGACTGCGTCTATGTCCCCGTGCTCATGAACGCGGGCCGCGTGGCCGACGAACTCTCCATGGCCGCGATCGCGCGCGGCATCGAGAATCCAACCAGGCGCACCTGCTATCTGCACATCGCCATGGGTTTCGCGGACTACGTGATGCTCGCCCTCTTCTGTGCCGCCATCGCCGGTTCACTGGCCCTCAGGTTTCTCGCATGATCGGGTTCGATCACGTCTCCTTCTCGTACCGAGCACCAGCCGCTGCCGACGGGGCGGGGGTCGAGGACGTGTCGCTGTCGGTAGGTTCCGGTGAGGTGGTCGTGCTCTGCGGCCGCTCCGGGTGCGGCAAATCAACCCTGCTACGCCTGGCGGGCGGACTCGCACCCCGCTTCTTTCCGGGGGAGGTGCTGGGCAGTGCCCTGCTCGACGGGGAGGCCGTGGACGGGCTCACCACGTGGGAGATCGCCCGGAGGGCGGGTTCCCTCTTCCAGAACCCACGCACCCAGTTCTTCAACGTGGACACCACCGGGGAGGTGGCGTTCGCCCTGGAAAGCGCGGGCCGGCCCGAGGAGGACATCCGGGCCCGCGTCGAGGCGACCTTCGAGGAACTGGGGCTGCGGTCCCTCGCGGGCCGCAACATTTTCCAGCTCTCGGGTGGGGAACGCCAGAAGGTGGCCTTCGCGAGCATCTGGGCCATGCACCCCACGAACCTGCTGCTCGACGAGCCGACGAGCAACCTGGATCTGCCCTCGACAGCGGACATGGCCGAGTTCGTGAAACACGCGAAGAAATCGGGGTGCGCGGTGCTCATCGCCGAGCACCGCCTGTCCTGGTTGACCGGGATCGCCGACAGCTACGTGTTCCTGGAGAACGGGCGCCTCCGCAGCGTCATGACGGCCGGCGAGTTCGCCGCACTCGAAGCGGAGGAGGTGAGCCGGATGGGCCTGCGGGTGCGCGACCCGGACGAGATCATCCCACGCGCAGCCGCGGCCCGCGAGGTTTCCACGGTCCGCGACGCGGCCCCGAACCCCCTCCTGGCGGCGCGCGGGCTCACTCTCGACCGTGGCGGTGTTCCCGTCCTCCGGGAGGTCGATCTGGATCTGTTCGCAGGTGAGGTCTGCGCCCTCATCGGCAGCAACGGGGCGGGCAAGACGACGCTGTGCCGCACGCTGTGCGGTTTCGAACCCAAGGCGCGGGGAACGGTCACGATCGGGGATGCGACAGCCACCCGGAAGAAACGCACCCGGGTCTCGTCGATGGTCTTCCAGGACGTCAACTACCAGCTCTTCGCCGAGAACGTCGCGGCCGAGGTGACCTTCGGCCTGCCGCGCCTGCAGGCCGAGGCCGTGGACACGGACACCGTTCTGCGTGAACTCGCCCTGGGCGACGTGTCCGACAGGCACCCGGCGACGCTGTCCGGCGGTCAGAAGCAGCGCCTGGCCGTTGCCGCGTGCGTGGCCGCCGGCAAACGGATCCTCGTGTTCGACGAGCCAACGAGCGGGATCGACCTGGACGGGATGCACCGCGTGGCCCGTCTGTTGAGGCGGCTGGCGGACCAGGGGAGGGCGGTCCTCGTGATCACCCACGACCTGGAACTCATCGCCTGCGCCTGCGACCGGGTCCTGCACATGGACGGTGGCCGCATCACCGAACAGGCGCGGGTGGCCGACGAGTTCGACGCCATCCGGGAAATGATGGGTTCGTGAGGTCCTCCAAACCTGTGCGCTGCGTCACGACGGCGGCGTGGATCGTGGCGATCCCAGGGATTCTTCGTTCCAGAATCCAGGTGCGGTTTTCATCTGAGCAGCCGGGAAAAAGACCGATGAGATGAAGAGCGAAGGCGACTCCCACGGCAGCTGCCTCTGCGCTTTGCAGTCACGTACCGAGCGCGATCAGTCCCACACCTACCGCACCAGTGCACGGGGGACCGGCGAGAGCCACCAAGTGTCGCCCCAGCTTCGAGTCGGGGGTGGCGTCCTTGGCGTCAAGCGGTGGTGCTATCCGCGGTCGGGGTTGATCCAGCGGATGCCGTCGAAGCGGGCGAAGTCGCTGTCGAAGGAACATATGCCGGTGCCGTACTCGATGGCGAGGGCGGCCAGATGAGCGTCCGTGACGAAGTTCCCGCGCAGATCGCCGTCGATGAGAAGCCGTCCGAGGATGTCGCTGTGGCGGTTCCCGGGGTTGGGCACCCAGGCCTGGTCGGCGTCCAGCCAGTCGGTGATGCACCTCCACGCGTCCGCCGGCTTCAGAGGGTTCGCGCTCATTCGCGGGTGGGTGATGACGCGTTGGAACGCCATCAGCGATACCCATGGCAGCCCCACACGTTCGGCCCCGTTCATCGCTTCCTCCAGCCACGTCCGCGCGGAGGTGTGGAAGTGGGACTGCTCGTCGACGGCGTAGAGCAGGACGTTGGCGTCGACGATCACCGGGCGTCCTCGGCGTCGTACTGGTCGAGCAGCTCGAGCGTGCCGGCGATGTCGGTGGCGTCGACCCTCAGCCCGACGCCGGCCGTCCGCTGCCGGAAACGCGCGGGCTTCCGCTTCTGGGCCAGGCCCGCGCGTGCGAGCTCGTTGACGGCCTCGCCCAGACCGATGTGGCGCTCCCGGCGCAGGCGCTCCGCCGCAGCGGCGACCTCGGGATCGAGTCGTATCGTTGTCCTCACGCCACCACCGTAGCATCACAGATTCATGAATCACGCATCACTGATGCGATCTCGCTTCGAGAGGACCCGGATTGGCCTACCGGGAGATTCTCTTCAGCATCAGAGCGCTGCGAAACGTCTCACCTCGGAGCTACTCCCATTCGATGGTGGCCGGCGGTTTGCTGGTGATGTCCAGGACCACCCGGTTGACCTCGGCACACTCGTTGGTGATCCGGGTGGAGATCTTCTCCAACAGTTCCCACGGCAGTTTCGCCCAGTCCGCGGTCATGGCGTCGTCGGAGGTGACGGGCCGCAGCACGATGGGGTGCCCGTAGGTGCGTCCGTCGCCCTGCACCCCGACGGAACGCACATCCGCCAGCAGCACCACCGGGAACTGCCAGATCTCCCGTTCCTTCCGGGCGTTCGCCAGCTCCCGGCGGGCGATGGCGTCGGCGCGGCGCAGCACGGCCAACCGCTCGGCGGTCACCTCACCGATGATGCGGATCCCAAGGCCGGGGCCGGGGAACGGGTGCCGCCACACGAGTGAATCGGGCAGACCGAGTTGCAGGCCGACGGCTCGCACCTCGTCCTTGAACATGGTGCGCAGCGGTTCGATCAGCGTGAACTGCAGGTCCTCGGGCAGCCCGCCCACGTTGTGGTGCGACTTGATGTTCGCGGTACCCGCCCCACCGCCGGATTCCACCACGTCGGGGTAGAGGGTTCCCTGCACCAGGAAGTCGATGCCGCGTTCCCCCGCCAGCCGGGCGGCCATCGCCTCGAAGGTGCGGATGAACTCGCGACCGATGATCTTGCGTTTCTCCTCCGGATCCGAGACCCCCGCCAGGGCTCCGAGGAATCGTTCGGACTCGTCGGCCACCACCAGGTCCACCCCGGTGATCTCGACGAAATCCTCCTTGACCTGTTTGGCCTCCCCTTCACGCAGGAGGCCGTGGTCGACGAAGACGCAGGTCAGCTGCGGCCCGATGGCCCGCTGCACCAGCGCCGCGGCGACGGCCGAGTCCACACCTCCGGACAAGGCGCAGAGCACCCGGTTCTCCCCGACCCGGTCGCGGATGTCGGAGATGGCCTCGTTGACCATGTTCTCGGGGGTCCAGTCGGGGGTCAGCCCCGCGATGTGGAACAGGAAGTGTTCCAGCACCTGCTGCCCCCACTGGGTGTGCGCGACCTCCGGGTGCCACTGCACCCCCGCCAGTTTCCGCATCCGGCACTCGAAGGCTGCGACGGGGGCACCCGCCGTGCGCGCCAGCACATGGAAACCCTCCGGGGCGCGGGAGACCGAATCCCCGTGGCTCATCCACACGTTGAGCGTGTTCGGGAGGGTCGCCAGGAGTTTGCCGCTGTTCTGGATGGACAGGGGTGTGCGGCCGTACTCGCGCTGCCCGGTCTTGGCCACCGACCCGCCCAGGGCCTGGGCCATGACCTGGAAGCCATAACAGATCCCGAAAACCGGGATGCCGGCCTCGAACAGCGCCGGATCGACCTGCGGCGCGTCATCGGCATAGACCGACGACGGCCCGCCCGACAGGATGATGGCCGATGGCCGCCTGGCCAGGATCTCCTCCACGGAGGCCTCGGAACCGATGATCTCGGAATAGACGTGGGCATCACGGACCCGTCTGGCGATGAGCTGCGCGTACTGGGCGCCGAAGTCGACCACGAGTACCAGGTCGTGCTGGGAAGTCATGAGCGAGAGTTTAGGCCCAGCCGATCCGGTCGAGCCAAAAAACGAGGCACCACAGCCAGGTGTCCAGCATGTGATACGACGGATCGTGGTGGGAATAGCGACGAACCGGGCCCCGTTGTCCCTACATGACCGTTTACTCCAATGTCACCGAGCTCATCGGACGCACCCCGCTGGTCAAGCTGAACCGCATCGCCGGGGGCAACGCGACCGTCATCGCGAAGCTCGAGTTCTACAACCCCGCCAACTCCGTCAAGGACCGCATCGGCGCCGCCATCATCGAGGCCGCCGAGGCCTCCGGTGAGCTGAAACCGGGCGGCATCATCGTCGAGGGCACATCCGGCAACACCGGTATCGCGTTGGCGATGGTTGGTGCGGCAAAGGGGTACAAGGTGGTTCTGGCCATGCCCGAGACCATGTCCCTGGAGCGCCGGGCCCTGCTGCGCGCCTACGGCGCCGAGCTGGTGCTGACCCCCGGTCCGCTGGGCATGAAGGGGGCCGTCGCGAAGGCCGAGGAGATCGCCGAGGAGCGTGGCGGCGTTCTGGCCCGTCAGTTCGAGAACCCGGCCAACCTCGCCGTGCACCGCCGCACCACCGCCGAGGAGATCTGGGCCGACACCGATGGCAAGGTTGACATCTTCGTGGCCGGGGTGGGCACCGGTGGCACCGTCTCCGGGGTCGGTCAGGTGCTCAAGGAGCACAAACCCGAGGTGAAGATCATCGCCGTCGAGCCCGCCGAGTCGCCGATCCTGTCCGGTGGCCAGCCCGGCCCGCACAAGATCCAGGGCCTCGGAGCGAACTTCGTCCCGGAGATCCTGGACCGCGACGTGATCGATGAGGTCATCACCCGCAACATCGACCAGTCCGTCGAGTTCGCCCGGGCGGCCGCCACCCAGGAGGGCCTGCTGGTCGGCATCTCCTCCGGCGCCGCCCTCTCCGCGGCCGTCGAGGTCGCCAACCGTCCCGAGAACTCCGGCAAGACGATCGTCGCAGTGCTGCCCGACTTCGGTGAACGCTACCTGTCCACCGTCCTTTTCGAGGGTCTCGTCGACGCCTGATCCCCGGGACGGGTAAGAAACGGATCCCCGGAAGCCGGCTCACCCTCCTTTTGAAGCTGGTTGAGCCAGCACGTGAGCGAAGCGAACGGCTGAGTCGAAACCACCACCGGCACCCGGCAGCAAGAAGTAGTCGACCACAAGTTCTCGGACGCACAAGAGGTTCCGACACTCCCAGCTCGCAGAGCGAACAGGCCGGCTCAACCAGCTTCGAGGATGGCAAAGCTGGTTGAGCCAGCACGTGAGCGAAGCGAACGGCTGAGTCGAAACCATCCCGCATTCGGTAGGCAGAACCCGACCACAGCTCCCCGGATATGCGCAAGAGGTTTCGACGCGACTCACTCGATGACGCTCGCAGGTCGGCTCACCCAGCTTGGTTCGAGATGGTTCCACGCGACCTGCTCCGGCCAGGAAACCGGACTCCCCCGCCGATCATCGGCCGGCGGGGGAGTCTTCGCGTTTTCAACGCGCGACGCGTCTACGGAAGACGGCGACGGTCAGCGCCGGGAAGATCGCCAGCAGCACCACCCACGCGATTGCGGTGGCCGCCACGGGGTTCTGCAACGACCACACCTCGGGCACCGCCGCCGTGCCGAGGTTCCCGAACAGCGTCCGCACCGCCTGCACCAGCGACGACAGCGGGTTCCACTCGGCGATCCCGCGCAGCCAGTCGGGTAGGGTCTCCGAGGGCACGAAGGCGTTGCTGACGAAGGAGGTCGGGAACAGCACGATCATGCCGGCGCTGTTGACGGACTGGGGTTTGGGAACGGCCACCCCCAGCAGCAGCATCACCCAACTGAAGCACCACGCGGTGACCAGCAGAAGCAGCACCCCGAGGAGGAAGTTTCCCACCCCGGCCTGGAAACGCCAGCCGACCACGAAACCGGCGACGAGCATCACGAACACGGAGCAGGCGGCAACGGCCAGGTCCGCGAGGGTGCGGGCCACCAGGATCGCGCTGGGCGCCATGGGCAGGGTGCGGAACCGGTCGATGATCCCCTCCTTGAGGTCCTCGGCCATGTAGATGCCGGAGATCATCGTCCCGAACACGATCGTCTGCCCGAAGATACCGGCCATCAGGAACCGCGTGTAGTCGCTGCCCTGGACGTGCACGGCGCCACCGTAGACCTGGGTGAACAACAGCACGAACATGACCGGCTGCATGACGGAGAAGGCCATGATCTCGGGGCTGCGCCGCAACTGGAGCAGGTTACGCACCAGGACGGCGTGGACGTCACCCAACCAGCCAGTCACCGGTCCGCGTCCCAGGGCCTGAACCGGGCTCATGCCGCCACCTCCTGCTCCTCGGCCGCGTGACCCGTCAGGGTCAGGAAGACATCGTCCAGGGTCGGGCGGCGGATCCCGGCGTCGTGCAGTTCGACACCCTCTTCGCCCAGGACCGTCAGCACCGCGATCAGCGCTGCGGTGGGGTCACCCACCTGTGCCGTGAGAACCCGCCCCGTGGCCGCCACCTCGGCACCGGTGCTGGACGCGACGATCCTCCGCGCCCGGTCGGCGTCCGCCTCGTCGACGAGGGTCAGTTCGATGCGTTTGCCACCCACCGATGCCTTGAGTTCGTCGGCGGTCCCCTCCGCGATGACGTGCCCGCGGTCGATCACGGAGATGGAGTCGGCCAGCTGGTCGGCCTCCTCCAGGTACTGGGTGGTCAGCAGGACAGTGGTTCCCTCCCCCACACGCTCCCGGATGACCTCCCAGAGCCCCAGCCGGGCCTGCGGGTCGAGGCCGGTGGTCGGTTCGTCGAGGAACAGCACCGGAGGGTTGATCACGAGCGCCCCGGCCAGGTCGACGCGTCGCCGCATCCCACCGGAAAAACCCTTCAACGGCCGGTCGGCGGCCTCGGTCAGGTCGAAGGCCTCGAGCAGCTCCTCCGCGCGCCGTTTCGCCTGGCGGGTTCCGATCCGGTACAGCCTGCCCACCAGCACCAGGTTCTCCCGGGCGGTCAGCACCTCGTCCACGGCCGCGTACTGACCGGATGTGCCGATCAGCGGACGCACCTTCGCGGGATCGGCGAGCACGTCGATCCCGGCGACACTCGCTCTCCCGGATTCCGGGCGCAGCAGGGTGGTCAACACCTTCACGACAGTGGTCTTCCCCGCACCGTTGGGGCCCAGCAGTCCCCGGACGGTTCCCTGCTCGACGGAGAGATTGAGCCCGTCGAGGGCACGCACCGGTCCGGTCTTGGTTTGATACGTTTTACGCAGTTCCTGCGCCGTGATGAAGGTCATGCATTCCCTTTCTCGTGGTGTGGAATCAGGCGAGAGCCGCTGCAACGACTGCCCGCCCGGGAGTGCCGCGTTCCAATGCACCTACGGATCGCGGCGCTCTTGCTTTTCATGGATCCCCCCGTTCCGCGGAGTCACCGATGATGCGGCGCAATGTGTCCTCGATCTCCTCGCGCGGGGGAACGGTTTCCTGGACGACGGCCTGGAACAGGACCCCGTAGCAGTAGGCGAGCACGGCGCGTCCCGTCGCCTCCGGGACGTTCCGCGACAACCGCTCCACCAGGGCCGCGTCGCCGGGGACGATGAAACGCCGAAGCTTCGGGTGGGTCGTGTAGAGCAGGGCGAAGGACATCTCGTTGCGGGTCCGTTTCAGGTCCGCGAGGGACTCCGTCACCATGTCCACGACCAGGCCAACGGGGTCATCGACCTCGTTGAGTTCGGAGGCGAACTCGGCCAGCTTCTCCTCGCGTTCCCCCTCCAGCCCCGTGAGCGCCTCCGCCAGCATGTCGGTGAGGGACTTGAAGTACTGGGTGGTCGACCCGAGCGGCACCCGTGCGCGTTCGGCCACCTTCCGGTGCGTGACGGCGCTGATCCCGATCTCCTTGATCAGCTCCCCGGCGGCCTGCAGGATCTTCTTCCTGCGCCCCTCCGGGTCCCTCGTCCGTTTCGCCACGGCACTAATGTACATCCGTACATGTACAGATGTACAGATTTGGCGTGTCGCGGCTCATCCGCGCAGGATCGCGCGGTGCAGCACCTCGTGAACCCGGGTGGCCAGACGGGATTCCACCAGGATGACCTCGGGGACGACGAACTCCCGGGACGCGTAGGTGTCGAGGGCCTGGAGGAGACGCCCTGCGTTCTGGGCGCGCTGGGCCCTGGCGATGGTGACGTGGGGTTTGAAACCCACCCCATCTGGGCTGCCGCCGTGGTGGGTGACGAGGGCCCGCAGCTGCCCGGACCACTCCCCCAGCTGTACCGCCGCGGCCCCTGGGACGCCGAGGTACAACACCTTGGCGCGCTCCGGGCCGCGGAATCCACCCGCCCCGGCGATGCTCATCTTCAGCGGGGAATGACGCCCGGCCCATTCGTCGATCGCCTGCGCCAGTTCCTCGATGCGGTGGCCGGGGTGGTCGGCCATGAAGGCCAGCGTGAGGTGGTAGGTCGTGGGTCGGCTCCAGCGCCACGGCGAGTTCTCGGTGGCGGTGCGGCGCGGTTCCAGGAAACGATCGATGTCGGAAACGACATCGGAGGGAGGTGTCACGGCGATGAAGCAACGCATCCGACGATCCTAGAGAACGCTTCATCGAGAAACCCGGAACTGGTCGAGTCGAAGCCCTCCCACACCCGCGCGATCGAATGACACGACCGACCCTGCCCCAACAACACCAACATCAACCCACGACGCTGCTCATCCAACCGCACAACACACTTCCAGAAGCTGTTGTTGCGCACACCCTCTGAACCCGCCCACCCCGCAGCGGTTCCTGCAGCCTCTGCGATTTGTGCGCAGGGAGGAGGGCTGTGGCCCGCCCCTTCGCCAGACCCCGGGCCAACTGGCCTGTGGGTGCGCCCTCAGCCCTTCAATCCCAGGTGTTCGCGAAGCGTGTTTCCCCGATACCCGTCCCGGCGCAGTCCGCGTCGTGCGAGTATCTGCACCACCTGATCCAGGAACAGGTCGATGGAGTTCCGCGACCCACCGGGCAGCGCGATGAAACCGTCGATCGCCCTCGCCTCCGCCCGAGCCTCGACCGCATCGGCCACGTCCTCCGGGGTGCCGACGACGGTCCAGTGCAGGGTCGCATCCACCCCGCTGGACTCGGCCACCGCATTGGCCTCCTCGCGGCTGTCCGCCAACACCATGTTGAGCCCGGGCAGGAACCGGATGTCGTCGGCCTCGCGACCCGCCGCGACGGCCGCATCACGCAGAGCAGCCCGTTGTGCGACTGCGTCCTCCAGGTCAGGGACCGCCCCGAACACGACATCGGCCACGGCACCCGCGAAGGTGATCCCGGTGGGTGATGCCCCGGCCTGGACGACGGGCAGTCGCCCTGCGGGATGCGATGGGAGGGCCATCGGTCCGGCCACCCGGAAGTGTTCGCCCTCGAAGTCGATGGCCTTCACCTTCCCGGGATCGGCGAAAATCCCGGAGGCCCGGTCCGCGACGAATGCCTCGGCGGGGAACGAGTCCCAGAGCGCGTTCACGACTTCGACGAACTCGCCGGCCCGGGCGTATCGCTCCTCGGATCCAGGGGGTGTGTCCATTCCGTAGTTCTCCTCACCCCCCAGGGCGGTGACCACGTTCCAGCCGGCACGTCCCCCGCTGATCTGCTGCAGGGATGCCAGCGCCCGGGCGACGGGGAACGGGTGCGCGTAGGCCGTCTGGATGGTCGGGACGAGGCCGATCCTCGTCGTGAGAGGCGTCAGGGCCGTGACGAGGGTGAACGAGTCGAGGGTGGCGAATCCCGGTGCCCCACCGACGGAATCCGGCCTGAGATAGCCCGCCTCGGGGCAGAAGAGGAAGTCGAGCGCAGCGGCCTCGGCTTTCTGTGCGAGCTCTGTGTAGGGGCTCAGGGAGAACATCTCCTCGACGCGGCTGTCGTCGCGTCTCCAGGCTTCTCCGCGCAGCCAGATCGGGGAAAGCGCGATTCCTGTGCTGAGGGTCATGTCGGTCCTTCGTGGTTCAGGGGCGCGGTGCGCCCAATTGGTGTCACCTGGGGGGATCCGGTGACAGGGTCAGGGGTCACGACGCAGGGCAGCCCGAAGACCTCTTCGACGAGGCCAGGGGTCACCACCTCACCCGGTGGTCCCTGGGCGACGATCTCGCCGGCCCGCATCGCTATCAGATGGGTGGAGAAACGTGCTGCCTGGTTGAGGTCGTGCAGCACGGCCACCAGGCAGCGGCCTCTCCGGTTCAGGTCCACCAGGAGTTCCATCAGCTCCACCTGGTGACGGATGTCGAGGAAGGTGGTGGGTTCGTCGAGCAGCAGTATGGGGGTGTCCTGGGCGAGCGCCATCGCGATCCAGGCCCTTTGGCGCTGCCCACCCGACAGTTCATCGACCCGTCTGGTCGCCAGGGCGGTGACGTTCGCCTCGTCCATGGCACGGGCGACCAGCTCTTCGTCGCGCAGGGTCCACCGGCGGGCGAAGCCCTGGTGGGGGAACCTGCCCCGGGCCACCAGCTCGGAGACGGTTATGCCGTCAGGGACCATCGAGCTCTGCGGCAGGATGCCGATTCTTCTGGCAACCTGTCTAGTGGGCTGGTCGTGGATGTCGCGGCCGTCGAGGATCACCCGCCCGGCAGTTGGTTTCAGGAGCCGGGCCAGCGCCTTCAGCAGCGTCGACTTGCCGCAGCCGTTCGGCCCCACCACGGCGGTGAACTCCGCATCGAGGATCGCAAGGTCCAGGCGGCTGGAGATGATGCGGTTGCCGTAGCCGAGCCTCGCCCCGTCGGCCCGCAGCCGACCGGTGGGTGTCATGCGGATCTCCTTCCCTCGCGCACCAGGAGGTAAATCAGGTACAGACCGCCGACGGACACCGTGATCAGCCCCACGGGCACGGGACGGTTGCTGCTGCTGGCCAACGCGGAGCAGAGCTGGGCGGCCGACAGCAGCACCGCTCCCGTCGTCGCCGCCCCCGCGATGGAGATCCCAGGGGTCCTCATGAGTCGCCTCGCGACCTGCGGGGCAGCCAGGGCGACGAAACCGATGGGCCCGGCGGCGGCCGTCACGACGGCAGAGGCCGCCACCCCGACGACGACGAGGATTGCCCTGCGGGGTTCCAGTTGGATCCCGAGCGCGCCAGCGGTCTGGTCGCCCAGCTCGATGATCCCGAGGGAAGGGGCCAGCAGACCCGCGGACACGAGGAGCACGGCCGCTGCCCCCAGCCACATCGGAAGCGACCCCGCCTCGATGCGCGTCAGGGAACCAGCTCCCCAGAATCCGACCAGCATGGCGTCCTCGACACGGGCGCGGGTGACCAGGTAC
Source organism: Propionibacteriaceae bacterium (assembly GCA_905372155.1). Lineage (GTDB taxonomy): Bacteria > Actinomycetota > Actinomycetes > Propionibacteriales > Propionibacteriaceae > Arachnia. The sequence goes on from CAJPNZ010000003.1 coordinate 25,708, forward strand.
GCGTTGACGGCACCCAACGCGGCGGAGACGGCCAGACCGACCACGATCAGACGGAACCCCGTCGTGGTCCGCCCCGAGAGCAGGTGCACAACGAAGGCGGCCAGCAGTCCCCCGGCCACGGCGGCCACCGCGATGATTCCCTGCGCGCGGGCGCCGAACAGCAGGATTCCCACCACGACGGCGGTGTGTGCCCCAGCGTCGAAACCGATGATGTCCGGCGATCCCAGGGGATTGCGGGTCAACGACTGGAAGATTCCACCACCGATCCCCAGCAGGGCGCCGAAAACCACCGCGGAAGCCGCGGCGGGCAGACGCCATTCGAGAACGACCACCCGGGCGAAAGATCGCCCGCCCAGGAACACGTCGAGCACCTGCCCCGGGGTCAAGGAATAGTCGCCGACCAGGAGACAGGCCCCTGCGAGGACCAGCGCCAGGAGACCCAGAAGCCCTTGGAGGAGCAGCGGGCGCAGGGCGATACGAATGCCGAACCGGGCCCCGCTCAGGCGGAGCATCCGGTTCGCGAAGACGACTCGTTGCCTCATGTGGTGCTCGCTCTGCGGGCCAGCAGCACCAGCAGGGGCGCACCAATCACGGCGGTGAGGATTCCCGCTTCGATCTCCCCGGGAATGGCGATCACACGGCCGAGCACATCGGCCGCCAGCACGAGGGCCGGACCCACCAGCAGGGATCCGGCGAGGATCACCCGCTGGCCGGATCCGACACCCCACCGCACCACGTGCGGGACCATCAGTCCGACGAAGGCGATTCCACCCGTGATCGCGGTAGCGGGACCAGCCAGGAGCGTGATGGCGATCACGGCCAGAAACCGGGTCCGCCCGGCCCTGACCCCCAGCCCGGATGCGACGTCATCACCCAGGGCCATGGCGTCCAGCGAACGCCCCAGGGCGAACGCAAGCATCAGGGCCACGCCAACGAGGGGCAGGACCGGGAGAAGTTCTGCGATCCGGGTGCGTCCGATCGATCCCACCGCCCAGTTGCGGACCGCCGCGAAGGTGTCCGGATCCAGCAGGGACAGAAACTGGCTCACCCCGCTCAGCACGGCCGACATGGCCACCCCGCCGAGAACCAGCTGGACCGGCGCTGTGGGGCCCCGTCCCGTGGCCCCCAGAAGCAGGACCAGAGCCGTGACCCCGGCGGCACCCACGAAGGCGAACCATTGGTAGCCCTCCACTCCCGTGATGCCGAACAGACCGATGCCGACCGTCACCGCGAGCCCGGCGCCGGAGTTGACACCCAGGATTCCCGGATCCGCCAGAGGATTGCGGGTCAGCGCCTGCATCAGGGCACCCGCCACGCCATAGGCGGCCCCGACCACCAGGCCGACGGCCGTGCGCGGGATACGCATGTCCCACACGATCGCGGTGACGGGGTCAGCCCCGGGAGCGACGAGCGCCCGCCACCACTCGGAGGGGCTGAGGAACCTGGCTCCCGTCATCGTGCTGGCCAGGACCGACAGCAGGAGAATCACGACCAGTCCGGCAAACACGGTCATCGGCCGTCGGGGAGCCCCGGCAGGACCCCGGTACAGGACGGACGAGCGGATCATGATGGATTCTGCGCAGCGGTGTCAGCGGATCCCGGGAGGGGGCGGGGTCATCCGATCGCCTCGGCGATCCTGGGCACCAGGATGTCGAGCGCCACCTTGGTGCCCATCGGGCCGGCCGTGGACATCGCCCATCCGGCGGGTGATTTCTTCTCGGTGATGACCGTGTGCCCGTTCTTCCAGGCCTCGAGGCCCTGGAAGACGGCGGAGTCGGTCAGACCGGGGATGGCCTCAGGAGTCGCCTTGGTGGCGCCCTCACTGCCCGAGACGATCAGCACGTCGGCGTCGATCGACCCCATCAGTTCGGGGCTGACGGTCTGGGTTTCCGAGAAGGAACCCGCATTCCGGGCCTGTGTGAAACCGATGGATGTGAACACCTCGGTGATGATCGAACCAGGGAGACTTTGGTAGCTGAGGCCTCGCTGGGTCCCGAACCAGACCGTGTAGCTGAGGCTCTTGCCCGCGAAACCCGGGTTGGCCTGTTTGATGCCGGCGATGTAGGAGTCGTAGTCGGAGATCACCTTTTCGGCTGCGTCGGACAGGTCGAGCGCCTTGCCGAGGATGCGGATGTTGTCCTGCCAGGGGTTGCTGAAATAGCCGGTCCACGGCTTGTCGCTGGTGACCACCGGGGCGATCTCGGAGAGTTTCGCGAAAGAGTTGGTCAGGTCGTAGCCGAACACCACGATCACGTCGGGTTTGGCCGCCGCGATGGATTCATAGGGATACTGGTCCCAGCTCTCGGTCTCGAAGACCAGTTCGATGCGATCCGCCGCTGCCTCCTTCAGCCAAGGAGCCTTGTTGAATCCGAGACCATTGGTGGTAACGGGGACCCCTCCCAGGGACAGCAGGAGTTCCGTGTCCACGGCGTTCGCGCCGACGGTGGCGACACGGGTCGGCCGCTTGTCGACGACCGACTCACCGTAGGGAGAGGTCAGCGTCAGCGGGTACTCGGTCTTTCCCTCGGCAGCCGGGAGGAGAGAGCTCATCGTTTCGGACACCGACGAGGACTCGGGTGTCCCGTTGGATGTCGATGAGCACGACGTGGCGGCGAGAGCGCAAAAGGCCAGCAGGACACCACTCAGACGGATCAGCAGAGGAAACCGGAAGGACATATTGGGCGACACCTTCGCTCAGAGCCGCTTCGGGCCACTCGGCCGGCGGCTGGCGGAACATTTATGTTAGATACACTAACTTATTGTGTGGCGAGTGACCAGAGGTGTCTCACGCACCCTCCGAAACGGTCCCTCCGGACCTCTGAGCGCTCAACCTCACCGAAAGACGCAAGAATTGGGGGCATGGTCTCACCCGGACGGCCTCGCCTGATCACCACCGACCGCATCGTCGAGGCGGGAAAACGCATCACCCTTCCGCACCTGTCGATCAGAGGGGTGGCGAAAGAACTCGGCGTCAGCGAGATGTCGATCTACCGGATCGTCGGGGACCTCGAGGGGCTGAGGGCCATGGTCGCCGAGGGCATCGTCGCCGGGCACGTCTTCCCCGAACCAACGGCCACGGATCCGGAAGACGCGCTCGTCGAACTGGCGCACACGCTCCGCGACTTCGTGATGGCCAATCCGGGCATCGGACAGCACCTGACCAGGCTCGCCGCCCCCAGACACGAGTTCACGATCAGGCTGGCGGAGGTGCAGCAGGCTGCCTTCGCCTCGCGTTTCGGCTACCCGCCGGCACAGGCCAGCCTGCTGGTCTCGACCGTCGCGGAACACGCGATCGCCCTGGGTGAAATCAATCCACTGTCCCAAGACGACACCGCACCCGGCCCTCTGCCTGAACAGGCGCCCACGCTCCGGGCCGGGGCCGAGTCGATCGCCCTGCTGAGCCCACGAGAGCGCTTCGAGTGGTCCATCCGGGCCACGGCGCGGGGATCCATCTCGTTGCTGGACCGGGTAAACCCGGTTGCGCAGCACTCAAACCCTGAAACCGCCCCCGAAGGAGCGAAATAGGCGTTGAGTGCTGCGCAACCGCGCGTTTCCGGGGTTCTTCCCCACCCGGAGGTCAGTTCAGCCCTCGTCCGCTTCCTCCGCCGCGATCTGTTCGTGGTGCCGCACCACCTCGCGGACGATGAAGGTGATGAACTTCTCCGCGAACTCCGGGTCCAGTTCGGATTCGACGGCCAGGGCGCGCAGCCGCTGGATCTGCTGCGCCTCACGGTCCGGGTCGGCCGGGGGAAGGCCCGCGGCGGCCTTCAGCCTTCCCACCTGCTGGGTGATCTTGAAACGCTCGGCCAGCAGGTGGACCAGCATGGAGTCCATGTTGTCGATGCTGCCCCGCAGTCTCAGCAGTTCCCGGCGGGCGTCCTCGGGTTCCATCAGTGCACCATCACGTCTATTCGCTGGAAGGACTTGATGTCGGTGTAGCCGGTGAAGGCCATGGCCTTGCGCAGCCCACCGACGAGGTTCATGGTGCCGTCGGGCAGGTGGGAGGGGCCGTTGACCACCTCGGCCAGGGAACCGACCTGCTCGAAGAACACCCGCTCGCCGCGCGGCAGGGTAGCGTGCCACGCCTCCGGTCCCCAGTGCCAGCCGCGGCCGGGGGCCTCGGTGGCGCGCGCCAGCGGGGAGCCGACCATCACCGCGTCGGCCCCGCACGCGATGGCCTTGGCGATGTCACCGGACCTCCCGACCGCGCCGTCGGCGATCAGGTGAACGTAGCGCCCGCCCGACTCCTCCAGGTAGTCGCGGCGCGCCTCCGCGACATCGGCGACGGCGGAGGCCATCGGCACCTCGATGCCCAGCACCGAGGCGGTGGTGTGGGTGGCGCCGCCACCGAATCCGACGAGCACCCCGGCGGCGCCCGCGCGCATCAGGTGCAGGGCCATCCGGTAGGTGGCGCAGCCCCCCACCAGCACGGGCACGTCGAAGCGGTAGATGAACTCCTTCAGATTGAGGGTGTTCTCGGCCTCGTCGACGTGCTCGGCGGAGACCGTGGTGCCGCGGATCACGAAGAAATCCACCCCGGCCCGTTCGATCACGTCCGCGAACTGCTGGGTCCGGGCGGGCGAGAGCGCGCCCGCCACCGGCACCCCCGCGGCACGGATCTCAGCCAGCCGGGCCTCGATCAGTTCCGCCTTGATGGGTTCGGCGTAGAGCTGCTGCAGGCGGCGGGTGGTGGTCACCTGGTCGGCGGGCTCGGTGAGCTGTTCGTAGGCCGGGGACGGATCCTCGTAGCGGGTCCACAGGCCCTCCAGGTTGAGCACCCCCAGCCCGCCCAGGCGCCCCATCTCGATGGCGGTGGCGGGAGACATCACCGAGTCCATGGGGGCGGCGACAATGGGGGCGTCGAAGGTGACGGCGTCGATGCGCCAGCGGAGATCCACCTCCGACTCGGAGCGGGTGCGCCGCGTGGGAGCGATGGCGACGTCGTCGAAGGAGTACCCGCGGGTGGCGTTCTTGGAGCGGCCGAATTCGTACATCGTTTTCCTGTCAGCGTGACCAGTAGTTGGGGGCCTCAGCGGTGAGCTGGATGTCGTGCGGATGCGATTCTCGCAGACCCGCGGCGGTGATCCGCACGAACCGTCCGCGTTCCTGCAGTTCATCGATCGTGCGGGCACCGGAGTAGAACATCGACTGCCTGAGCCCGCCGACCAGCTGATAGGCGACCGCCGCCAAGGGGCCGCGGTAGGCCACCTGCCCCTCGATGCCCTCGGGGATGAGCTTGTCGTCGCTGGTGACGTCGCCCTGGAAGTAGCGGTCCTTCGAGTAGGAGACCTTGCGGCCGCGCGCGGCCATCGCCCCCAGGGAACCCATGCCCCGGTAGGTCTTGAACTGTTTGCCGTTGATGAACACCAGGTCGCCGGGGCTCTCCTCGCAACCGGCCAGCAGCGACCCGAGCATCACCGAGTTGGCCCCCGCGACGATGGCCTTGGCGATGTCGCCGGAGTACTGGAGACCACCATCCCCAATCACCGGCACGCCGTGGGGCCTGGCGGCGCGGGCCGCGTCGTGGATGGCGGTGACCTGCGGCACCCCGACCCCCGCAACCACGCGGGTGGTGCAGATCGACCCCGGTCCGACGCCGACCTTCACGCCGTCGGCCCCCGCCTCGACGAGCGCCCGGGCCCCGGCGTAGGTGGCGACGTTGCCGCCGATGACGTCCACCCCGGCGGCGGCCGGGTCGGCCTTGACGCGTCGGATCATGTCGACCACGCCACGGGAATGGCCGTGGGCGGTGTCGACGATGATGCAGTCCACCCCTTGCTCCACCAGGGCCATGGCCCGCTCCCAGGCGTCGCCGAAGAAACCGACGGCCGCACCCACCCGGAGCCTGCCGGCGTCGTCCTTGGCGGCGTTGGGGTATTTGTCGGCCTTGACGAAATCCTTGAGGGTGATCAGGCCCTTGAGCCTGCCCCACGAGTCGACGATGGGCAGCTTCTCGATCTTGTTCTTCGCCAGTAGCGCCAGGGCGTCGTCGTTGGAGATGCCGACGGGCGCGGTGACCAGGGGCATCTTCGTCATGACCTCGCTCACGGGGCGGGTGCCGTCGTCCTCGAAACGCAGGTCGCGGTTGGTGATGATCCCGAGCAGCATCCCGTCGTCGTCCACCACGGGTAGCCCGGACACGCGGTACTGGGCGCAGGCCTCGTCCACCTCCTGGAGACTGGCCCCGGGCCCGATGGTCACGGGTTGGGTGACCATCCCGGCCTCCGAGCGTTTCACCTGGTCCACCATGTGTGCCTGGGCGTCGATGGACAGGTTGCGGTGCAGGATACCGATACCGCCCTCCCGGGCCATGGCGATGGCCATGCGGGTCTCCGTGACGGTGTCCATGGCTGCCGAGGACAGGGGAACGTTCAACCGGATGTTGCGGCTGAACCAGGTGTAGGTCGCCGCCTCCGAGGGGACGACGTCCGATTCGTTGGGTTGGAGCAGCACGTCATCGAAGGTCAGTCCCAGGGTCTCGAAGGGGGCCGGAACGCCGGAGGGGGTCAGATTCGCCACGAGATTGTTCCTCCCAATTGATCTCAGACGGCGAGTCTATCGCGCGCCCGCGCGATCAACCGATCCTCCACACCCCCGGGAAGCCGCTTCCCCGACGGCCCCGGAAACCCATCACCGCGGTTTGATCACGACACGTTTTCCTGCGAGCTTCTGGGATCCGGCACACTTCTGATCCTGTTGCGGCCGTTGGGTATGTGCCAACCGTATCGAAGCCCCGCCATCCGGATGAGGAAGATCAGCGTCGCGGTGCCGAACATCCCGATGCCCCCGGCGGCCCCCATGGATGCGAGCCAGACGATCAACCCACTGCCCAGGAGCGCCGCCACCACGTAGAAAGGAGAGCGACGGCGGAAGACGAGTGGCACCTCACTGGCCAGGACGTCGCGAAGGATGCCACCCCCGACGCCGGTGACCACTCCGGTCAGCACGGCGGCTGCGGGGTGCAGCCCGAAGGCCAGGCCCTTCAGCGCTCCGTCGACGGTGAACAGACCGAGCCCCACCGCGTCACACACCAGCAGCGGTATCCGAAGCCGCTTCCCCGTGTGCACCAGCGGCATCACGATCACCGCGGTCACCATCGACAGGCCGATCATCCAGAGATCAACCAGAGCGGCCACGGGCACTGCGCCGATCAGGAGGTCCCGGAGAATGCCACCTCCAACCGCGGTGCAGCAGGCGAGCGTGATGACGCCGACGCCGTCCAGGTCCCGTCGTCTCGCCTCAAGTGCCCCGGAAGCCGCAAAGGCAATCACTCCCGACACCGATATCCCCCACCGGGCCAGCATCTCCAGATCCCACACCACGATCGGAAAGTCTAGAGGTCGCATCCCCTGCATTCCGCGCATGGACATTTTTCATCCGCCCGAAAACAACCAGGTGTAGGCTCCCCGCGGGGGAAGCGACGGAACAACCACGTCCTGCATCATGAGGAGGCCGGATGGCCCAGAGAACCAGCACCGTGATCGCCGCCCGTGACGCCGCGTTCGCAGTCCTGAGCGGTGGTTTCCGGCTCGTCGACCTGACCGACGTCCTCGGGACCGAGACCATCCTGTGGCCCGGGGCCCCGCCCCTGGAGATCGTCGATGCGGTCACCCACGACGCGCACGGTTATCACGCCCGTGTCTTCACCACCTTCGAGCACGCGGGAACGCACTTCGATGCGCCCGAGCACTTCGTACCCGGAGGCGCCGACGCCGCGAGCTTCTCGATCGATGACCTCGTGGTACCGGCCGTCGTCATCGACATCTCCGGGAAGGCTGCCGCCGACCCGAACGCGGTCGTCGAACCCGATGACGTGATTGTTTTCGAGAAGGAGCACGGCACCATCCCTGCGGGGAATGCGGTGCTGATGCTCTCCGGTTGGGCCCGGAGGAAGTCCAGTGCGCTCAGCTACATCGGTTCCGAGGGCACCACCGACCTCAAGTTTCCCGGTTTCGGGGTCGAGGCCGCCCGCATGCTCGTGGATCGCGGGGTCGTCGGCCTGGGCGTCGACACCCTCGGCATCGATCCCGGCGACAAACCCGATTTCCCGGTGCACAGAACCGTCTCCCACCCCGCAGGGCTGTGGCACCTGGAGAACCTGATGAACCTCGAACAGCTCCCGGCCACGGGCGGCGTCATCGTGGTCGGGGTGCCGCGGATCGCGGGTGGAACCGGTTTCCCCACCCGCGTGTTCGCCTTCGTTCCCAAGCAATGAACAGTTGAAAGGGTCGCAATGGAATACACACCCACTCTTCCCCTCGTCGACGACGAGTCCGCCAGCCCACGCATCAAGGCCGTCTTCGACGACATCCGCGCCACCCGCCAAACCGATTTCATCAACAACTTCTGGCGGGCCCTGGCCAACGATCCCGCGAATCTGGAGCGCACCTGGCAGGAGCTCAAGGAACTCATGGGTCCCGGCACGGAACTGGATCCGGTGATCAAGGAACTGATCTACGTGGCGGTCTCCACTGTCAACAACTGCACCTACTGCGTGCGCTCCCACACTGCCGCGGCCCGCGCCAAGGGCGCCAGCGACGCGCAGATCGCCGAGCTGCAGTCCATCGTCGCGGCCGCCAACAAGACCAACCGCCTCGCGATCGGGCTCCAGGTGCCCATCGACGAGGTCTTCGCCTAGATTCAGTAGACAAGGAGGGCACCCATGGATCTGGGTCTGAACGACAGGCGAGCGATCGTCACCGGGGGTTCCAAGGGCCTCGGGTTCGCCATCGCACGAGAACTCCTCTCCGAAGGAGCCGTGGTGCGGATCTGTGCCCGCAACGCCGGCGATGTGGAAGCCGCTGTTGGGAGGCTCGGTGAAGGCGCGGATGGCCGTGTCGTCGACGTGCGTGATGCTGGACAGCTGAACGACTTCGTGGCCTGGGCGGCGGAGTCGATGGGCGGCATCGACGTCCTGGTCAACAACGCCGGCGGAGCGCATCCGGGCTCCTTCGAAACTCTCTCGGACGAGTCGCTGCTGGCCGATTTCAACATCAAGGTGCACACCTGGTTCCGGGCCGTGAAGGCTGCCCTGCCATGGCTGCGGCAAAGCCCCGCGCCCAGGGTGATCAACATCGGGTCGGTCTACGCCCGGATGCCCGATTTCCGGTTTTTCTCCACGACGGTGAACCGCGCGGCCGGGCTCAACCTGACCAAGGCCCTGGCCCAGGAGCTGGCGGGCGACGGGATCCTGGTCAATGCCGTGAACATCGGCTGCGTCAAGACCCCGCAGTGGGCGAACATCCACGCAAAACGGGCACCGGAGAAATCAGCGGAGGAGTTCTTCGCGGACCTGGCCGCCGATGAGATCCCCCTCGCCCGTTTCGGCAAACCGGATGAGGTCTCGGGAATCGTGGCCTTCCTGGCAGGCGACCGGGCGGGTTACATCACGGGCGCAAGCATCGACGTCGCCGGCGGCATGGGCCGCTACACCTGAACCTTGAAGGAGACAACAATGGCTGATTTCCGTCTGGATACCGCGACCCGCAGGCCGCAGGCCGAACGCGAGGCGATCCTCGCCGACCCTGGGTTCGGATCGAACTTCAGCGACCACATGGTCCTGATCGACTGGAACCCGGAACGCGGCTGGCACGACCACCGGATCGTCGGCTACGCCCCGTTCACCCTCGACCCGGCCTCGGCGGTGTTCCACTACGCCCAGGAGGCGTTCGAGGGTTTGAAGGCCTACGCCCACGAGGACGGTTCGATCTGGCGGTTCCGCGCCGACGTCAACGCCGCCCGGTTCCAGCGTTCGGCCCGTCGCCTGGCGCTGCCCGAACTCAGCGTCGATGATTTCCTGACCGGCATCGACCGTCTCGTGGAGGTGGACCGGGAGTGGGTGCCGCGCGGGGCGGAGCAGAGCCTGTACCTGAGGCCCTTCATGTTCGCCCACTCGGCCTTCCTGGCGGTCAAGCCGTCGACCTCGGTCACCTACGCGGTCATCGCGAGCCCGTCCGGGGCCTACTTCGGCGGCTCCGGGGTGCAGCCGGTCAAGATCTGGGTCTCCCGCGACTTCAGCCGGGCCGCTCCCGGCGGAACGGGTTTCGCCAAGTGCGGCGGCAACTACGCCGCCTCGATGGTGGCCCAGCAGGAGGCCGAGGCGGCCGGGTGCAGCCAGGTCGCCTTCCTCGACGCGGTGGAGCACCGCTACGTCGAGGAACTGGGCGGCATGAACCTGTTCGCCGTCACCGCCGACGGCCGCGTGATCACCCCGGCGCTCACGGACTCGATCCTGGAGGGCGTGACCCGCTCCGCGGTCCTGCGTCTCGCGGCCGATGCCGGCCTGGCCGTCGAGGAACGCCGTCTCTCGCAGCAGGAGCTCCACCGGGGCATCGACGACGGCGGCATCCGCGAGGTCTTCGCCTGCGGCACCGCGGCCATCATCACCCCAGTGGCCAGCTTCACCGACCCCGACGGCACCCACACCGTGGCGGACGGGCAGCCGGGCGCCACGACGCTCGACCTGCGCCGGCAGCTCACCGAGATCCAGTACGGGCGGCGCCCCGACCCCTACGGCTGGATGCACCGCATCGTCTGAGCGCGGGCTCAGTCGTCGTCCTGCGGGAGGTAGTCCGCCAGGGCCTGCACCGATGGGATGACATAGGTCGCTCCGCTGAGCGGGGTGGTGAAACGGGTCAGCGCGTCGCGGGTCCCGTCGACACCGGCCATGCGGCGCAGCATCTCGAACTGCCGCCACTGGTCCTGGCTGAAACCGACGAACAGCGTACCGTGCTCCCCGGTACAGCCGTACGAGACGTTGTGCCGGAAGATGTCGAGTTCGTTGCCGTCAACGTCGACCACGGTCCGGGCAACATGCGAGGAGGCCGGTTTGATGTCGTCGGGAAGCTCGACGGAGTCGGGTTTCGTGCGGCCGATGACGAGTTCTTGGTCGTGTTCGCTGAGGTTCAGCCAGGACTTCTCGTGCCGCCACTGCTGAAAAACCAGGATACTCGCCCCCGCCCCGGGCCTGCCCGGGGCGACACACGCCACCGCGGGGGCCTCGATCAGCGAGGGATTCTCGCTGCCGTCGATGAATCCCGTCAGATCGCGCGACTGCTTGTAGTGCCACCCGTCCAGTTCCGTGGCGACGGTGGCGATCCCGGCGAGGGCGTCGCGCAGTTCCGTTGCCCGATCGAACAGGATGGAGCGTTCCCCAGCGGAGAGCCACACCCACAGGTCGTGCGGGGTGGCGGGCATCGCGAAACCGTCGGTTCCGCGGATCGGATCGTCCCAGTCGGCAGCATCCTCCGGTGTGTCCGCGGGTCGGGTGGCACGCCACAGGCCGGGCCTGACCCCCACGACCATGTTGGTACCGCCCTCCGTGTAGGCGGCCGGAATCCTGAGCAGCGTCCGAAGCGCTTCCTCCAGCGCCTCGGGGCGATCGAGATCGAGCTCCAGGTATGTGTTCTCCGGGTTTCCCTGGGCGAAGATTCCAGGCTGCGGCATGGTCATGGCGACACCCTACCGGGAAAATCCTCGATTCTCGCGACACCCGATCGGTCTCCTCGCATCTTGACCGCTTCCTCGGTGAGGTCGCTCAGGAAGTGGTGGCTGCCCGCGACGAAGACCAGCGACGGTGGTGCAACCGCGATGAACATGCCCGTCATCACCATTCCGTGGCCGACGCCGTGGGCGGTCCGGAACCGCGGGAACACCACCCGGGGAGCTAGACGGCCGGGGTGGCGTAGGTTTGTGCCGTGACCAAGAAGGCCCGTCAGCGCACCCTCCCGGAGCAGCTGCGCGAACACCGGGTGGCCAGCACGACCACCGAGATCACCAACCTCCGGATCGACACGGCCGACGTGGACCTGCTGGTCACCGACCGTCCCCTGCCCGCTTCGCTCCCCACCCTGCCGACGGAGGTGCCGCACCCGTGAAACTGACCCTTCTGGGCGGCGGAGGTTTCCGCGTCCCGTTGATGTTCCGCACCCTGCTGGCCGACCAGAGCGACCGCCGGGTCACCGAGCTGAGGCTCTGGGACACCGACGCGGGGCGCCTGGCCGTGATCCGTTCCATCCTGCAGGCGATGGCACAGGGTCATCCGAGAGCCCCCGAGGTGCGGGTGGCGCAGAACCTGGAAGAGGCCGTGGCCGGAACCGATTTCGTCTTCAGCGCCATCCGGGTCGGGGGCACCGAGGGCCGCGCCACCGAGGAGACCATCGCCCACTGCTGCGGGGTCCTCGGGCAGGAGACCACAGGCTTCGGTGGCCTGGACTACGCGCTGCGCGGCATCCCCACCGCCGTCCGGATCGCCGAGACGATCGCCCGGCTGGCCCCCGGGGCCCATCTGATCAACTTCACCAACCCGGCCGGGATCATCACAGAGGTGAGCTCCCGGATCCTGGGTGACCGGGTGATCGGGATCTGCGACTCCCCCGTCGGCCTGGCCCGGCGAGTACTCGACACCCTGGAGGGCGCGGGACTGGTGGCCACGGGAACCGCCTCCCGGGTGATCGCGGGCGACGACCGGGTCCGGCTCGACTACGTCGGGCTCAACCACCTGGGCTGGTTGCAGCGGCTGCTGGTGGACGGCGACGACGTGCTGCCGCTGCTGCTGGAACGCCCCGACCTGATCGAATCCTTCGAGGAGGGCCGTCTGTTCGGCGCCGGGTGGCTGCGGCAGCTCGGGTCGGTGCCGAACGAATACCTGCACTACTACTACTTCGCCCACGAAACCCGAAGAGCCGACGAGACCGTGGAGGCCACCCGGGGGGTGTTCCTGGCCGCCCAGCAACGCGACTTCTACGCCCGCGCCGCCACCCTGCCCGGCCCGGAGGCGTACGCGCTGTGGGAGGCCACCCGGTTGCGCCGCGAGGAAACCTACATGGCCTCCAACCGGTTGGCCGCGGGCGGCGTGGAACGCGACGCGGCGGACCTCGCCTCCGGTGGCTACGACCGGGTGGCGCTGGCGGTGATGAAGGCGATCGCCTTCGACGAGACCACCGACCTGATCGTCAACCTCCGCAACGGCGACCGGCTGCCGGAGCTACCCCGGGATGCCGTCATCGAGGCACCCTGCCGGATCGGCTCCGCCGGGCCGGCGCCGCTGCCCGTCTCGCCGCTACCGGAACACGCCATCGGGTTGGTGCAGTCGGTCAAGTACGCGGAACGCACCACCATCCGGGCCGCCCTGGAGGGCAGCCTGGATCTGGCCGTCGCGGCCTTCGCCCACCACCCGCTGATCGACGGTGTGGGTGTGGCCCGGGAACTGCTGGAACGCGCCCGGGCGGAGTTCCCGGAACTCGGTTACCTGTCCTGAGGCCGGCATGCACCACTTCGGCTCCGTGATCCCGGAACGCGTCGGGATCCCGATCGCCCCGACCGCGTTCACGATCCTGACCCCGCGCACCACACCCGCTGAAGGAGAAACATGAAACTGCTGCTGATCGGCCTGGACGGGGTACGGATCGACGTCGCCGTGCCCTCGGTGATCCCCGGGAATCCGGCGTTCGCCGAACCCCACCACCCGGGCGACCCGCGGTTCGCCGCGGAACCCGCACCCGCGGATCGCCCCGAGATGCCACCCACCACATCCCCCGCCGCGCCGACGCTGGCCCGGCTCGTCGCGGGCGGGGTGATCGCACCGGTGTGGATGACCCCGCCCACCGACTCCGGACCGGGCTGGTCCAACCTGCTGACGGGCACCACCCACGAGCAGAACAACGTGTGGCGGAACGAGTTCGTCGGGCACAGGCTGGCGGAATGCCCCGACGTGCTGTCCCGGATATTCTTCGCCGCCCCGAGGGCCCGCACCTACGCCGCGGCCACGTGGGAAGCGCTGCTCGGGAGTTTCGGACCTGTGATCCAGCGCCGCATCGACCAGCAACGCACCGGACAACACAAGCTGTTCGTCCCCCACGACTTCACCCGCGGCTGCGTCAGCGCCGACATCGAGGTGCGCAGCCACGCCTGCCAGGTGCTCAACCACGAGGGCCCGGATGCGGCGTTCGTCTACTTCGAGGGGGTCGACGAGGCCGGGCACCGGCACGGCGCGGCCTCCCCCGGATATCGCAGCGCCATCGGGGAGGTGGACGAGCACGTCCGCGCCCTCGTCAAGGCCGTGGCCGAACGCCACGAAGCACTTGGGGAACGGTGGCTGGTGGCGGTGACCACCGACCACGGGCACAACCCGGAGGGCGGGCACGGTGGGGATGAGATCGACGTTCGGCGCTCGTTCCTGATCCTGCACGCCTTCGGCGCCCCGGTGAAACTTCCGGCTCGTCTCCTGGCGGACGGGCTGCCCAAGGCCCTGTACAGCCACGAGGTGACACCACTGCTGCTGGAGCTGCTGGGCGTGACCGGCGGTTCATGGCAGCCAGAACACGAAGTGGGGCTCGCCGTCGACATCCCCTCGGTGGGTCCTACGAGAAACTTGACCTTCGAGTGGTGACCTGGGGCGCACCCATCGGGGAGCCGACACCATGTCCGCTGGTGTTGCCCGGGCGGCTGCTCGCCGATGTCCGAGAGCAGCCGCCCGGCTACTGACCAACATCGCCACCACCACGATCGATCTGGGCGAGGATGGCGAGGAGACCTGGGTGATCACCGGCGACATCCCCGCCATGTGGTTGCGGGATTCCTGTCTGCAGCTGTCCCCGTTGCTTCGCCTCGCCCCGCGCCACCCGGAACTGGCTGGGGTGGCCGCCGGCCTGCTCCGGCGTCACTGGCGGATGATCCTGGTCGATCCTCATGCCGACGCCTTCAACCGGCGACCGAGCGGAAACCGCTGGGATGATGACCGACCGAGGCAGGGACCGTGGGTGTGGGAACGCAAGTGGGAACTCGACTCGCTGACCTTCCCTCTCGACCTGGCGCTTCGCCTGGACGGGCTCGGCTGCCGTGAGTGGCTGAATGCCGATTTCTACGACGCCTTCGACGTCATCCTCACCATCACCGAGACCGAACAACGCCACGAGGCGGCGAGCCCGTATCGCTTCACCCGTCCCGGGGCTCCCACATCCGACACCCTCACACGCGCGGGCCGTGGACCCAGGGCCCGGGAGTGCGGGCTGGTCTTCCAGGCTTTCCGGCCCAGCGACGACGCCTGTCAGCTCGGTTTCAACATTCCCGGAAACGCCTTCCTGGCCAGCACCCTGCGGCCTTTGGCGCCCATCCTGGATAGCGACCGGCGTGCTCGGACGGAGCGCCTAGCGGCAGGGATCGAGGATGGCATCCGCTGTTTCGGGACGATCGAGGACCCTGAGCCCCACCTGCTCTACGAAGTCGACGGTTTGGGAGGACAGCTGTTCATGGACGATGCGAATCTGCCGTCTCTGCTCGGGTTGCCCTATCTGGGAGTGTTGGCGGTCGACGACCCCGTGTACCTGGCCACCCGCCGCAGGGTCCTGTCCCCCGAGAACCCCTGCTTCGTCGACGGTATCCGGCTGCGCGGCGTCGGTTCCCCACACACCCCACCCGGCCACGTCTGGCCGATCGCGATCGCGGTCACGGGCTTGACTGCATCCCACGAGGATGAGCAACTGGCCTGCCTGCACATGTTGATGAACAGCACCGGGGGTACCGGGTGGATGCACGAGGGCGTCGACGCCGATGATCCGTCGCGTTTCACCCGCCCCTGGTTCTCCTGGGCGAACGCGATGTTCTGCGAGCTGGCGCTGGCGATCGCGTCCCGCCCAGGAGTCGATTCCGGGGAACCGGTCAGCCGGCGACGGTGAAGGTGCTGTTCGCGTCGAATCCGGTGACCTGCGACCATGCCGCGTGCTGCTCGATGGTCTCGGAACGCTGTTGCTGGAGCTTCTGGCCCGCGGCGAGCTGAATCACGTTCCGGTCGATCGAGATCGGGGACTTGTGCTCCGGGGAACGGTACATGTAGGCGTTCTTCGCGTTGATGAACTGGTTACCGGTGATGGACAGCTCGATGGGCAAGCCCTCGCCGTAGGACAGCAGGTGCACACCACCCTCGTCTGGGTTGGGGCGCACCTCCTGACCCCAACTGCCGATGCCGGCGTCCTCGCAGTAATTGTCGGTGAAGGAGCAATTGCGGATCCCGGCTTTGGCGCTGGTGGTATCGGCCTGGCTCTTGTCCTCAGGACCCGCCGCCCAGACCTCGAAGGATTGGCTGCAGCGGGTGATGTAGTTCTTCCTGAAGTGCACGTTGCTGCTGCCGATGCGAATGACTGGTTCCTTCTCGGTGGGTTTCAGAACCTGGTGACCCTGGATGGTGATCGCCACATCGTAGACGTCGTGGATGATGTTGTCCTCAGCCAGCACGTCGCTGCCGCCGAGATACACCTCGATGCCATTGCCGTAGCGCCAGTGTTTGATCGAACTGTCTTTTTCCTCACGGAGGTGGCTTCCCCCGATGTGGCGGATACGATTGCGGAGTACCTCCACGCCACCGACGTCGCGGACCTGAATGCCGTGTCCTCCGCAACCGATGAGGTCAAGGTCCTGGATGGTCATGTTCGGGACGGCCTGGAAAATTACACCATCCACTGCGACGCGCAGGTCACCACGGCTGGAGGGGTTCTCCTTGCTGTAAACGGTGAGCGTCTTGACCCTTTCGGCTTCATCCCGTCTGACCGAGTAGAACTCCAGGTCGCTTTCCAGTTTCGCTTCGTCGGGGAACTTCCTCCTCCCGTGGAATGCGCTGTCGAGAAGAAGGAATCCGACGTTCGCATTGCCCGTCAGGGTGTTGCCGGTGTAGTTCCCCTCGACCAGTTCGATCTGCCACTGGTTACCGCCGATGTTCTTCCAGGCCTCGGGCTTGTTGAGGACCTTGTATCCCATGATCCTGGGTTTCTCCCCACTCCCGTAGGCACCGAAGGTGATCCGACCTTCACCCTGCAGACCCGACAGGTCGGTGAACTGCCCGTAGAAAGTCTGGCCACGCTTGAACACGATGGTGTCCCCCCGGACGATCTGCCCGGCGTTGATGGCCGCGACGACCTTGTTGACGGACTGCCAGGGTGTGCTCTCGGAGGTCCCGGCGGCCTGGTCATCACCCTCCTCGGCAATGTAGTAGGTCGTTCCCGGGGCGGCGACGGCGTCGTGGACACTCCCCAGGAGTGTCACCGCGGGAAGGGCTGCGGCGGCCGTGGCGAGGACGGCACGACGACTGATGGACATTCAATGCTCCGCTCAGTTGAAGAAAGAAAAATGTTGCCGACCTGCGATGGGGGTGCGCATCGATGAGTCACTGTAAACCTACGGGCACTTCCCAAGGCCACAAAGTCATCCGGATGGCCGACGGGATTTCCCGGATGTCATCACCCCACCCGTTCCAGGGTTGCCACCTCAAATTCCTGCGCATGACGAGGAGCCCCGGAACCGTGTGGTCCCGGGGCTCCTCGTGTGAGTCAGCTCACTTGTCCTCTTCGTCTTCCTTCTTCTCCACCACGAGGGTTTCAGTGGTGAGCAGCAGGGAGGCGATGGATGCGGCATTGGCCAGCGCGGAGCGGGTGACCTTCACCGGATCGATGACGCCGGCCTCGATGAGGTTCTCGTAGGCACCGGTGCGGGCGTTGTAGCCGTGGCCCGGCTCCAGGTCAGCGACCTTGGAGGTGATGACGTAGCCCGCCTCGCCGCCGTTCTCGGCGATCCAGCGCAGCGGCTCCACCACCGACTTGCGGACGATGGCCACACCGACGCGCTCGTCGCCGGCCAGGCCGAGGTCACCGTCGAGCACCTTGGCGGCGTGGATGAGGGCCGAACCGCCACCGGCGACGATGCCCTCCTCGATGGCCGCGCGGGTGGCCGAGACGGCATCCTCGATGCGGTGCTTCTTCTCCTTCAGCTCCACCTCGGTGGCGGCACCGACCTTGATGACGCACACGCCACCGGCGAGTTTCGCGACCCGCTCCTGGAGCTTCTCGCGATCCCAGTCGGAGTCGGTGCGCTCGATCTCGGCGCGCAGCTGGGCGACGCGGCCCGCGACCTCGGACTGCTCGCCAGCGCCGTCGACGATGGTGGTGTTGTCCTTGGTGACGACGATGCGGCGGGCGCGGCCGAGCACCTCGAGACCGACCTGGTCCAGTTTGAGACCCACTTCGGGGGCGACGACCTGGCCGCCGGTGAGGATGGCGATGTCCTCGAGCATGGCCTTGCGGCGGTCACCGAAGGCGGGGGCCTTGACGGCCACGGAGGTGAAGGTGCCGCGGATCTTGTTGACCACCAGCGTGGACAGGGCCTCGCCGTCGACGTCCTCCGCCACCACGAACAGGGTGCCCTTGGCGGCGATGACCTTCTCCAGCAGCGGGAGCAGGTCGTTCATGGAGGAGATCTTGCCGGAGTTGATGAGGATGTAGGGATCCTCCAGGACGGCCTCCATGCGGTCGGCGTCCGTGACGAAGTACGGCGAGAGGTAGCCCTTGTCGAACTGCATGCCCTCGGTGAACTCCAGCTCGGTGCCGAAGGTCTGGGACTCGTCGACGGTGATGACGCCGTCCTTGCCGACCTTGTCGAAGGCCTCGGCGATCAGCTCACCGATCTGCTCGTCACGCGAGGAGATGGTGGCGACGTTGGCCATGTCGGCGGTGGTGTCGACGGAACGGGAGTTCTCGTGGAGCCGCTCGACGACGGCCTCAACGGCCTTGTCGATGCCGCGCTTCAACCCGACGGGATTGGCCCCGGAGGCCACGGCGCGCAGGCCCTCGTGGACCAGCGCCTGGGCCAGCACGGTGGCGGTGGTGGTGCCGTCGCCGGCGACGTCGTTGGTCTTGGTGGCGACCTCCTTGGCGAGCTGGGCGCCGAGATCCTCGTAGGGATCCTCGAGCTCGACCTCCTTGGCGACGGTCACGCCGTCGTTGGTGATGGTGGGGGCGCCCCACTTCTTGTCGAGCACGACGTAGCGGCCCTTGGGGCCGAGGGTCACCTTGACGGTGTTGGCGAGGGTGTCGACGCCGCGCTCAAGCGAACGCCGCGCCTCCTCGTCGAACTGCAGAGTCTTTGCCATGGGTCACGCCTCGATTCAGCGGGAGACGACGGCGAGGATGTCGCGGGCGTTGAGCAGCAGGTACTCGGAGCCGTCGTACTTGACCTCGGTGCCCCCGTACTTGCTGAAGATGACGACATCGCCCTCGGCGACGTCGAGCGGGACGCGGTTGCCCTTGTCGTCGATGCGGCCGGGGCCGGTGGCAACGACGCGGCCCTCCTGCGGCTTCTCCTTGGCGGTGTCGGGGATGACCAGCCCGGAAGCGGTGGTCTGCTCGGCCTCGAGCGGCTGGACGAGGACGCGGTCCTCGAGCGGCTTGATCGTGGTTGCCACGACAAACCCCTTTCTGTAGTTGTCCGGCGAGAGCCGGATTCAGTTCGGTGTCCGGTCCGGGCGTCGTCGCGGGTGCCACCCGGGTTGGCACCCGGGCCTACCGAGTGCCAGAAAAAGGCTATACCCTCGTTAGCACTCAATCAAGCGGAGTGCCAAGTTCTGGTGGTTCCACCCCTGCTCACCGAAGGTGCTGGAGCGCATCCCATGGGGGATCAGGCTCGATGCTGACCCGGGCGCCGTTGCCATGGGCGTTCTCCTGCAGCCGTACCTCCACCGGCGTGAAGGGATCGACGAAGCAATGCCAGAGCACCTGCCCACCGCCAGTCTCCACACGGCCCCGCGCCTTACAGCCGCGCCACCTCGTCACAGGCCGCAGCCAGGTGGTCGTCGTGGGTGGAAATCATGACGGTGGCCCCGCGCTCCTGCTCCCCCAGTAGCAGGTCATGCACGTTCTGACGGTTCACGGCGTCCAGGGAGGCGGTCGGCTCGTCGGCGAAGATGATCCTGGCCTGCTTGAAGATGGCACGGGCAATACTGACGCGCTGCCGCTCCCCGCCACTGAGCTTCGCCACCTGATCCGCCGAACGACCGACCAGCCCCACCTTGACCAAGGCCTCATCGACGCGAGTCCCCCAGCCCTTCCGGCGTCGCAGGATCGGAGCGGACTCCATGCAGATGTTGAAACCCACGCTCTCGTCGGGCACCAGTCCGTAGTCCTGGAAGATGAAGGCCACGTTGTCGCGCCAGAACTGCCGTTTGCGGGCCACACTGAGTTTCGTCACATCGACACCGTCGATGAGGATCTGCCCTTGAGTGACCGGAAGCAGCAGGCCCAGGCAATTGAGCAGTGTGGTCTTTCCGGAGCCGCTGGGGCCGGTGATCGCGACGGAAGTCCCGCTGGGCACGTCCACCGACACCTTGTTGAGGATGTCTCGACCATCGATGGTGAGGTGGATGTTGTGGGCGGTGATCTGCATTCGATCTCCTCAGTGGGCTCGTTGGGTAACACTGTGGATCATGGCCATGACGGCCCGCTGGTGACAGAGGCTGGAGTAGCCGAGGTAGAGCACCATCCCGAGCAGCAGCACGGGCGACCATGCCATCCCCAACGCCAAGTAGATGATGGAGACCAAGATGAAGGTGCTGGTGATGATCCCGGTCTCGGCCAGGATTCGACGCCTCAGCACCGTCCACCAGCTACGACCATAGGTGAGCATCGGATAGATGAAGCGGGCGTTGTTCGAGGCGTAGACGCGGGCCGAGAGCCAGCCACTGACGGCAATGGCCGCGAGCAGGATCACGATGCCGGCTCCGACGGTGAACACCACCTGGTTCGCGAACTGGGCGGCCAGCAGAGCGGAATCCGTGGCCCGGCTGCGTGAGAGCAGCATCTGGCTCACCCCGGCGTCATGAGCGGCCCTGTCGATCACGGTCGTGTCCTTGAACAACAGGTAATCCGAGGTCAGGGCGGAGACGAGTGAGTCCGCACTCAGGGAAGTGCTGATCTTCTCGGAGATCAACAGCAGCGGCCGCTCGGCGTGACGGAAACCCAGACCCGAACCGGAGGGGGCGACAATTCCCTCGCCTCCTGTGACGCGATACCCCCTCAGACCGTTGGCCTCGGCACTGGCGCCGTCGTCCCGAAGTCTGGTGCTCAACCTACCCGAAGCCAGCAGCTCCTCCGTCTGCTCGGCAGGCACCGGTTCCAGCGAGCCGTCACCCACCCCAAGGCCAAACCGCTCGGCGTAGTGGCTGTTGACCACCGCGACACTGTCGAATCCCGCAGCCACCAGCTCAGCGGGCACCTCACCGCGGGTCAGGATCTCGGCGTAGGCGAGGGTGCCGGTGGCATCCACCGCTTGGACAAACCGATCCAGCTGCTCGTAGGCGGCGTCAAGCTCCTCCTCGGTCACCCCACCCACGGACTGGGAGACGTACCCGGTCAAGGCCACCACGCGGCCTTGGATGGTGGCCCGGGTCAGCGAGCCCTGCGCCTGCCACAACAGGGCGGGCAGCGCGGCGAGCCCCAGCGACAGGGCCACGGCCTTGAGCAGTTGGCTGGGGAATTCGAAGCGGGCCTCCGGGGGTTTGCGCAACACCAACGAGGAAACCGACGGTGCGGTGACCATGGAGGCCACGAGCCCGAAACACACCCCCAGCCCCAGCATGAGCATCAGATACCCCGCGACGACCCCGCCCACGGCCAACCCGTTGCTCCACCCCTTGACGAG
This sequence comes from Propionibacteriaceae bacterium, assembly GCA_905372155.1. GTDB lineage: Bacteria > Actinomycetota > Actinomycetes > Propionibacteriales > Propionibacteriaceae > Arachnia. Next base: position 47,164 of record CAJPNZ010000003.1, read on the forward strand.
ACCAACCGCCGTCAGGACCACCAAGACCCCTGCCAGGAGCACCGGTACGACGACCCGGAGCCAACCGAGCACGTCCTGGGCCTGGATCCGCCATCCGGGGGTTCCGGCCAGCAGGCGCACCGCACGCGCCCCGGCCCGAGCTGCATACCAGGCCAGCACGATGGTGACCCACAGCACAGCCAAGGCCACCAAGGGAATCCCGGCAGCCCCGTGGACCAAGCCACCTGAAAAAACCGTGAACGGGGTCTCCTCACCCCATTGACCGGGCTGCGCACCAACACTCTCAGCCCAACGAGTCAGTGCCGTGACCCCCTCCCACGACCCCTTCACCGCGTAGACGGTGGACAGGTTCGTCTCCCTCAGCTCAGCGGCGGGGTACAGCATGCCGTGGCGGGTGAGACTGAGCCACGCGATCCTTGTCGGTTCCGTCGGCTGTTCGTGGCCAACGGCGTAGACATCAAGACCTTGGAACGGATCGTCCTTCCCCGGGACCTCCAGGTAGATCTCCAGATCGTGCTGGCGGCTGACCTCCGCAAGCCCTGTCAGAATCTGCGCCGTCGTCAGCCCGGACTCACCGAACAGGATCGTCCCCCGATGCTGCGAGCCGAGTGGAAAGCCCTGCTCCACGAAGGTCAGTTGGATGTAGGCCAGCAGCGAAGCAACCACGACGGTGATGGCTCCAACAACCCGGAGAAGAGACTTCAGCACGATTCCCCAGTTCCCTCAAAATAGTTGAAAGCAGTCTACCCAAGGGTGGGTCCCTAAGGACCCACCCCACCTAGTTCAGCAGAACCGGTAATGGTAGGAAACACTAGTGCCCGGCGGGCGCCAGCGCTCTGCGTAGGAGGTTTCGTCAGCCGCCACACACGCACTGCGGTGCACGTTTGCGCCGATCTTTACGCTCGAGCCATGCCTCTTTGATGGGTACCAGAAACTGGACCAAGCCACTCCGATGAGGGCATTGGTTCCGTAGTCCCAAGTTCCTCCAGCAACGTTGCGAGTGACAGCGAACGCGGCTCCCGCCGAGGTCATGACGATGACCACAGCCAGCACGGCCGCCTTTTTGATTGCCTGGATGGACTTCTTCATCGAGCTAGTCCTTCCCCCGAGAATCTCTCAGCTGAAACTTCCTTGTCCGGCTTTAACATAAAAACTATAAAAAATTGGCCACCTCAAGTCCCAACTTCACAGATCGGGAAACTGTTTCTACCACTCGGTGAATCTTGACCGAAAGAGCATTAGCGAAAGTTATGGCATTGCTTGTTTGGGTTTTTGATTACTGGACTCGGAGTAGTTCGAGTTGGGTGACGATGTCCCGCGTCAAGCACATCAAACGTGCCGACCGCGGCTACCGCAACAACACCCGCTACCAAACCCGCGCCATGTTACACAGCACCCACCGGGTGCGGCAACACAATGCGGCTTATTCACAGACGGCGCGTCGGCCAGCAAAGCCCCTAGTCAAGGCGCACTTGAGGAAGGCTGTGAATAAGGCTCAATGACGAGATTCACTAAGGATGCCCGCGTAGTGGGTTCGGGGGACTGTCCTAGAAATGGTGTGAGTGGCTTCATCGCCCGCCAGGGCAGGAGGAGTCATCATGACCGTGACAACCACCAGCAGCAGTTCGTCGGCGGTGGAGTCGGCCAGACTGGGGGCTGCGACCCCAACACCACCACCGCCGGTGGAGGGGTTGGCAGAGTTGGGCAAGGCCCAGCGTGAGGTGATCGCGCAGATGGTGCCTCAGGTCAAGGACGCCGGTATTGCCCTGACCGGTCCCGATGGTCTGCTGAAGGCGTTGACGGCGCAGGTCGTCGGAGCTGCCCCGGACGAGGAACTCAACGAGCACCTGGGCTACGACAAGCACGACCCCGTCGGCCGCAGGAGGGGCGACTTCCGCAACAGCACCCGGTCTAAGACGGTGATCATCGACAATGTGGGTGTCATTCAGATCGATGCGCCCAGGGACCGCGATGGGACCTTCGAGTCGCAGTTGGTCAAGAAGCGTCAACGCCGCTTGCCGGAGGTGGACCAGATGGTCTTCAGTTTGTTCGCGAAAGGGGTTGACGACCGGTGAGATCGCCGCTCACTTCGCCGAGGTCTACGACCTCTTGGTGTCGAAGGACACGATCAGCCGGATCACCGACCCGGTCGGCGACGAGATGAACACGTGGATGACCCGCCCTTTGGGACCCATCCACGCAGCCATCTCCATTGACGTGATCGTCATCAAAGGTGCGTGACGGGCAGGTCCGTAACCAGCCCTACTACGCCGCGATCGGTGTCAATCTGAATGACCGCAAGGACATCTTGGGGATTTAGCCGGGCAACAGCGATAGGGGGATCGGTGAAGTTCTGGCCTCAACTGCCTGACCGAGCCGAAGAACCGCAGTGTCAAGGACGTGTTCTTCACGGTCTGCGACGGGCTCAAAGGCTTGCCGGACAGCATCGGGAAGGTGTTCGGCCAAGTGAAGGTCCAAACCTGTCTCGCTCACCTGTTGCGCAACGGTTTCGGCTACGCGTCCAAGAAGCACTGGCCCGGGATCGCGTGAACCTGAAACCGATCCACGAAACCCCGGCTGCGGAGACTGCCGAGGCTGTGTTCGAGGAGTTCGCTGAGAAGTGGGGCAAGGCCTACCCGGTGATGGTTCGGCTCTGGCGCAATGCCTGGACCGAGTTCGTGCCGCTCCTGGACCACGACATCGAGATCCGCAAGGTCCTGTGCTCTACGAACGCGATCAAGAGCCTGAATGCTCGTCTCCGCAGGGCCGTTCGCGCCCGCGGTCACTTCCCGAACGAGCAGGCCGCGTTGAAGACGCTCTACCTGACCGTGAGATCGTTGGACCCCAAGGGCACCGGACAGACCCGCCGGGGCATGGCGCTGGAAGCCCACCCTGAACACCCTCGCCACCACCTTCGCTGACCGCACGCCCGCAGCCAGCACCCACCAGTAGAGAACACCACTTACACCGCTAATCGGATACTCCCGTTCAACAATGACGACCTTGGCTCCCCGAGCGTTCCGGGTCAGGGACAGGGGGCGCGGGCGTCGCCCCTGGGTCCCAGGCGGCGACGCAGCACAGCCAGATCCACATCGATAGCTCGGCGTTTGATCTCCAGGCTCCTGAACCTGTGGCCTCCACCCAGCATCGCAGAGTCCCAACCACGTGATCCAGGACCTCCAACACCTTGTAGTCGGCGGCAAAGAGGCTAGGCAGTATCAAATCCGAGATGAGATAGACCACCGAATCACCCTCGGGTCGCAGCAGAGTGCCGTCGACAGCCTCAAGCTTCCCCGTCGTCGCCAGCCGGACCACCCGGGTCACGACGGCGTTGGCCTCGGTGATGAGGGCACCGGGCTGGCGGCGCGGGACGAGGGTGCCCTCGGGGAGGTAGCCGCCACCACCTGGCGGTCACGGGCGATCCGGCACGTGGCGGTGATCATCAGCGGGTCCCCGGCGTGAAACCCACAGGCGACGCTGGCGCTGGTGGTCTGCACCAGCAGGCCTAGTCGTCACCGAGCCGCCTACCGAAGGACTCCCCACATCCGCTTGGCCGCCGCCTCCACCACCTTCGATTCTCTCGCCATGTGTGTGCGGATCCCCCGCTGCACCGACTGAGTGGGCTCTCCCACCGAGGTGTCACTCAGCAGAAAAAGCGGCGCCTGCGTCAGGTCATGGATTCGGAGTTCCCAAGTGCTCCCGGAACAACGAACCTGTGGCCTGGGCAGGCCCGAACTCAAGGCTGACCGGGCCGAGGATGACCGGCATCTCATCGCCCACCTGATTGAACAAGGTACGACGACTGACATCCACTGCAGCCGCAAGAATATCCACGGTAAACCCGTCGGGTCCGCGCTCCGGGGCGAGCGAGACGGCGGTCCCCTGGATGCGTTTCGACTGACGCAGCAGCCGACGTTGGGTCGGCGTCAACGACCGGGAGGACAGCGTGGGTTGCGACGACCCAACCGTTCCCCGAATTGTTCGGGCACGCAATCCGGGACCAATCAGCTGTGCCGGCTCACGACGATGGCTCGGGCACCGTCCTGGGTGCGGGCGAGAATGATGGTGGCGTGGGAGTCGCCCCTCGGTTTCAGCTGTCTCCGCAGGGCGGCGGGATCGACGTCGATGGCTCGGCGTTTGATCTCCAGGCTCCCAATCCTGTGGGCCTTCACCCAGCGTTTGAGGATGGGCAGGTCGTAGTCGAGGACCTCGAGAACCCGGAAGTCGGTCACGAAGGGGCTGGCGATCGGGGCATCGGAGGTGACGTAGGCGACGCCCGGGGCCAAGAGTCGGGCAGCGGGGGCGGCCTCCGCGACGAGCCCCGCCCGGATCACCGCGTTGTCCGGTTCGTGGACCCAGTCCCCCAGCGACCCCACCGGCAGCGGATCTGCCCCGGACCTCAGGGTGTGCACCATACCGCTGCGCATCACGACCGCTCGGGGCCCGGCTTCCAGGAAATTCCACAGCGATGTCTCGACGAGGTCGCCGTCCGCCGAGACCCACGCCGCCGCCACATGCTCCGGGATGAGTTCCTTCGGCAGGCCCGGGCCGAGCTTAACCGCGGTGCGCCAATCGCCGCGCAGATGGTTCTCCACCAAGGACCATGGCGGGGTGAACTGGTTCACGTCCCAGGTGCGCCCCCGGGTGGTGCGGCGGGCGGGATCGAGGAAGATTCCTGCCCCGGGCGGCACCTCGACGTCCTCGGCGCGCCCCTCGATGACCCTGGCATCCAATTCGCGGAGGTTCGCCGTCGCGAAGGCAGCGGTCGTCGGGTCGACCTCGACGGCATGCACCCTCAGCCCTGCTTGGGCGAAGGCCATCGCATCCACCCCCAGGCCGCAGCCCAGGTCCCACAGCTCAGTGACCCCGGCCTCCTTGAACAGGGCGGCCCGCCACCGGGCCACCACCCAGCGGGTCGCCTGCTCCAGCCCGTCGGGGGTGAAGAACATCCGGTCCGCCATCGGCAGTTTTTCCCGGGCCCGTCGCCTCAGGGCCACCTGGGTCAGGGCGGCGGCGGCCAGCTCCGGTGGGAAACGCCGCCGCATCCGCTCGGCGGCGCCGAGCGAATCCGGATCGGCCTCCGCGGCCGCCATCTCCAGGGCCAGGGCGCCGTCGTCGCTCAGAATGTCCACACACGCAGCCTAGGGGTTCCCCACCCGAAGCCGGCTGAACCGGCCTGCGAGCACACCCTTCCCGAAGTTGGTTGAGCCGGCCTGCGAGCGTCAGCGAGCCGGCCGAGTCGAAACCAAGGCCTCCGTGGCCGGGTCTGTCACTCAACCACCAAAGTGGTTTCGACACGGGCCGCTCCTTCGTCGCGGCCCGGCTCAACCAGCTTTACCCTTCCGAAGCCGGTTGAACCGGCCGTATCGGAACCACCCGGTTCGCGGAAGCCTGCCGGTCGGTGCTCATCCGCGAGCCTCCTAGAATCTCCGCATGACCCGAATCGACGTGTGGTTGTGGAGCGTCCGGCTTTTCAAGACCCGTTCGCTGGCGACGAAGGCCGTCACAGGAGGGCACGTCCGGCTCAACGGTGACCCCGTCAAACCGGCACACGCGGTCAGGCCCGGGGATCGCGTCACCGTGAAGGAGCCCGGCTGGACGCGGGAGTTCGAGGTGGTGGAGTTGCTGAGCAAGCGGGTCGGTGCGCCCATCGCGCGGAAGGCCTACGTCGACCACTCCCCCGAACGTCCCGCGTTCCTCAACGTCCCGGTTGCCAAGCGTGACCGCGGCGCCGGTCGCCCGACGAAGAAGGACCGCCGCGCCATCGACAGGCTGATGGGATCGGGGGATTGAAGGTTCCCCCCCCGGATCGACCAGCTCGTGCCGGGAAACCCCTACTGGTCCAGTTCGCGGGTGTCGATTTCCACGACCTCGTCGCCCAGTGCCTCCAGCAGGCGGTGACGTTCCTCACGCCGTTCGCGCTGCTCGACGGGATTCGGGACGGGGGCAGCTGCCAGGAGCCGTTTGGTGTACTCCTCCTGGGGGTCGAGCAGCACCTGTGCGCGAGCCCCTTTCTCGACGATCTTGCCGTGCTGCATCACGACGACCCGGTGGGCAAGGGAGTCGATGACGGCCAGGTCGTGACTGATGAACAGGCAGGCGAACCCGAAGTCGCGTTGGAGGTCGGTCAGCATTCCCAGCACCTGGGCCTGCACCGAGACGTCGAGGGCCGATGTGGGCTCGTCGGCGATCAGCAGGTCCGGACTCAGCGAGAGCGCGCGGGCGATCGAGACGCGCTGCCGCTGACCGCCGGAGAGTTCGTGCGGGTAGCGGTTGAAGGCGCTCCTCGGGAGCTCGACGGCCTCCAGCAGTTCATAGACCCGCTTCTGCCGCGACGCCTTGTTCCCGATCCTGTGCACCTCCAGGGGTTCGGAGATGACGTCGCCGATGGGCAGGCGTGGATTGAGGGATGCGGCCGGGTCCTGGAAGATCACCCCGATGCGGCGCCGCAGCTCCTTCAGGTTTCGCCCCCGTGAGCCCTTCTTCGGGCCGGTTCCCCGGACCAGTTCCTGGCCGAGCACCTTCACGTTGCCCCCAGCGGCTGGGATCAGCCCCAGCAGCGCCCTGCCGATGGTCGATTTCCCGGAGCCGGACTCCCCCACCAGGCCGACGATCTCACCGCGTTTCACGTCGAAGGTGACGCCGTCGACGGCGCGGAACGGTCTTTTTCCGGTGCGTTTGTACTCCACGACCAGTTCATTGACATCGAGTGCCGATTCGGCATCCTCGGCTACGTCGTGCGGTGCGGAACCGAACTGGCCGTGTCCCGCCCCCAAGTGCGGCACCGCGTCCAGAAGTTTCTTGGTGTAGGGGTGCTGCGGGTTGAGGAGGACCTCCTCCGCCGTACCGCGTTCGACGATGTTGCCCTTGAACATCACCGCGACCCGGTCCGCCATGTCCGCCACGACGCCCATGTTGTGGGTGATGAGCAGGATTCCGGTGTTCAGCTTCTCCTTCAGCGACCTCAGCAGGTCGAGGATGTCGGCCTGCACGGTCACGTCGAGGGCCGTGGTGGGTTCGTCGGCGATGATCACCTCGGGATCGCAGGCAAGGGCCATGGCGATCACCACGCGTTGCCGCATGCCGCCCGACAGCTCGTGGGGGTACTGCTTGACGCGCCGTTCCGCGTTCGGGATGCCGACGGCGTTGAGCAGGTCGATCGCCTTCTGCCAGGCGACCTCGCCGTGGGCGACGTTGTGCACCTCCATTGATTCGGTGAGTTGCTCGCCGATCTTGATGACCGGGTTGAGGGCGGTCATCGGTTCCTGGAAGACCATGGCCACGCGGTTGCCGCGCAAGCCACGCAGCTGCCGGGGGGCGAGTTTCGAGATGGCCTTGTCGGCCACCATCGTCTCCCCCGTGATACGGGCGGTCTTCGGCAGCAGGCCGAGGGCAGTGGTCGCGGTGACCGACTTGCCGGAACCGGATTCACCCACCAGGGCCACCACCTCGCCGGGCTTGACCACGAGGCTGACGCCCTTGACGGCCTGGACCCGCCCGAACTCGGTTCGGAAGCTGACGTCCAGTTCCTTGAACTGGAGTACCGGCTCGATTTCTTCGGCGGACGGAGTGGTCTCGTTGACTTCAGTGCTCATTTTCTTTCCCCTCAGTCCATCTGCTGCCGCGGGTCGAAGGCGTCGCGCAGGCCGTCGCCGATGAAGTTGACGCACAGGGCGATGGTCAGGATGAACAGGCCCGGCCACCAGAACAGCCAGGGCCGGGTGTCCATGGCCTCCTGGTTCTGGGAGATCAGCAGACCCAGCGACGATTCCGGGGCACGCACACCGAACCCCAGGTAGGACAGCGCCGTCTCCAACAGGATGGCCGAGGCGATCAGCAGCGTCGAGTTCACAACAATGGTGCCGATGCAGTTCGGCAGGATGTGCCGGAAGATGATGCGCCAGTCAGATGTGCCGATGGCCTTGGCGGCGTGCACGAACTCGCGTTCCCGCAACGAGAGCACCTCGCCGCGCACCAGGCGTGCCATCCCGGTCCACACCACGAGACCCAGGACGCAGGCCAGGACGTAGATGTTCGCACCGTCGACCATGCGCCCCAGCACAGCGGCCAGCACCAGCAGCGGAACGATGATCACCAAGTCCGTGGCACGCATCAGGATGGATTCGATGCGGCCCCGGAAATAACCAGCCGCGCCGCCGATGAGGGTTCCGATCACGGTGGCGATCAGGCCCACCATGAAGGCGATGATCACGGATTTCTGGGTGCCCTGCATCACCAGGGCGAAGTAGTCCTTGCCGATGGTGTCCTGCCCGAAGGGATGCTCACCCAGGGTGAACGGCCACAACCGCAGGGTGGGTTCTCCGTTGGGGCTTCCCGGGGGAAAGGAGTAGAGGTCGACGTGGTTCTTCGGCCACCACCCCGGCAGAAAACCCACCCCCGTGGAGGAGAAGGCCAGCAGGATCACCAGGATCAGGATGGCGCTGGCGACCATCGCTCCCTTGTGGTGCAGGAAGCGGCGCCACACCAGCGAGCCCTGCGAATAGGACTTGTCGCCCGCCTTGTCGAGGTCCTCGTCGAGGTCGTAGTCGGCCGGCTCCGGGGCGTTCTGCTCCGGATCGGTCTGCTCGGAAATGGTCTGATCGGACATTTTCTCCTCGGATTCTTTGGCGCTCATCGGGAGATCCTCGGGTCGAGGAAGGCATAGGCGAGGTCCGCCAGCATGTTCATCACCACGGCAGCCGTTCCGGTGACCAGGAAGAAGCCCATCACCCGCATTGGGTCGGCTGCCTGCAGACCCTCCTTGAACAAGGTGCCCATGCCCTGCCATGCGAAGACCGTCTCCGTGATGACGGCACCGCCGATGAGGTTGGCGAAGTCGAAGGCCACGATGGTGGCGAGTGGGATCAGGGCGTTGCGCAGCGCGTGGCGGGTAATGACCTTGCGCTCGGAGACGCCTTTGGAACGGGCGGTGCGGATGTAGTCCTGGTTCAGGACCTCCAGCATCGAGGCCCGCGTGTAGCGGGTGTAGGAGGCGATCGAGATCAGGGTCAGGGCGATGGTGGGCAGCAGCAGGTGGGTGAGGCCGTCGATCGTCTCGCCCCACCACGTGGTGTCCAGGTTCGGTGTGGACGCCCCGATGGTTGAGATCGGGCGGCTCACCTTGGCCAGGTAGGCCGCCCAGTTGCTGAGCAGGAGATCGATCAACGCCGCCAAGGAGGCGAGCAGACCTGTGATCGCCGAGGCGAAACTGGCCTGGCGCCTGGAGAAACCTCCCAGCAGCTGACCTGCCGCGATGCCGACCCCGATGGCGACGACCAACAGGCCGAGCAGCAGCGGAATGGAGGGGCTTTTCAGGAGAACTCCGCGCAGCACGGAATAGCCGACGATGCTCACCAGAGCGGTGGCTCCCACCGCGTTGCGCACCTTCTTGTTCTCGAAACCGCTGGTGAGCACGATCATCAGGGCACCGATGCCAATCACCAACAGGATGTAGACCGGGATGCCGACCGCGGGGCGGCGGAACCAGCGTACGGCATCGAAGTAGATCATGATCCCGGCGAAGCTCACCGCCAGCGCACCGAATGTGATCAGGCGCCGCTTCCACGGGCCGCCGACGATCGCCGCGACTATGAAGGCGAGTACCAAGGCTGTCACCACTATCGTCAACGGCGTGAAGCGGGCCTTCTCTATCCAGTTGTTGAACTCGATGGCGGCGTACTGCTTCAGCAGCACCGCGAACCAGAACACCGGGAGGGAGAAGAACACGAAGGCCATCATCGTGATGGCGTAGTCGAATCCGCTGTACTGCCGGATCGCGGTCAGGATACCCAGGATGACACCGGTGATGATGGCCAGGCAGGTGGCCAGGATCACCAACCGGATCGAGACCCCGGCCGCCGAGGCGATCAGGGCGTTGACGGATTGACCGTTCGACGCGGTGCCCAGGTCACACTGCCCGTACAGGCACTTGGCTGCTCCTCCGATCCAGTTCAGGTAACGCTCGTACCAAGGCTTGTCGAGCCCCAGGAGGAGGGTGCGCTGACGAATCAGGTTGTCCCTGTTGGGCGAGTTCGATTCACGCAGATCCGCCAGTGGGTCGCCGGCGTTGATCACCAGGATGAACATCAGCAAGGAGCCCAGCAGGAGAACCAACAACGAGATTCCCAAGCGTTTGGCAATGTACTTGATCACGAAAGTTCCTTTTCAGGAGGCTGCCGGGCCAACGCCCGGCTGACCCATAGCGCCAGATAATAGAGCACTTGAAGGCAACCCCGCGCCAGTCCTGGTCCAGGCTTTGGGACGCTCAGTCTCCCTCTCCAACGGCCGAGGGGGTGGATGGCCGCGGCCATCCACCCCCTCGGTCGTCTCGGCAGATCAGTTCTGCATCAACGCATCTGCCACTGGAAGGCGTTCCAGGAAACCGTGGACTGGGCCGCGGTGACCCTCACGTTGCGCACCTTGGAACTCCACGCCACCACCCCGGGATGGGAGTAGAGCGGGATGTTGAACAGCGTGTCCCACAGCTCTTTCTCGATGACCGTGGTCTGCTCCACCTGCTCCTTGGAATCGAGGGTGTTGGTCAGCTTGTCCCAGGCCTGATCGACCTTGGTGTTGGAGTACTGGCCGTAGTTCTGAGGCCTGCCGGTCGCCTGGATGTTCTGACCGGTGGTGATGAGCCCGGACCCGGCCCAGGCGTACAGCGCCACCTCGTAGTCGCCCTTCACGATCGCGTTCTCGAAGAAGTCCTGGGCGGCTGCGTCCACCACATCGAAACCGGCGTCCTTGCAGGAAGATTGGATGGCCGCGACGGTCTCCGTACGCCGCTGGTTGCCCGCCTTGTAGCCGATTCGAACCTTGACCGGGGTCTGGACACCGCTCTCCGCCACCAGCTGCTTGGACTTCTCGATGTCGACCTGGTCGTAGCGACCGTCGTAGGACTTGGAGGTGACTTCCTTGTAGTTCGGCTGGAAGGGCAGGACCTCGCGGGCGTTCAGCAGCTGCGCGTCGTCCTTGATCGGCTTGATGAGTCGATCAAGGATGGTCTGGCGCGGCACGCAGTACGCGAAGGCCTCACGCAGCTTCTTGCCGCCCTGGGAGTCGGAGAAGACGTTGCTGTCACGGAAGTTGAAATCCAGGTGCTCCCATGTCATCTCCGAGGTGGTGGCCATCTGGACGGAGGAACCGATGCCCTGCAACCGCTTGACGGTGTCGGTTGTGGCCTGCGGGCGGATCACGTCCAGGTCGCCGTTCTGCAGCGACTGCGACATCTGGTTGTCAGCCACGTAGGAGAACACCAGGTTTTTCGTTCCGGCCGGAGTGCCCCAGTAGTTCGGGTTCGCCTCGAGGGTGAGTGTGGTGTCCTTCCAGCCACCCTGCTTCAGCTGGTAGCGGTTCGAGGACGGGATGAGGGACGCGTCGGGAAGCTCGCCCGGCTGGAAGATCCATCCTTCGTTCCAGAACTTGGCCGCCGACTTCACGGTTTCCACGTCACGGTTCAGGATGGCCGTTGCCAGGGCATCCGGCTCCAGACCGGACTGCTTGGCCACGACGTGCGCCGGAAGGGGGCCGTTCAGAACTGCCTTGTAGTCCGGGTACTGCCCCTTGAACTTGATGGTGAACGTCTTGGAGCCCGCCTCGCCCTGCGGCCCCTCGGGGACATGCTCGGAGAAGGTCGTGGAGACGTGGTTGAACACTGCTTCCGCGTCCTTGTTCTGGCCGCTCGCCAGGCCAGGGACCAGGAACTCGGGGTTCTGGGCCGCCCAGTCCAGCAGGTAGTCGTTGATGGTGATCGGGGTGCCGTCAGACCATTTCGCGTTGTCGGCGATGGTGTACTTCACCTCGAGCGGTTCCTTGTTCACCACCTCGGAGGTTCCGAACTCCTTGTCCTCGCAGACGGTGCCGTCGGTACCGAAGTACCAAAAATTGCCGAACATCTGCTCGGCGACCACCGAATTGTAGGTGGAGTAGGTGGCGTTGGTGACGTTGTTGTACCCACTCCAGTTGCCGGGACCGGGGCTGTAGACCACCTGGCCGTCGGCAGTTTCCTTGATGCCTGCGTCGCGAACGCAGGGATCGCCGCCTCCGACGACGGTATCCGCTGCTCCGGGACTGCTGTTCTCTGCGTCGGGCCCCTCTTCTCCACTGGTGCAGGCGCCGAGCATCAGTGCTCCACTCACCAGCACAGCCAGGGCCACCTTGGCTCCCCTGAACTTCATGTTTTCTCCTTGTCGTGAGCCGACATGCGGTCCCACCACAGGACCGGTTGGCATCGGACCCTAGTGGTAGCCGAAGTCATCGCATACCCCGGGGGTCGGTTGTGAGACGGATTGTTACGTATCTGATACGTGGGAGCCTTCATCACACCACGGTCAGACCACGATCCGATTGACGGGCAGCCCGGTCTGGGCGGAGAGGTCCAGCGACGACGGGGGCAGTTCCGCGCGCACGGCCGTCAGGCCGACGGCGGCGATCATGGCCCCGTTGTCGGTGCACAACCCCGGTCTCGGGCGCCGCACCGCGAGCCCCTCTCCGGCGGCCCGTTCCTCGAGCAGCCCGCGCAGCCGCGAGTTGGCGGCCACTCCCCCGCCGAGCAGGATCGTCCCCACACCGATCTCCCGGGCGGCGTCGAGGGTCTTGGCCACCAGCACGTCGGCGACGGCCTCCTGGAAGCTGGCGCACACGTCGCTCACGGGAACCTCTCGGCCCTCCAACCGGGCGGTCTCCACCCAGCGCGCCACCGCCGTCTTCAAACCGGAGAAGGAGAAGTCGAAGCGGTGTTTCTCGAGGTCGTGGCGCGCCGTGAGGCCACGCGGGAAACGGATGGCCGCGGGATCGCCGTCGGCCGCGGCGCGGTCGATGACGGGACCGCCCGGGTAGGGCAGGCCGAGCAGTCGCGCCACCTTGTCGTAGGCCTCACCCGCGGCGTCGTCGATGGTGGAGCCCAGTTCCTCGACGTCGCGGGCCAGGTCGCGGACGTGCAGCAGGGAGGTGTGGCCGCCGGAGACCAGCAACGCCAGGGCGGGCATCGGGAGGGGACCGTGGTCGAGGAGGTCGACGGCGATGTGCCCGACGAGGTGGTTCACCCCGTACAGGGGTTTGCCGAGGTGTGCGGCGAGGGCCTTGGCGGCCGAGATCCCCACCAGCAGGGCCCCCATCAGACCGGGCCCCGCGGTGACGGCGATGGCGTCGATCTCGGTCAGGTCCACGTCGGCCGCGGCGACGGCGCGTTGCAGGGTGGGCACGAAGGCCGACAGGTGCGCCCGGGAGGCGATCTCCGGCACCACTCCCCCGAAACGCACGTGGAGATCGACGGAGCTTGCGACCTCGTTGGCCAGCAGCTGGTCGCCGCGGACGATGCCGACGCCCGTCTCGTCGCAGGAGGACTCGATTCCCAGGATCAGCGGTTCGCTCATTGACTCTCCTCCGTCTTCATCCTCTTCCCCATGACCACGGCGTCGACGCCCCACCCGTAGTAGTTTCCGCGCCGGTTCACCGGGACAAACCCGTTCGCGGCGTAGAACCCGATGGCCGCGGTGTTGTCGGAGGCCACTTCCAGCAGCACGTTCCCGGCCCGCTGCTCCGCGGCCCAGGCGATCCCGCGCCCCAGCAGCCTTCCCGCGATGCCCCGGCGGCGGTGCTCCCCCGCGACGACGATCCGGTCCAGGTCGGCGGTGTTCCCCGCGTGACGCCAGGACGCGCAGGCGATCACGCCATCGGTCGCGGTCTCGGCCACCTCCACGAGGCGGCCGTCAGCGCCGATCTCCTCCAGCCACGACGTCTCCGACCAGCGTTGCCGCGCCGGGAAGACCAGCTCCAGCCGGGCCAGCGCGGGGGCGTCGGCGGGCACGGCGGTGCGGATGATCATCGGGGCGCCCTGAGGCGGGGCAGCGCCGACTTGCGGGTCCTCGGCACCGCGGCATCCGCCGCCCGCAGGTAGAAGGGTTCCCCGTCGACGACCGGCAGATCGGCCCATCGCGCCGCCAGCACCGCCGCGTCCAGGTGGCGCGGCCCGGCCGGGTCGTCGAGGACCGGGCCGGCCGCGGGCAGGTCCGGGATGGCCCCGGGCGCGCTCACCCGGGGTTCGCCGACGCGGATCCCGTCGCGGTAGAGCGCCCAGTAGAACTCCTTGCGGCGGGCATCGGAGGCCACCACGAACTCGTCCGGCGCGTCCCGCCACTGGGCGGCGATCGCGTCGAGGGAGCACACCCCGTGCAGGGGCCTGCCCGCCACCGCGGCCAGGGTGCGGGCGGTCACGATCCCGACGCGCAGCCCCGTGAACGGCCCCGGCCCCATGCCGACGGCGTAGGCGTCGATCCCGGTCATGGCGATCCCGACCGAGGAGCACACGCGCTGGATCAGCGGGATCAGGGCCTCGCCGTGAGCGCGGGTGTCGGCCACCACCTCGGATGCGACGGGTTCCCCGTCGCGGGCCAGGCCGACGGCCACGTGGTGGGAGGTGTCGATTCCCAAGGTCCAGGTCATGGGTTCCTCCTGAGGGCTTCCAGGGCGCCGTCCCAGCGGGGACCGGTGCCGGTCAGGGTCACGCGCCGGGCCTCGTCACCGACCTCGCGGTCGATGTCGATCTCCAACCGCTCGTCGGAGAGCCATTCGGCGATTCCCTCACCCCATTCGACGAGGGTCACCGACCGGGACAGCGTGGCGTCGAGATCGATGTCGGCCAATTCGTCGGCACCGGCCATGCGGTAGGCGTCCACGTGCACCAGGTCCGGCCCGTCACCGCGAGCGGAATGGATGCGCGAGAGCACGAAGGTGGGTGAGATCACAGGGCCCTCGACGTCGAGTCCCTCCCCGATGCCCCGGGCCAGGGTGGTCTTGCCGGCGCCGAGTTCTCCGGTGGCGATGATCACATCGCCCGCGCGGAGCAGGCCCGCCAGCTCCACGCCCAGGGCGTGCATCGCGTCTGGGGTGGGGACGGTGACGGCCACGGGCAGGTCGCGGCCGAGCACGATCCCGGAGGCGTTCTCCCGGAGCAGGCCGAAACCGTGCTTCCCCCACCAGTCCGCGAGCTCGGGGAACTCGCGGCGGCACAGCACCTCGACCCGCTTCAGACCCGCGTCCACCGCGAGCGGTACGGCCCCACCGATCATGGCCTTCGCGATCCCCCGTCGGGTCTCGCTGGGCAGCACGGAAACCCGGCGCAGCGTGGCGGCCTCCCCGTCGTGGGCGACCAGCAGGCAGCCGACCATGCGGTCGCCGTCGAGGGCGCACACCCCCCAGCCCTCGGCCAGGGCCCGCTCCACGTCGGCGAGGGTGTCGGAGAGGGCGTCGGCGGGCGGGTCGACGGGGCGGCGGGCGGCGAAGGCGGTCCGGCTGACGCGCAGCATCCCGGGGACGTCTGCTGCGGTGGCCAGTCGCACCTGGATGGTCTCGGTCATGGCGGGCAGATTTTATCCCCGCTCTCCCCGGTGGCCGCGATCCCGGCGATCGCCACGCCGCCAGGGGCCACGACCGCGACCGCCGCCGGGGCGGCGTCGCTGCTGGGGCCTGGGCGCGATCAATGCCTGGTAGTCGGTCTCCGTCACGGGAGCCCCCAGGCAGGGACGGGCACCCGTGAGTGAGGCGAGTTCGTCGCTACCCGGGGTCACCTCGACCGGTTCGGTCCTGACCCCGGCCTGACCCACGATCCGGCGCATCTGTTTGCGCTGGTGCGGCAGGACGATGCTGACCACGGCCCCCTCCTCGCCGGCGCGGGCGGTGCGTCCGGCGCGGTGGAGGTAGTCCTTGTTGGTCTTGGGAGGATCCACCTGGAGCACCAGGGAGATGTCGTCGACGTGGATGCCACGGGCGGCGACGTCGGTGGCGACCAGCACGGGCACCTCGCCGCGCTTGAAGGCCGCGAGGATGCGGGCTCGGGCGCCCTGGGTGAGACCGCCGTGCAGCGCCCCGGCCATCACCCCGGCCTCACGCAGCTGCCTCGCGATGCGGTCGGCTCCCATCTGGGTGCGGGCGAAGACCACGGTCCTGCCCTCCCGGTTCGCGATCTCGGCCGTGACCTGGTTCTTGTGGTGCGGGACCACGTGCAGCACGTGATGGGTCATGGTGGTCACCGACGCCTTGCCGGAGTCCACCTCGTGGGCGACCGGATCGGCGAGATGGTTCCTGACCAGTGCGTCCACCGCACCGTCGAGGGTGGCGGAGAACAGGAGCCGCTGCCCGTCCGCGGGCACGGCCTCGAGGATGGTGGTGACGGCGGGCAGGAACCCGAGGTCGCTCATGTGGTCGGCCTCGTCGAGAACCACCACCTCCACCCGGCTGAGGTCGGCCGCCCCCTGTTCGAGGAGATCGATCAGCCTGCCGGGCGTGGCCACCACCACGTCCACGCCACGCTCGAAGGCCTTGAGCTGGGGGCCATAGGCCATACCGCCCGCCACCAGGTAGAGGTGAAGTCCCATCACTGTGGCCAGCGGGGAGAGGTTGTCGGCGATCTGCAGGGCCAGCTCGCGGGTGGGGGTCAGTATCACGGCGCGCGGGGTGCCGGTGGGGTCACCGGCTGCGAGGCGGGTCAGCAGTGGCAGCCCGAATGCCAGGGTCTTGCCGGAGCCGGTGCGGCCACGGCCGAGCACGTCACGGCCAGCGATGGCGTCGGCGATGGTGGCGCGCTGGATCGGGAAGGGCTCCGTGATGCCCTGCTGCTTCAGCGCCGCCACCATGGGGGCGGCCACACCGAGTTCGGCAAAACCGGAGGTCGTGTCGTCCTCGGTGACCGCCACCTCGACGGTGGCGGCCTCCCAGCTCATCTGGTCCTGTTCGACGGGATCGAAGTCACGCGATTCGCGGAAATGGTCGCGTGCTTCCCCGGATCGGCGATCATGACGGCCGCGACGCTCATGGTCGCGGCGACCGTGTGAATGTTCCTGCCGGTCCCACCGGGGGGAGCGGAGACCCTTCGGACGGTCACCGCGGCGGAGGTCCCGGTCGAAATCACGATCCCGGCGCCTCGGTTCGTTCCGGTCGTTCCGGTCGTCGCGGCGGCGGTTGCCATCGCGGCCACGGAAGTCGTCACGCTGCCGGAAGTCGTCACGGCGGCTGTCGAACCGACCTGAGTCGCGGCTCCGCGGGGCATTCCGGTCGTCACGCCGTCCGTAGCGGGAGCGGGGGCCGCCCCACCGCTGCCCGGATTCGCGATCGTCACGCCAGCCGCGATCGTCACGGCGGTCGCGATCCCTGTCACGGTTCCTCTCACGGCCGAAATCACGATCGCCGTACCCGAAACCACCGCGGCCCCGGGCGCGTTCGTCCCGATCGAAACGCCCGGAGCGCGCTTCGGGGTTGCGTGCCCCGCCTGATCGGCGGGGTTTGTGACCGCGGGCGGCGCGTTCGGCGGCGCTCCAGCGCTTCTTGGGGGTGCCGTCCGACTTGAACGACTTGGGTTTCTTCCTGGGCATGGCCACGGCAGGTCCTGTTCACGGTGCTCGTCTCGGGCCCGACGGATGATCCCGCGGGCGGCGGCGCGTCTCGTCACATACGAAAGGATCCGGAACACAAGACGGCCGTTTGCGCACTCGGCGCACAGCTGACAGCCGGGAAATCCGGCGTCGGGAATCCCGGGGAAAGGTCAGCGGCACCCCCGGGAAGGGCCAGTCAGGCCGACTTGCCATTTTATGCCCCGGAATCCGATTTGAGCAATTCACGCATCACTCCCGAGGAGCCAGGGATGAGGCCACCCCGTCGAGGATCACCTCCAGTTTCTTCATGAACCACTCGAAGGGCGGCAGGTTGACCGCCTCGAGCTTGGCCTGGCGGATCTTCTCCCAGCCTGGCACGGGGTTCTCCTCCGGTTCATCAGGCACCCATTGCCTTTTCATGTCGTCACGTTCGGGACCGGTTTCGGCCGACAGCCCGTCCATGTGCTCCACCCCGCGGCGGCTGTCCACCACCATGTCGAAGACCAGGTCGCAGGTCAGCAGGGCGTTGCGGGCCGTGAAACCGCATTCCATCAGGAAGGAGCACAGCTCATCGGAGAGCCGCACCATCACGAGGGTGAAAACCCCCCGCGACACCTCGGTAGCCGAACCGGGATGGGCCTCCCAGAAACGCCAGGCGAAGACGGCGTAGTCGGTGAGCACCTGCCGCCACGACCCCTGCCGAGGGGGCATCTCCACCGACTCCATGGCCAGGCCGAGCCCCAGGCGCACCAGTTCGTCACGGTCGGGCGCGTAGCGGAACAAGGTGCTCTCCCCCACCCCGAGACGTTCCCGCACTGCCGTGAAAGTCAGCTGCGGGAACCCCACCTCGAGCACCGCCCTGGCCACCGTCTCCCTTGTGAGGCGCGGCGGACGGCCACGCCTCGCTCCTTCAGCCATCAGGCCTCCTCCTTGACTGCGGTCTCCGAGTTGGGACGGAAGTTGCGGAAGGCGGGATGCGCGAGGACGAACACCGCGACAATTCCCAGGGTCACGATGGACACGATAACGGGCAGCGGCCGCCACCAGCCGTAGAAGAGGGTGCTGAGTGTCGGGGCGAGAACGTAGGTGAGGCCGTTGGTGGCGCCGATCACCCCGGCGAGCCCGCCCTGCTCGTCGTGCTCGACCAGCATGGTGGGGCCGGACGTGTAGCCGGGCATCGCTATGCCGATTCCCAGACCGATCAGCAGGGCCGATACGAACATCACCCAGAGCTCCGCCTCGGGCAGCATCACCACGAACCCGACGGTGCCGACCACCGCACCGACGCGCAGCAGCATCGGCGGCGCCCACTTGGTGACGGGCACGACGACGGCCTGGGCGATGATCATGCCGACCCCGATCGCCAGCATCACGACACCGGACAGCTGACCACCCGCGACCTCATCCAGATGGAACCTGTCCATGATGATGAAGCTGGCCGTGTTCTGGATGAAACCAAGGGCGGTGAAGGTACCGAAACCCGCCACCAGGAAGGGCAGGACCCGTTTGTCCATGGGGCTCACCCGGATCGGGCTCTCCACGAGCCGGCTGCCCGCCCCGCCGTGCAGGCAGGCCAGCACGAGCAGCATGGCGATCCCGATCAGCACGGGCACGACGACTATGGGGGTAAGCAAGCCGAATCCGGCCAGGGCTCCGCCCACGATCGCCCCGAGGATGCTGGCGATTCCCTGCACCGCACCTATCCCGGCCATTCCCTTGACGCGGGCCGGACCCTCGGGCGTGAATTCGGCTATGTAGGCCTGAGCCGTGGGCGGCACGGCCGCGATCGCGGTCCCGAAACCGATTCCTCGCAGCAGCACGAACAGCAGGAACAAAACCGTGCCCGTGAGCAGCCCCTGCATGCCGGCGGCGGCCAGCCCGGAGAACAGGATCATGGTCACGATGCCGAGCGCCAGGGCCGCCAGGAGCACGGGTTTGAATCCCTTCGACTGGGCTCTTCGCCCCCAGAACCCGGAGGTGAGCACCACCATGACGGCGGCGGCCGAGATGGTTACGCCCAGCTGCCACTCGGGCATGTCGAGTCTGCGGGAGAGGGGGGCGATGATCGGGCTGAGGGTCATCTGACCCACGTACACGATGAGCACGGTCCCGAGCAGAAGGGGGATCTGGGACTTCGACATCCCCTGAGGTTCAGCTTCGTTGGTCGTCACGAGGTAAACCTACATCATTTTGGAGGTGAACCGCCATAATTTGTCGGAGGGATTCCACGACCGGTCACGAGGAGGCCTGGAGTCCCCAGACCACCTCGGGGAAACGCGACGCCTGCACATCGGGCGGGTATGGCCCGGGGAAACGCGACGCGGTGAGCGCCTGGAGGCTGGCTGCCATCAGCCCTGCCCGCCCAGCGGGCAGGCCGGCGGCCAGCAGGGTGCCGCAGGCCCCGGCCAGCACGTCGCCGGAACCGGCCTGCGCTGTCCACGCGGGGCCGGGCAGGGCCAGTCGCACGGAGCCGTCGGGTGAGGCCACCGGCTGGACCGCCCCCTTGAGGAGCACCGTCGCCTTGAACCGCTCGGCGGCGAGGACCGCGGCGGCCACCGGGTCGGCCTCGATCTCGCCGCGCCCCACCCCGAGGAGCCGGGCCAGTTCACCCGCGTGGGGGGTCAGGAGGGTTTCGGCGGGCAGGTCGGCGGGCAGCAGCCTGAGCGCGTCCGCGTCGATCACCAGCGGCACCCGTCGCTCCAGCGCCGCCTGGAAGCGGGGCCCGGCGTCTGCCAGAGCGCCCCAGCCCGATCCGGCGACCACGGCCTGGACCTGCCCGTCGGCGAGCACGACGCTCGGGAAACGCCCCACCACGAGGTCACAGGAAGCGGACCCGAGATAGCGCACCATCCCGGGACCGACCCCGAGCGCGCCTGCGATCGCCAGCAACGCGGCCCCCGGGTACTGCCGGGAACCGGCGTCGATTCCGACCACGCCGCGCGTGTACTTGTGGCTCTCCGCGCCCGGGACCGGCCACCAGGCCGCGATCTCCCCGGTTGTCACGACACCGGTCACGCCTCGCACACCACCGTGGCGCTGGCGAACCCGCCGTCGTGGGAGACGCTGAGGTGGATTCGGGTGATCCCAAGTTCCGCGAGCCGCTCGGCAACGGTTCCGGTCACCACGAATGACGGTTCCCCGGCCTCGGACCTGACCACCTCCGCGTCCAGCCAGCTCATGCCGCCGGGGCTGCCGAGCGCCTTGGCGAGGGCCTCCTTCGCCGCGAACCGCGCGGCCTGCGACTGCACGGGAAGCGCACGCTCTTCAGGCGTCAGGATGCGCTCGGCGATCCCGGGGCGACGCCTCAGCATCGCCTCGAACCTTTCGATGACGCACAGGTCCGTGCCGATGCCGACGATCATGGCCCCGCCCCGGGTTACTCCACCGTCACCGACTTGGCCAGGTTGCGGGGCTGGTCGACGTCGTGGCCGCGGAGGGTGGCGACCTCGCAGGCGAACAGCTGCAGCGGCACGATGGCGGGCAGCGGCTGCAGCAGCGTGGAGACATGCGGCAATTCGATGAAGTGGTCGGCGTGGGCGCGGGCATCGGCGTCGTTGGCCTCCGCCAGCACGATGGTGCGGGCCCCCCGGGCACGCACCTCCGCGATGTTGGAGATCACCTTGTCGCGCAGCTGGTCGCGGCTGTGCGGGGGCACCACCACGAACATCGGCAGGCCCTCGCTGATCAGGGCGATCGGGCCGTGCTTCAACTCACCGGCGGCGAAGCCCTCGGCGTGGATGTAGGCCAGTTCCTTGAGTTTCAGGGCGCCCTCGAGGGCAACGGGATAGCCGACGTGACGTCCCAGGAACAGGATCGAGGGCTCGTCCTTCAGCTCGGCCGCCAGGCTGAGGACCTTCTCCTGCGCGTCCAGGAGCTCCTGCAGCTCCTCGGGCATCCGTTCCAGCTCCTCCAGCACCCCGCCGATCTCGTCGGCGTACTTCGTGCCCCGCACCTGCGCCAGGTAGAGACCAAGGAGGTAGCAGGCGATGAGCTGGGTGGTGAAACCCTTGGTGGAGGCCACCCCGATCTCCGGCCCGGCGTGGGTGTAGATGACCGCGTCGGACTCGCGCGGGATGGTCGCGCCGTTGGTGTTGCAGATCGCGACCACCTTGGCGTGCTGCTCGCGGGCGTGCCGGATCGCCATGAGGGTGTCGGCGGTCTCCCCGGACTGGGAGATGGTCACCACCAGGGTCGTGGGGTCGATGATGGGATCGCGGTAGCGGAACTCGCTGGCCAGCTCCACCTCGCAGGGGATGCGGGTCCAGTGCTCGATGGCGTACTTCGCCACCAGGCCCGCATAGAAAGCGGTGCCGCAGGCCACGACGACGATCTTGTTGATGCTCCTCAGCTCCTCAGGGCTGATGCGGATCTCGTCGAGGACGATCTCACCGAGCTCGTTGGTGCGTCCGAGCAGGGTGTCGGCCACCGCGCGGGGCTGCTCGAAGATCTCCTTGCGCATGAACCAGTCGTAGCCCTGCTTCTGGGCGGCACTGAGATCCCAGTCGACGTGGAAGCTGCGGGTGTCGGCGGGGGTGCCGTCGAAGTTCGTGACGACCACGCCGTCGCGGGTCAGCTCGACGACCTGGTCCTGCCCCAGCTCCACGGCGTCGCGGGTGTGCTCGATGAAGGCGGCGACATCGGAAGCGAGGAAGTACTCACCATCGCCGATCCCCACCACGAGCGGGGAGTTGCGGCGTGCCGCGACGATCCGGTCCGGATCGGCGGCGTCGACCGCCACCAACGTGAACGCCCCTTCCAGACGGTTCACGACCGCTCGCATGGCGGAGACCAGGTCGGCCCCGGCCGCGACCTCACGGGACAGCAGATGGGCCGCCACCTCGGAGTCGGTCTCGGAGGCGAACTCGACGTCCAGATCCTCGCTCAGGGCCGCGTGGTTCTCGATGATGCCGTTGTGCACGATGGCGATCCGGCCCGCGACGTGCGGGTGGGAGTTCGCGTCGGTGGGCGCCCCGTGGGTGGCCCAGCGGGTGTGACCGATGGCCGTTCCCGACTCCGGCAGCGGGTCGGCCTCGATGGCGGCCGCCAGGTTTGCAATCTTGCCCGCCTTCTTGCGGGTGTACAGTTCACCGTCGGCGACGACGGCGATGCCCGCCGAGTCGTAGCCGCGGTATTCGAGTCGACGAAGCCCGTCGATGACGATCTGCCGCCCGTCGCGGCTTCCGAGGTATCCAACGATTCCACACACGTTGGCAAACTGTACATCAGAACTGCACGTTTCTTGACCTTCACCTTCGGCCCCGCCATCAATACTATTGTCAACCCTTCAATTACTATTGGGGGTCCGGGGCTCCACGAGGACTTGAAAAGGCCGGTCCACCAGGCACCGGAACCCCGTACGGCAACGACCTCAACCTCTATGCTTCCCGCATGGACTTCTTCAATGCCTACGCCCAGGGTTTCGCCCGGGTGGCCGCCGCGACGCTGCCCGTCGCCGATTTCGATCCGGCCACCAACGCGAACCGCACCCTCGAGGTGGTGCGCGAGGCACACGAGCGGGGCGTGGCCGTGCTGGCCTTCCCCGAGCTGGGGATCAGCGGTTACGCCATCGACGATCTGTTGCTGAACGATTCGCTGCTGGACGCCGTCCACGAGGCCGTGGCCCGGCTGCGCCGGGAGAGCGCGGAACTCCGGCCGCTGTTCGCCGTCGGCGCCCCCGTGGTGCTGGGCAACCGGCTGTACAACTGCGCCGTGGTGATCCAGCGTGGCGAGGTACGGGGAATCGTCCCGAAGTCCTATCTCCCCAACTACCGGGAGTTCTACGAGAAGCGTCACTTCGCCCCGGGCACGAACGACCTGCCGCCCACCGTCGACGTCCCCGGGTGGGGGGCGCTGATCCCGGTGGGGAACGACCTGATCTTCGCCGCCTCCGACGTCGCGGATCTCAGGGTTCACGTCGAGATCTGCGAGGACATGTGGGTTCCGGTGCCGCCCAGCCACCTCGCTGCCCTGGCCGGTGCGACCGTGTTGCTGAACCTGTCGGCCTCCCCGATCACCATCGCGAAGGCGGCCGACCGGCGAGCGCTCGCTGCCGCCACGTCGAACCGCTGCCTGGCCGCCCACGTCTACGCGGCGGCGATGTTCGGGGAGTCCACCACGGACCTGTCGTGGGACGGGCAGACGATCATCCACGAGCTTGGTTCCCTCCTCGCGGAGGGCGAACGTTTCCCCGACTCGACGCGGCTCACGGTCGCCGACGTCGACCTGGAACGCATCCGCCAGGAAAGGCTGCGTCAGGGTTCCTTCGACGACAACCTCCGGGGTCTGGACGGCCCCCTGCGACACGAGGTGGTCGGGTTCACCCTCGCCCCACCGGCAGGGGATCTCGGCCTGGAGCGTCCCGTGGACCGCTTCCCGTTCGTGCCCAACGATCCCGACCTCCTGGAGCAGGACTGCTACGAGGGCTACAACATCCAGGTCTCGGGACTGGAGCGGCGCATGCTGGCCATCGGCGGCGGCGACCCGGCCCGCGCGCCGCACCTGTGCATCGGGGTCTCGGGAGGCCTGGACTCCACCCACGCGCTGATCGTCGCCGCCAAGGCCTGTGACCGCCTGGGCCTGCCCCGCACCCACGTGCTGGCCTGGACCATGCCCGGGTTCGCGACGACCGAACACACCCGCAGCAACGCCCAGGCCCTCTCGGAGGCCCTCGGGGTGAGTTTCGCCACCGTCGACATCCGTCCGATGGCGGAACAGATGCTGGAGGATCTCGGTCATCCGTACTCCGATGGCGAGGAGACCTACGACATCACCTTCGAGAACGTCCAGGCGGGCATCCGCTACGACTTCCTGTTCCGGGCCGCAAACCATCACGGCGGGATCGTCGTGGGCACCGGTGACCTGTCGGAACTGGCGCTCGGCTGGTGCACCTTCGGGGTCGGCGACCACATGAGCCACTACAACGTGAACGCGGGGGTCCCGAAGACCCTGATCCAGCACCTGATCCGCTGGGTGGTCTCCTCCGGGCAGTTCGACGACGAGGTGAACCGGGTGCTGGTATCGGTGTTGGACACCGAGATCACCCCGGAGCTGATCCCCACGAAACCGGGTGAGGTCCCGCAGTCCACCCAGGCGACGATCGGCCCCTACGAGTTGCAGGACTTCACCCTGTACCACCTGCTGCGCCACGGCCTGCGTCCCCGGAGGATCGCGTTCCTGGCCCATCACGCCTGGCGCGACGCGGCCGCAGGCCACTGGCCGGCAGGGCTTCCCGAGGAGGATCGTCACTCCTACGACCTGGCGGCGATCCGTCACTGGTTGGAGGTTTTCGTGCGGCGTTTCACCACGAACCAGTTCAAGCGCAGCACCCTCCCGAACGGCCCGAAGGTGGTTCCGGGCGGTTCCCTGTCGCCGCGCGGCGACTGGCGGATGCCCTCCGATGTCGGGCCGCGCCTCTGGCTCGACGAGATCGCCCGCGACGTCCCGCCGGCCTGACTCCCTTGGTCCGACCAACTTCGCGACGCCCTGCTAGCATTTTGAACGACTCGGCCCATCCCGATGGAGTGAAGAAGTGTCCCGACCCTACGTGGTGTTGCGACGAGGTGCTTGGGCCTCGCTGGCGAACAACACCGAGATCGACCTCGACGAAGCCACTCTCGAGCGGCTGCGTGGTCTAGGCGACCCGACCTCCGCCGAGGATGTCGCCGAAATCTACCGTCCCCTGACGCAGCTGCTGCACCTCTACATCGCCAATGCGGGCCGGCTGCGCGAGAACTCGAACCGGTTCCTGAACCTGAAGGTGCGCCGCACCCCATTCGTGATCGGGGTCGCCGGTTCCGTGGCGGTCGGGAAGTCGACGACGGCGCGCCTGCTGCGGGAGCTACTGCGGCGCGCCCCGGGGAACCCGAAGGTTGACCTGATCACCACCGACGGTTTCCTGCTGCCGTCGGCGGAGCTGGAGAAAAGGGGCCTGATGGACCGCAAGGGTTTTCCCGAGTCCTACGACCGCCGGGCGTTGTTGCAGTTCGTGATCGACGTGAAATCCGGGGAGCCCCGGGTGACGGCCCCCATCTACAGCCACATCATCTACGACATCGTCCCGGACGAGCGGACGGTGATAGAGCGCCCCGACATCCTGATAGTCGAGGGCCTCAACGTGCTGCAGCCGGCCCGCGTGGACACGAACGGCCGCTCGGGCGCCACGGTGAGCGATTTCTTCGATTTCTCGGTCTACGTGGATGCCGACGAGGCCGATATCAAACGCTGGTTCCTGGAGCGTTTCATGGTGTTGCGGGACACCGCCTTCCACGATCCGAGGAGTTTCTTCAAACGCTTCACCCAGCTGAGCCGCGCGGAGGCGCTGCAGTTCGGCAGCCACATCTGGAACACCATCAACGGGCCGAACCTGCGCGAGAACATCGAAACCACCCGGGACCGGGCCACCGCGATTCTCCGCAAGGGCCCGGATCACCGGGTGCAGACCATAGCGATCCGGAAGGTGTGATGCTAGCCGCTCAGACGGCGAGACGTTTCTTGACGAGGGCCGCCAGCCGTTCGGCCACCTCGCGGGCCTGGGTGTCGGTCGGGGCCTCGACCATGACCCGCACCACCGGCTCGGTGCCAGAGGGTCGCAGCAGGACGCGGCCCGACTTGCCGAGCTCGTGGCTGGCGTCGGCGACGGCCGCGGTGATCTCGTTGTCGATCCCGGCGCGGAGCTTGTCGACGCCGCGGACGTTGATGATCACCTGGGGAAGTTTCGTCATCACCGAGGCCAGTTCCTTCAGGGACTTGCCGGTGATCGCGACCCGCTTGGCCAAATGCAGGCCGGTCAGGACACCGTCACCGGTGGTCGCGAACTCGTTCATGATCACGTGCCCGGACTGCTCCCCGCCGAGGGAGAAACCGTTGGCGCTCATCGACTCCAGCACGTAGCGGTCTCCGACCTTGGTCTGGTCGATGCGGATGTCGTGTTCGGCGAGGGCCAGTTTCAACCCGAGGTTGCTCATCACGGTGACGACGACGGTGTTGGAGGCCAGCCGGTGGTCCTCCTGCAGGGCCAGGGCGAGGATCGCGAGGATCTGGTCGCCGTCGACGAGGTTGCCCTCATGGTCCACCGCGAGGCACCTGTCGGCGTCACCGTCGAAGGCCAGGCCGAGGTCCGCCGACGACGAGAGCACCGCCTTCTGCAGGTCCTCGGGATGGGTGGAGCCACAGCCCGCGTTGATGTTGATGCCGTCCGGGGACGCGTGGATGGCGGTCACCGATGCCCCAGCCGCCTCGAAGGCCGCGACGGCGGTCTCGTAGGAGGCGCCGTTGGCGCAGTCGAGGACGATGGTCAGGCCTGCCAGGGGTTTCGCGGCCCGCAGCGACTTCACCAGGTGTGCGACGTAGGAGTCGACGGCTTGGTGCTGGTCAATGATGCGCCCCACCTTGTCCCCGACGGGCCGCTGCCACTCCTCCCCCATCCGGTCCTCGATGGCGTCCTCCAGGGAATCGTCGAGCTTCACGCCGCCGCGGGCGAAGAACTTGATCCCGTTGTCGGGCATGTCGTTGTGGGATGCGGAGATCATCACCCCGAGGTCGGTGCGGTACTCGCCCACGAGGTAGGCCGCCGCCGGCGTGGGAACCACCCCGACGCGCAGCACGTCGACGCCGGCGCTGGCCAGCCCGGCGCAGACCGCGGCCTCCAGGAACTCACCGGAGGCGCGGGGATCGCGGGCCACCAGCGCGGTCGGTTGGCGTCGCCCGAACACCCCGGCCTCGCCGAGGATGTGGGCGGCCGCAACCGACAGGTTGAGGGCCAGTTCAGCGGTCAGTTCCTGATTCGCGACGCCGCGCACGCCGTCGGTTCCGAAGAGTCGAGCCATGCAGGCAAGCTTAGGCCCTGTCACAGCAGTCATGCCCGGCCGCGGCGCACCGGACCGGGCGCGACGAAAACGCCCCCGCGATTCGCGGGGGCGTTCCGGTGCAGATCCGGGACGGGATCAGCGCTTGGAGTACTGCGGGGCCTTGCGGGCCTTCTTGAGGCCGGCCTTCTTGCGTTCCTTGACGCGGGCGTCGCGGGTCAGCATCCCGGCCTTCTTCAGGGCGGGGCGGCTGGCCTCGGCGTCGACCTCGTTGAGCGCCCGGGCGATGCCGAGGCGCAGCGCACCGGCCTGACCGGTGACACCGCCGCCGTCGATGCGGGCGATGACGTCGTAGGAACCCGTGACCCCCGCCGTCGCGAACGGGTCGGACACCAGCTGCTGGTGAACCTTGTTCGGGAAGTAGTCCTCGAGGGTGCGGCCGTTGATGGCCCACTGCCCGGAGCCCGGCACGATGCGCACGCGGGCGACGGCCTCCTTGCGGCGACCGGTGGCCGCCCCCGGCGCGATGATGGCGGCCCGGCTGGTCTCGCTGGCGGCGGCCCCGGGGTTGGAGTCGGAGCGGTAGGCGATCTCTCGGTCCTGCTCGTCGACGAACGGCTTGATCTCGTCGGCGGTCTCCTCGACCGCGGTGGTGGTCTCAGTCATCGAACTTCCTAGGCTCACTGGGCAATCTGGGTGATCTCGAAGGGCTGCGGCTTCTGCGCGGCATGCGGGTGCTCCGGCCCGGGGTACACCTTGAGCTTGCCGATGAGCCGGCGGCTCAGCTTGTTCTTGGGCAGCATGCCCCAGACGGCACGTTCCACGGCCTTGCGGGGGTCCTTCTCCAGCAGTTCGCCGATGGAGACGGCCTTGAGGCCACCGGGACGTCCGGAATGGGAGTAGCGCATGTCATCGGTGCGCTTGTTGCCCGTGAGAGCGATCCTGGAAGCGTTGACGACGACCACGAAATCACCACCATCGACGTGCGGCGCGTAGGTCGGCTTGTGCTTGCCGCGCAGCAGCGTGGCGACCTGGGAGGCCAGACGGCCGAGGACAACGTCTTCAGCATCGATCACATGCCAGTTCCGGGCGAGATCGCCAGGCTTTGGGGTGTACGTGGACACAGCAACTTCCATTCGTTATCAAACACTTGAGAGGTCGCACACGCGCAGCCGCCCGACCCACGGGTCGACGGCACGGCGCGCAACAGCGCCCTAGTTTAGGTCGGCAAGGCCGGTGCGGTCAAAACATCATCCCGACCGCCCCGTCCGTCGAGTCGAACCGCGAGCGGCCGCTCCCACCAGGCCCTGGTCCCAGCATCGTGTTCCAGAGGTTTCGGCTGCTGGGCGCAGCACCCAGCCTGATTCTTTGCGGCATTCACGCTGCGGCAAACTCTCCGCTGCTTCCTCAGAACTCACGACCCGTTCGTGGCACGTGCTATGAACGTGCTGGAGATCCTCCTGCTGCAAGACTGGATTCCTGAAAGGCGGCTTTCCATGGTGCAGTGTCTCAGCACGACCGACCTCGTCGGTGTCATCTACTCCTCGGGGAAAGTGTTCGACGGCCTCGGAACTGGCCGGGTGGACACCGAGAACTTCCTGCGCTCCGGCTCCACCGACGGCGTCACCTCACGCTCCGATCTCGCTCTTCTGTTGGACCTCAGGGATGTTGCGCAGTTCATCATCGATCACAGATCCCTCCCCATTGATGCCTCCTTTGTACGACAGGTCAACGCCCAGCTCACCCGCAGCGCCGCGATCAACCCCGGCAGGCTCCGCACCGCCGAGCAGCGGATCGGAGTCAGGACCCGCCACGGCAGACACCTTCCCGACGCCCTGACCGAGAAGGACCTGCAGCGGCTGGTCGATGCCGCGATCACCCCGGTGCAGCCGGTGGAAAGCGCCTTGAACCTGTTCCTCGCCCTCGCCAAGGCGCAGCCCTTCGAGGACGGCAACAAACGCACCGCCCTGTTCGTCGCGAACGCACATCTCATCGCAGGCGACACCGGGCAGATCCTGACCATCCCCTTCGACGAGCACGACCCCTCTGTGGCGGACCGGTTCAACGACCTGCTCGCCCGGGCCTACGTGTTCGACGAACACGACGCCGTCCGCGACATGCTCCGCACCCAGGGGCTCGCTGAGCGCCCTCAGGCGTGACGACGCTCGAAGTCCAGCAGGGCCTGTTTGACCTCCAGACCGTAGGCGTAGCCGCCGAGACCCCCGTCGCCGCGGATCACCCGGTGACAAGGAACCACGACCGCCACCCGGTTTCGTGCGCAGGCGCCCGCCGCGGCACGTGCGGCGGCGGGACGCCCGGCCATGGCCGCCAGCTCCGAATAGGAAACGGTACGTCCTGGCGGAATCCGCCGCATCGCCTCCCGGACCGCGGTGTGGAACTCCCCCCCAGGTTGGGCCACCGGGATTTCGTCCAGGGCCAGCAGGTCGCCGCCGGCGTAGGCGCGCAGCGCACGCAGGATCGGGTGGTTCCCGGGCACCGCGGGCAGCCCTTGGGAGGAAGCACCGTGACGGCAGCTGATCAATTCGTCGTCCTCGATGATGACCGTCCAGTCCCCTCCGGGCAGGACGAGGGTGGTTTCGTGTTTCACAGGTAGCTCTCCTTGGTCCACAGGTGCATGACGGCGCGTGAACGCCAGGGCCGCCAGGCCTCCGCTCGCGCGAGCACCTGACGGGAGGTCGACAGGCCGAGGGCGCGTTGGAGCACCAGATCCCCGGACGGGCAGGCGTCCGGGTCACCCAGCCCACGCATGGCGATGAACTCGGTGGTCCATGCCCCGATCCCGCGGATGCCCAACAACCTGCTGCGCGTCTCGGCCCGGTCGACCCACGGGTCGACGCGAAGCCCACCCGCCAGTTCGACCGCCAGGGCGTGCAGCGTCGCGGCCTTGGAGCGGGTCAGCCTCAATGACTCCCGGAGTCCGTCCTGCCCCGCCTCGGCCACCTCCGCAGGGTCGGGTGGTAGCCGCCATCCCTCCTCCAGCCCCGGCGCAGGACTACCGTACGAGGTCACGAAGCGTTCCTGCACGGTACGGGCAGCGGCGAGCGAGATCTGCTGGCCCAGCACGGTGAAGAAGGCGAACTCCGCCCCGTCAACCACCCCGGGAACTCGCAGACCGGGACGTTCAGCGACCAACGGGGCCAACTGCGGGTCGCGACGGAGCAGGATGTCGGCGGTCGTGGTGTCAGCATCCACGGCCAGCCAGCGACGCACCGCGCCGAGGGTGGGGGCCAGGGCACCGAGCGCGGGTAGATCCAGCTCCACCCTGCCCATCACGTCGGTTCGCGCGAGCGCCGCACCCACCGGCGTGTTCACCAGACGCGTCAACGTCCCGGACTCGGATCTCTCCACCCCCGGCACCGCATGTGCCGCGAGCGCGGCCCGCATGGCGGTACCCGCCTGCCTCCCCAGGGCGGGCAGCCGTACCGTCAGCCGGAGCCGCCCGCTCCCGCCGCGCGCAGTTTCGGGTTCAGGGTGGCGTCGCAGCTCTCCCGGGCTGGTTCCGAACTCGGTGCGCATGACCTCGTTGAACTGGCGGATGCTCCCGAAACCCGCCGCGAAGGCTATCTCACCCAGCCTCCAGTCGGTCTGGTCCATGAGCGCCCTGGCGGTGTGGGCCCTTCGGGTCCGGTTGACCTGGTGAACCGTCGCACCCACCTGCTCACGGAAAATCCGGTTCAGGTGTCGCACACCGACGCCGAAGCGTTCACCCAGCCCCGCGACTCCGACATCGTCCACCACGCCATCGCGGATCGCCTGCACGGCACGACCCACCAGGTCCTCCCGATCACTCCAGCCTGCGTCGCCTGGAAGACGGTCGGGGCGGCATCTCCTGCACGCCCGGAATCCGGACGCCACGGCGGCGGCGGCGCTCGCGAAAAAGCGACAGTTCTCGCGACGGGGCAACCGTGCGGGGCAAGAGGGCCGACAGTAAATTCCCGTCGATGTCACGGCGAGCACGAAGTGCCCGTCCCAGGCGTGCTCGCGGCCAGCGCACGCCTTGTAACAGGAGTCGTCGTCGAGGGGAAGGGTGTTCACATCACGCAAGTATGCTGGATTTCCGATCAAATTTTCTGGCGGAATCAGGACATCTCGGCACAATTCTCAAGACCCGGCCACGATGCAGTCCGACAAGGCACTAGTGTTCTTGTATGGCCTCAAAGTCGAGTACTCACGTAGCAATCAATTCTCCCGAGCAGATCCGCAATGTCATCCTCGTCGGTGCCAGCGGTTCGGGAAAGACCACCCTCTTCGAGCACCTCCTGCGTGCCAGGGTGGAGGGCTATCGCGGTGAGAAGGACACCCCCGAGCGGGCGGCCTCCCTCACCCTGGCCTCCATCCCCGCCAGGGACGTGCAGATCAACCTCCTGGACGCCCCCGGTCACCCCGAGTACGTCGGGGAGCTGCGCGCGGGGTTGCGTGCAGCCGACGCGGCGGTGTTCGTGATCCCCGCCGGCGAGGAGATCCAGCCGGCCACCGTCGCGTTGTGGGAGGAGTGCCAGAAGGCAGGTTTGCCCCGCATCATCGCCATCACGAAACTGGACCAGGGCCGCGCTGACTTCCTCGCCATGGTCGAGGTCTGCCGCGACGCCTTCGGTGAAGGTGTCGTCGCGGCGCTGCTGCCGATCCGCGAGGGCGACCGCTCCACCGGCAACATTTCCCTGCTGAACAAACGAATCCACGACTACTCTTCCGGGACCCGCGTCTCCCGTGACGCCGACGAGGAGGAGAACGCCTACATCGATGAGCAGCGCGCCCCGTTGTTGGAGGCGATCATCACCGAGCTCCAGGACGAGGACCTGATGGAGCGTTACCTCGAGGGCGAGGAGATCGCCGTCGCCGAGGTTTACGAGGTGCTGAACAAGGCGATCATCAGCGCCCGGTTCTTCCCGGTCCTACCCGCCCACACCACCAGCGACGTCGGCACCGAGGAGTTGCTGCGATGGATCGAGAAGGGTTTCCCCGCCGCCAACACCACCACCGTCCCCGACATCGTCACCCTCGACGGCGAAACCCTGCCGCGGGCCACCTGCGACCCGGAAGGTCCCCTGGTGGCGCAGGTGATCCGCACCACCAGCGACCAGTACTCGGGTCGCCTGTCGCTGGTGCGGGTGTTCTCCGGAACCCTGCGCACCGACGACGCCGTCCACGTCTCCGGCAGGCGCGAGCTGTTCGGCGAGGACGAGGACCCGTCCCACCCCGACCACGACGAGATCGACAAGGCGGGTCAGCTCTCCGCACCCATTGGCTTGGAACTGGTGAACAAGGACAAGGCCATCGCGGGCGAGATCGTCTACGTCGCGCGCCTGTCCAAGGCCGAGACCGGGGATTCCCTGTCCACCCCGGAGCGTCCGGGCGCGATCCGGCCCTGGCGGGTCCCGCAGGCCCTACTGCCCGTCGCCATCGAGGCCGACACCCGGGGCGACGAGGACAAGCTCGGCGGGGCGCTGCAGCGGCTGGCCGTCGAGGACGTCACCGTTCGTCTGGAGCGTCACCCCGAAACCGACCAGCAGTTGCTGTGGACGATGGGCCAGGCACACAAGGAGCTGCTGCTGGCGCGGCTGAGGCAGCGACACGGCCTCAACATCCACGAGGTGCCCGTGAAGGTGCCGCTGCGGGAGACCTTCACCATCCCAGCGAAAGCCCAGGGACGCCACGTGAAACAGTCGGGCGGTCACGGCCAGTACGCGGTCTGCGAGATCGAGATCGCCCCCCTCGAACGCGGGGCGGGCTACGAGTTCATCGACAAGGTGGTGGGCGGCGCCGTGCCGCGCCAGTTCATCGGGTCGGTGGACAAGGGCATCCAGTCCCAGATGGCCAAGGGCACCCTGTTCGGTTTCCCGATGGTGGACATCGCCGTCACCCTGTACGACGGCAAGGCCCACTCCGTCGACTCCTCCGACATGGCCTTCCAAACCGCGGGCGCCCTGGCGCTGCGCGAAGCCGCGACGGAGAGCAACATCGGCGTGCTGGAACCGGTGGACCGGGTGCGGATCACCGTCGGGGAAGCCTTCCTGGGACCGGTCCTGACGGACCTGGCGGGCCGCCGCGGGCAGGTGCTCGGCAGCGACGCCGACACCGAGCACCACGCCATCATCGACGCGCTGGTGCCGCAGCTGGAGCTGATCAACTACCCGATCGACCTGCGCGGCCTGGCGCAGGGCACGGGCAGCTTCACCCGGGAGTTCAACAGCTACGAGCTGATGCCCCGGGAACTCTGGCCGAAGAAATAACGCAGGACGGGAAGGACGATCAACCGCCGCGGGCAGCCCCAGCGGCGGTTGATCGTTGTCGAGGACTTCTCAGATGGAGTGCAGCGGACGGTCCCAGGGGGCCAGGTTGCTGCGGTCCACGATCTGTTTGCCGAAGGGCGAGCAGGTGACGGGGATCATCTTCAGCGACACGACCGCATTGACGACGCCGACGATGGTCACGACCTGGGCGATCGCGGCGACGACGTGTCCGAGGGCCAGCCACCAGCCGCAGAAGACGAACCACACGAGGTTCATGATGCCGGAGCCCATTCCGGCGTTCGGGCGCCTGACCACGGCCTTGCCGAAGGGCCAGGCGACGTAGGCGGCCATTCGGAACGCGGCGACGCCGAACGGGATGGTGATGACGAACACGCAGGCGATGATCCCCGCAATCGTGTAGCCGATCGCCAGCCAGATGCCGGCGAGGAGGAACCAGATCAGATTCAGCAGGGTGCGCATGAACTCAGCATAGGTACCGACGGGTTCCCGGTGCCTCAGGTATTCCCCTGATGCCCTCCCCGATCCGGCTGCGACCGGTGCGAGACGAAGGTGTAGCTGTCCGGGTCGAAACCGACGCCCCCGCCGAATGCGGCCTCCAGGGTGCCGTCGTGGGCCAGTTCGTGGGGGGTTCCGACGCGCATTCCGTTTTCCGGCCCGACCACCCAGAGCCGGTCGGCGTGCCGGGCCGCCACCTCCACGTCGTGGGTGCACACCACCACCGCGAGCCCGCGGTCGTGTGCCAGGTCCTGCAGCAGCTCGAAGACACGGATCCGTCCGGGCGGGTCGAGGAAGGCGGTGGGTTCGTCGAGCAGCAGCAACCGGGGGGCCTGCGCGATGGCGCGGGCGATCATCACCCGCTGTCGCTGCCCGTCGGACAGTTCCCACAGCATCCGTTTCGCCAGCTCTCCCGCCCCGACGGCTTCGAGGGCGGTGGTGACGGCCTCACGGTCCGAAACCCCGAGCCGCCCAGACCAGCCGGTGTGGGGGTGCCTGCCGAGAGCGACTACGTCGGCGACGGTCAGGCGTCCCGGGTCGACCCGGTCGGTGAGCACCACCGCGACCTGCTGGGCCATTTCGTCGCGCCGCATCCGCCCGAGGTCCCGGCCCAGCAGCCTCACGCTCCCGGCCAGCGGCGGCTGCAACCCACTGACGGTGCGCAGCAGGGTGGACTTCCCGGCCCCGTTGGGCCCGACCAGACCGACGAGACGGCCCTTCTCAAGGCTGGTGTCGAGCCCCGCCAGGACCACCTTCCTGCTCCGCCGGGTGCGGTACCCGACGGTGAGCCCGGCCAGTTCCAGGACGTTCACAGCGCGAGCCTCCGGCGTTGCAGCAGGATCCAGATCACCACGGGCGCCCCGAAAGCAGCGTTGATGGCGTTCAGGGGCAGCACCGAATCGCCCGGCAGCCCCGCGATGATGTCGGCGGTCAGTGCGAGCAGCGCCCCCGTCAGGGCGGTGGCGGGGATCAGGACGCGGTGATCGGATGTGTTGAACATGCCCCTGGCCAGGTGCGGAACCGCGATTCCGAGGAACTGGATGGGGCCACAGAAAGCGGTCACGGTTCCCGCCAGCACCGAGGTCAGCGCTATCAGCGCCATGCGCGCCGCCCTGAGGTTCAGGCCTACGCTCTGCGCGTAGCGTTCCCCCAGCAGCAGCGCGTTGAGGGGTTTCAACAACGCCAAGGAAGCCACCAGCCCCATTCCGATCACCGCGGAGATCAGCGGAAGATTCGCCCAGGTCACCCCGCCGTAGCTGCCGAACCCCCATCGCGAATAGGCGGCGATCAGCTGGGGGGTGGAGAAGGACATCATGACACTCACCCCGGCCGAGACCAGGTACCCGATCATCACCCCGATCAGCAGCAGGGTCACCGAGGAACGCACGGCATGCCCCACGAGCAACACCACGGTCATCACCGTTCCGGAGCCGATGGCGGATGCGACGACGACCGCCAGGTCACCGCCGAAGCCGAGTCCCGCGGTCAGGGCGGCAGCCCCACCGCCCCCGACCACGAGGATCACCGCCGCCACGCCGAGCGAGGAGCCGGCGGAGATGCCGAGGATGAACGGATCCGCCAGGGGGTTGCGGAACAGCGTCTGCATGGCCAGTCCCGTGACCCCGAGCGCCGCCCCCGCCAGGCAGGCCGTGATGGTGCGGGGCAGCCGGACGGAACCGACGATCAGCTGGGCGATGGGCCGAGTGGGTTGCCCCGTCAGCACCGCCCAGACCTCCTCGAGGGTGATCTGGGCGGGGCCGAGCACCAGGCCCGCGGCCACCGCCGCGGTCAGCGCGCAAACGAGGATCGCGAACCCGAGTGGGTGCCGCATCAGGCGGGCAGCTGCTCGTAGAAGGTGTAGTCCTGGTCGGCGAACAGCTCGGGATGGGCGGCCTTGGCGAGGTCACGCAGCACCAGGTCGGGGCGCACCACGCCCTGCTCCCAGTAGTCGTTCCCACCCGCAGCGTTGATGCGTTTGGTGGGGTTGTAGACCCGCCCGTCCTGGGCCGCCTTGATCGTCACCAGACGTGGATCGTCGGTGCCGATTGCGGAGATGGTGGGCCATTTCTTCATCATGTCGGCGTTGAGCCAGATGTCGGCCCGGGCGCCGGCCTCCAGCATCGTCTCGATCGCCGTCGGGATGCTGCTGTTGGACTCATCGTCGGCGAAGACGTACGTCATGCCGGCGTCGGCGAGGAAGGCGGCCACGTAGCTGCGACCCCCTGGACGGGCCCACTCCCCGTTGAAGGGGGCACCGGTGATGGCGGTGGGACGTTCGGTGGTCTGCTGGACCTTGTCCTTCACCGCCGTGTAGTCGGATTCGATCTTCTGGAAGACCTGGTTGGCGGTGCCCTCGGTGTTGGTGAACAGGGCCGTGAACTTCAGCCACTCCGACCGGCCGAGCGGGGTGTTCTCCAACCATTCGGAGTTGCCCACCACGGGTATCTTCAGCTCCCGGATCTTGTCATAGGCCGGGTCAGGAGTACCGCTGGAGAAGAACAGATCGGGGGTGGCGGCCGCGAGGGTTTCGACGTTGATGCCACCGGAATCGTTGCCGAAACCGACGATCTTGCCGTCGGCGATGAGCTTTGTGATGGGTTCGGACCAGACGAACGCCGGGGACTGCACCGCCGCCAGGGAATCGGTGGCCCCCAGCAGGTCGAAGGCGGGCAGTTGCGTGGTGGAGGAGGTCGCGGCTCGGTGCACCGGAATGGAGATGCGTTGCGCGTTGGCGAGTTCGGATGGCAGCTCGGGGTTGGCCCCGCACTGCACGAGGACGTAGGTCTCCGACGAGGCGCCTTGCAGGGGTTCCTTGACCGTCACGGTCTTGTAGGAGCCGTGGTATTCCACCGTCACCCCGGTGGCGTGGGAGAAGCTCGTCTTCTCGGGGAAGTAGTCGGCGTTCGCGTCGTACTGGGTGACGCAGCCGTCGCTCCCGATTCCGGCAGGGGAGCTCGAGGCACCTCCCTCCGTTTGTGACGTTTGGGCGCAGGCCGTCAACGAGAACAGGGCGACGGCGGCTAGGGCTGCGAGGGTACGGGTGAGTTCCACGGTGATCACCAATCCTGGATGTCGCGTCCTTTTGGGATGGTCTTCGCCGGCAGTTCCTGACTTCCCGTTTTCGCGGGTCACAGTGGCGCGCCCGTTCCGGATTTCCACCGGATTCCTGCGCAGCGAGACTATGAGAAAACTTACCGCCAAACATTTGTCACCTCGACGGCGGGGCTCGTTATCCCGGTTATCATCGCGGGGTGAAACCGCCCCGTCCCCAGCGCACCATCGTCAGTTTCGTGCGCCGCAACACCCGCATGAACGATTCGCAGCGGGCGGCCTGGGATCGTCACCGGGACCATTTCCTCATCGACGTGCCCGCCGCGGAGATGGACACGTCCATCGCCGACGACGCCCACGTCGACTGGGATGCGGTCTTCGGCAGGCGGGCCCCGCGGATCGTGGAGATCGGATCGGGAAACGGGGATTCGCTGGTGCCCATGGCCGCGGCCCGCCCCGAGAACGACTTCATCGCCTTCGAAGTGTTCCCGCCAGGCATCGCCTCCACCATGGGGCGTCTGGGTCGCGAAGGGGTGGGCAACGTGCGCATCGTGCCGGCCAACGGCGCACAGGGATTGGCGGTGCTGTTCGACCACGACTCCCTGACGGAGCTGTGGACCTTCTTCGCCGACCCGTGGCGCAAGACCCGGCACCACAAACGCCGTCTGATCAGCACGGATTTCGCCGACCTGGTGGCGTTGAAACTCCGGCCCGGTGGGCTGTGGCGGCTCGCCACGGACTGGGAGGACTACGCCTTCTGGCAGAGGGAGACGCTCGACGCCCATCCGCGGTTCGAGAATCTCCACGACGGTTGGGCGCCGCGGTACGAGGCGCGCCCGGTCACGAAGTACGAGGCCAAGGGCCTGGCGCAGGGCCGCAAGGTCTACGACCTGACCTACCGGCGGTTGCCGTGACCCGGCTGCGCATCGACCTGGCCTACGACGGCGGGGCTTTTCACGGCTGGGCCTCCCAACCGGGGTTGCGGACGGTGCAGGGGGTGCTGGAGGAGTCACTGGGCAGGGTGCTTCGCCTCGACCCGGCACCCGTGCTCACCGTCGCGGGCCGCACCGACGCCGGGGTGCACGCCCGCGGCCAGGTGTGCCACGTCGACGTCGAGGACCCGGCCCTGTCTCCCACCGACCTGCTGCGCAGGCTGCGCCGGATCTGCCCCGAAGACATCGCCATCCGCGACGTGACCGAGGCCCCCGACGGCTTCGACGCCCGCTTCTCCGCGGTCTGGCGGCGCTACTGCTATCGCCTGATCGACTCCTCGCAGGTGCCGGACCCCCTGTTGCGCAACCACGTGGTCCAGCTGCGGCACCCGCTGCACCTGGGCACCGCGCAGGAAGCGACCCGGCTTTTGACGGGGCTGCGGGATTTCGCCCCGTTCTGCAAGGCCCGTGAGGGCGCCACCACCATCCGCGACCTGCGGGAGTTCACCGTCACGCGGCGAGGCGACGGGGTGGTGGAGGTGCACCTGCTGGCCGACGCCTTCTGCCATTCGATGGTGCGAGCCCTGGTCGGGGCACTGACCGTGGTCGGCGCGGGACGCCGGAACCTGGCATGGCTGGAGGAAATCGCAAGCAGCGACCACCGCTGCGGAGAGGTGCCGTTGATGCCCGCCCACGGCCTGGTGTTGGAGGAGGTCGGCTATCCCGCCGAGGACCAACTCGCCTCGCGTGCCCGCGAGGCCCGCGCCCGCCGAAGCCTGGAGGAGACATGAGCCACTACTTCACCAACGACTCCTCCCCCATGGTCACCCGCGAGATCACCGCCACGGTGTTCGGACGCGAGTTCGTCTTCACCACCGCGAACGGAGTGTTCTCCGGTTCCCGACTGGACCTGGGCACCTCGGTGCTGCTGCGCACCGTCGCCCCGCCGGAACAGGGACGGGTTCTCGACCTGGGGTGCGGGTTCGGGCCGATAGCGGTGGGAATCGCCGCGGCCAGCCCCGGGGTGCGGGTGGATGCGGTCGACGTCAATGAACGGGCCCTCGCCCTGACCCGGATGAACGCGGAACGCGCCCGGGTGGCTGACCGGGTGCGGACCTTCTCGCCCGACGACGCCGTCTACGACGAGATCTGGTCCAACCCGCCGATCCGCATCGGGAAGAAGGCCCTGCACGAACTCCTGCTCACCTGGCTGCCCCGGCTGAAACCCGACGGGGCCGCGTATCTGGTGGTGAGCAAGAATCTCGGCGCGGATTCCCTCACGACATGGCTCACCGAACAGGAATGGCCGACGGAGAAACTCGCCTCGGCGAAGGGCTTCCGGGTATTGAAGGTCCGGCGCGGCGGCGACTCGCCCAACTGACTGCCCCGCGGGTCCTGAAAGGCTGCATAGGATTGGGAGGACCGTCGCGGCCCGGCCGCGTGCCCCGAACCGAGGAGTCCCATATGACCTACGTCCTGCCCGATCTCGACTACGACTACGGCGCGCTGGCCCCGCACATCGCCCCGGAGAT
This sequence comes from Propionibacteriaceae bacterium, assembly GCA_905372155.1. Taxonomy (GTDB): domain Bacteria; phylum Actinomycetota; class Actinomycetes; order Propionibacteriales; family Propionibacteriaceae; genus Arachnia. The sequence continues at coordinate 86,615 of CAJPNZ010000003.1, forward strand.
CATGGAGTTGCACCACAGCAAGCACCACGCCACCTACGTGGCGGGGGCGAACACGGCCCTGGAGCAGCTGGCCGAGGCTCGCGAGTCCGGCAATTTCGGCGGCATCAACAAGCTGGAGAAGGATCTGGCCTTCCACTTGGGCGGACACATCAACCATTCCACGTTCTGGAAGAACATGTCGCCGGAGGGCGGCGGCCGTCCCGATGGTGAGCTGGCCGCGGCCATCGACGAGTACTTCGGTGGTTTCGACGGTTTCCAGAAGCAGTTCAACGCTGCCGCCAACGGCATCCAGGGTTCCGGCTGGTCCATGCTGGTTTTCGACACCCTCGGGCGGCGTCTCAACATCAACCAGCTGTACGACCAGCAGGGCAACCTTCCGGCGGGCCAGATCCCGCTGCTGCAGCTCGACATGTGGGAGCACGCCTTCTACCTGCAGTACAAGAACGTGAAGGGTGACTACGTCAACGCCTGGTGGAACGTGGTCAACTGGCCCGACGTCGCCGAGCGCTTCACCAAGGCCCAGTCCTTCGCGTCCTGACCGCCCCCGAAGCTGATCGAGTCAGATTGGGGAACAGCAGCATTGCTCGTCCCTCCCCCCGTACACGAATCGCGGAGGTTCGACGGTTCAACGTCACCACACAACATTGGACCGTTTGTCTTCCGCGTTTCGTGTACAGAGGGGAGGGAGGTTCGGGGGCAGCGGTCAAGGAGCGGCCCGTGCGGGAAATCCACGGGACCCCTGATCCCACGGCACGTTCACTGTTCCAGTGGCGGGGGCAGATAATTGACCATGGACCGCGACCGTGCTCTTTCCCTGCTGGGCTCGTACACGAGGACCCGCCTCGATGCCCGCTCCCTTCATCCGTTGCTCCTGGAACTGGCCGAGGCGTTGGACCGGGCCCCCACCCAGGTGATCGGCCCGAGGCTCAGGCTGCGCTGGCCCCTCGATCCGAAAAACCTGCTGCAGGTCAAGGTCTTACCGCTGGCCTCGCCCGGGGAACCGATGTGCTGGGTGGCCTTCCACGAGGTGATGGACGGCCGCCGGGCACTTCATGCCGACCACATGAACCTGAGATACACGGGATACCCCGAGTTTCGCTGCCGGCCTCCCTATCTCTGGAATCTCGGTCTCGTCCCACGCGACCAGTGGATGCAGGACATGATCTCCCCCGTGGTTTCCTGGCCCGCCCTGGTGCAGGGGGTCGGTGAGATGGTCTCCGGTCTGCCCGCCGAACTGGCCGCGCTCCCGGTGGAGTGGTTCGACGGAACCATCAGGGTGCACGATCCGGAATACGAATGCCTCGACCTAGAGATCTCGCGACACGGAATCAGGGCGAAGGCGAAGAATTTCCAAGGCGAACGGGGGGACCTGACAGCGGCCATGGTCCTGTCACCGGCGGCGTCACTCCAATTGGAGAACGCCTTCCTGGAAACATACGCCTCCTGTTTCTCCCGGGGTTTCCCCCTGGGCCACACGGGACTCAAGGCCACTTGCGAGAACGCACGCCTCAGTTCCTTCCGGATCATGGGCGACACATCCGAGAACCCGAGGTCGCAGCCCGATTTCCGGAGCCGTTTCGACGACCTTCTCGAAGCGGCGGACTGGGTGGACAGCCCCCACCAGGACGACTGCTCCTTCGAGGACCTGACCGCCCCGTTCCCCGCTTGGGAACCGGACCCCACGCAGCGGTCCGGACCCCGTCTCTCATTGGGTGAGGCCCGCAACTGGTCCTCGCCCCTAGCCCGCACTGGACCGCCCGTCCCGAACCCCACGGAACTGTGGTGGAAGTGGTGGTGAACCGAACCGAAACCGAGCTCCTCGAAGCCGGTTGAGCCAGCACGAGCGTTCATTTCCCGAAACCTGTTGGACCAGCACGTGAGCGCCCTTCTCTTCTGAAGCTAGTTGAGCCAGCACGTGAGCGTCAGCGAACGGCTGAGTCGAAACCACCACCGGCACCCGGTAGCCAGAACCCGACCCCAGCACCCCAGACACCCTCACCATGGTTTCGACACGGACCACTCCTTCGTCGCGGCCCGGCTCAACCAGCTTCAGGGAGGGTAAATCGGGGAACAGCAGCATTTCCTGCCTCCCCCTGTGCACGAGGAGTGATCCCGCCCTCACCCGACCCTGCCCACGGTGTTAGTCTCTTCACGTTCAACCAGGACGTGGCGCAGGGGCCGCGGCTCAGCGACCTCGGCGATTCGGCTTGGTGACGAACACCTTCCGGTCAGGCGAAGTTCGGTGAGAATCCGAGACTGTCCCGCAACGGTGCGTTGGGCGCGAGGCCCACGAGTCCGGTCGCCCTGCCCGGTGAGGCATTGACCACTCACGAGGATGAGCAGGGGTGTTTACGAACTCGTCCTGCCCAGCGAAAACCAGGAGCGACCCATGGACGTGTTCCCCACATCCCTATCCCGCCGCAATCTGTTCCGTGCCGGACTGGCCGCGGCAGCTGTCTCCATCACCGCCGGATGTGCCTTCCAGAAACCGGAGGAGGCCGCTTCCAGCGCAGCCAGCCCCGACGCCCAGGCGGTCCTCAAGCTCGCCACCGGATTCGCCATCCAGAACCTCGTCCCACTCAAAACCGGTTTCTGGGGCAACGAGTTCGGCTACGCCGAGCTGCTGTTGCGTCCCCAACCCGACGGCAACCCCACCGATTGGCTGCTGAAGGACGCCGTCAACGAGAGCGACCGGACCTGGCGGCTCAGCCTCAAGGAGGGCATCACCTTCCAAAACGGCAACCCGCTGGGCGCTGAGCAGTTGGCGGCCCTCATGACCTGGCACCTGGCCAACAACAAGACCGTCACGGAGCAACTCCCCGGAGCCACCGTCGTCGTTGACCAGGACAAGTCCCTGCTGCTGACCACCCAGGCTCCCACACCCGGGCTGCGCAACATCCTGGCCGACGAGGCCTGCTTCACCATCTTCGATCTGCCGAGCTACGAGGGCACCGGCGACGATCCACAAAAACTCATCGACGCCAAGATCTACACCGGTCCCTACGTTCCGGTTTCCCTGAGTGACGAGAAACTGGTGATGACCGCCAATCCCACCTACTGGAACGGGACCCCGGGGCTGGGTGGGGTCGAGGTTCTCTTCGTCTCCGACGCAGGGGCCCGGATCAAGGCCGTCCAGAACGGGGAGGTGGACATCGCGCTCTACCCGCCCACCCAGCAGGCCAAGAGCCTGGAGGGCGACACCCGGGCGAAGTTCAGTCTGGGTGAACCCGGCGGCCCCAGCTTCTGCCTCACCATGAATGTCGCCAAGCCTGTGCTCGCCGAGGCCAAGGTGCGGCGCGCCCTGCTGCGTCTCATCGACTACAAGGCCCTCGCCACCGATGTGATGCAGGGCTTCTACGAACCCGTCAGTTCCTTCTACGACCCGAAACTCCCCTATGCCATCGACATCTGGAAGACCGATGTGGCAGAGGCGGAACAGTTGCTCGGTGAGGCGGGCGCTACCAAATCCGACAGTGGCTGGCTGCTGAGCAGCGGGGAACCGATCGCCTTCGAACTGCTGACCTATCCGCAGCAACCCGATTCCGACACCCTCGCCCTGGCCCTGCAGGCCCAGTTCAAGGAACACGGCATCCGGGTCACCATCCGGCAGGTCTCCGACACCACCGCCGAGATGGAGGGCAGCAACTGGGACATCGGCGTCGTCAGCAACGGGACCGTCTCCTTCGGCGGCAATCCCATCCCGCCCCTGCAGCGTTACTACCGCACCGGCGGGAACCGCAACTATTCCCACATCAGTGACCCGGAGTTGGATGCCCTCATCGATGAACTCGCCGTCACCCTCGACGAGACGGCGGCCAAGGACCTGCTGGTCAAGATCCAGCAACTCATCGGCGATCAGGGCTACAACGGTTTCTGTGGTCGCCGCCGCCCGGCAGTGGTCGTCGGACAGCGGGTGCCGAACTACACCCCGCAGCACGCCCTCATCTGGGTGGACGCCTCCACCCGCGTCGGCGCCTGAACCACGATGTACGCCCTGCGGCGTCTCGGGCAGGGGCTGCTCTCCCTGCTCGTGGTGAGCATCGCCATTTGGTCCCTGATGGCCTTCACCCCGGGGGATCCCGCCCTGCGGATCCTCCAGGCCCGGGGCATCCTGGAACCCACAGCGGAGCAGGTGGAGTTGCTGCGCGCCGAACTCGGCCTGGACCGTCCCCTGATCCTGCGCTACCTGGATTGGATGACCGGTCTGGTGCGTGGCGATCTGGGACCGTCCTGGGCGACGGGTCGTCCCATCTCCGATGAGTTCCTCAGCAGACTGCCCGCCACCGTGTTGCTCACCGTGGTGGCGCTGCTGCTGGCCCTGGCCCTCACCATGGTGCTGGGGATCCCGGCGGCGCTGTGGGCGTCGCGTTGGCCTGACACCCTGTCGCGTGGATTCGCGCTGGTGGCGCTGTCCCTGCCTTCCTTCCTCATCGGGGTGGTGTTGGTGGAGGTGATCACGCTGCGTCTCGGGCTGGGACGGGTCCTGGCCGACGGCACCATCGCGACGGTGTTCCTTCCCGCCCTCACCCTGGCCCTGGGACCTGCCGCCACGTGGTCACGGCTTTTGCGCACCGGACTGTTGGAAACCCGTAACGCGCCCTTCCTCAGCGTGGCCCGGGGCCGGGGAGCTTCCAGGAACTATCTGCTCACCCGGCATCTGCTGCCCCATGCCGCCCCACCCATGTTGACCGTGATCGGACTCAGCGCCGCGGCCCTGCTGGGTGGCGCCCCCGTGGTGGAGACGGTGTTCACCTGGCCGGGTGTGGGGTTGTACGTGGTCAAGGCCATCGACACCCGCGACCTCCCCGTCATCGCCGCGACGGCCCTGTTCGCCGTGGTGGTCTACCTGGTCACCAGTCTGGTCACCGATCTGCTGCTGGTCCGGATCGATCCCTCCCGGAAGGCGACGACATGACCACCTGGCACGCCCTGTGGCGGCACAGGGAGGGGCGGCTGGGGATCGTCCTGGCCGTGGTGCTGGCCCTGCTGGTGCTCGCCGGACCGCTGTTCGCGATGGATCCCGACCAGGTCGACTACCGGGCGCAGCTCCAGGCACCCAGTCCCGGTCATCTCCTCGGCACGGATCAGGCCGGTCGTGATCTGCTGGCCCGTTCCCTCGTCGGCGGCACCACATCTTTGGGGGCTGCCGTGACGGTTTTCCTCATCACGTCAGCCGTCGGGATGCTCGCGGGGGTCGGGGCCGCGTTGAGCGGAGGAGTGGTCGACGCGGTCATCAGCCGGTTGATCGACATCATGCTCGGTCTGCCCTCCCAGGTGCTGGCGTTGGCCATCGTCGGTCTGCTCGGCCCGAGTTTCCCCAATCTGATCCTGGCGATGTCGATCACCGGCTGGGCGGGGTTGGCCCGGCTGGCCCGCACCTGCGCCCTCGGGTGCCGGCAGGAACCCTATGTCCAGGCGGCGCGCATGGCGGGGGTGTCGTCGTGGCGGATCCTGACCGGACACATCATCCCGATGGTCTGGAACCAGGTAATGGTGTTGGCCACCCTGGACATCGGATCGACCATCCTGGCGTTGAGTGGTCTTTCCTTCCTCGGGTTGGGAGCGCAACCTCCGACGGCGGAGTGGGGCAACATGCTCTCCGAGGTCCGCAGCACCTCGGCCGCGGCGCCCTGGCAGCTGATCGGACCGGGGCTCGGGTTGTTCCTGAGCATGGCCGCTGCTGCTCTCATCGCTGACGGGCTACGGGATGTCACGGAGGTGGGCAATGCCGTCGCGTGAACCGCTCATCACCGTGGAGGCGTTGAGCGTAACCTATCCCAACGGGGTGAAGGCCCTCGATGAGGTGAGCGTGGAGATCCCCACCGGGGCTCGCGTAGCGCTGGTTGGTTCCTCCGGGTCCGGGAAGTCCACCCTGGTCAAGGCACTATTGGGGCTGCTGCCCATCGGCAGTGAGGTGACAGGACGGGTCGAGGTGACCGGAATCGACATGGTGCACGGCGATCCGGAACGGATCCGGGCCGCCCGGGGACTGGTCGTCGGATACATCGCACAGGATCCCTACGCGGCCTGCGACCCGTTGCGCAGCATCCGGCACCACATCGAGGCGGCCTGGCGGATGCACCGGCTCAGGCCCCCGGAGCAGGCAGCCCCCAGCCAGCTCGGCTCGGTGGGCATCGAGGATGCACAACGCCGAGCACAGGAACGACCCCACGCATTTTCGGGTGGGATGTTGCAGCGGGCATCAATCGCGGCGGGCACCGTGCATCATCCCCGGCTCGTCCTGGCGGATGAGCCGACCAGCGCCCTGGATGCGGAACTCGCCGACGGTGTGCTTGGGCTGATCGACGAACGTTCCACGGGGCTGCTGCTCATCACCCACGACCTCTCCCTGATCGGGGAGCACTGTGACCGGACCCTGGTGATGCACCAGGGGCGGATCGTCGAGGACGGGGCCACCTTGGAGTTGCTGACCCATCCCCAGGCTTCGGCGACTCGACGTCTGGTCGAGGCCTGTCCCCGTCTCAATGCGGCACCCGGTGATCCCCGGCCGGCCGGGCGGCCCGTGATCCGGGCGCAGGGACTCACCCACGGTTACGGAACCCCTTTGTTCCAGGACCTGGATCTGACGGTGCGGGCCGGTCAGGTGTTGGGAATCCAGGGGCCGAGCGGCTGCGGTAAATCCACGCTGCTCCGGTTGCTCGCCGGATTGGAGCAACCCCAGGCGGGCAGGGTCGAGTTCCTACCGGACACCGGCGCGGTGCACCGACGACCCTCGGGTTTCGTGATGCCGGTGTTCCAGAACCCGGTTGGCAGTCTGTCGCCGCGTTGGCCGATCTGGCGTTGCCTGGCCGAGCCGTTGCGGGCGCGCGGGGAACGCCGGAGCAGGGACGAATGGGTGGAGCTGGCGCAGGAGAAACTGTCCGAGATCGGACTCGGCGCGGTGGATCCCCGCCGCAGGTCCCGTGAGCTCTCGGTGGGGCAGGCGCAACGTGTGGCGATTGCCCGCGCGATGGTCGCCCGGCCCGCCGTCATCGTCGCCGACGAACCAAGTGCCAGTCTTGACGTGCTGAGCGCCCAAGTTAGCTGCTCCATGCTCACCGCGGCAGCTGACGAAGGGGCTGCGGTGGTCGTCGTCAGTCATGACACCGCCCGGTTGCAGACGATGGTCGACCGGTTGCTGGTGTTCCGGGACGGGGTGGTGCGACAACAACGCTGAAGGGGGTCGCGCCCGGCCCGAGTCGAAACCACTCTTTGAAACTGGTCGAGTCAGCACGTGAGCGCCCTTTCCCCAAGCCGGTTGAGCCAGCACGTGAGCGCCAGCGAACGGCTGAGTCGAAACCACCGGCAGCCGAAAAGCAGACCCCGCCCCGGCTCCCCGGACACACCCATCATGACTTCGACCCGATCTACTCGCCGCTGTTCGCAGGTCGGACTCGAATGGTCTGCGAAGGAATCGGAAGGTTCTTATTCGTATGCCGGCGTGCCCTGCGGTGTGAAGAATCGCGCTATGACCACGTCGCCGCCCAGGACGATCTCCACGACGGTCCCGGAGGGATGCTCCCATGCGACGTATCGGGGGTCCTCCACCTCCACGCGGAAGGGTGTGCCCCAGGCCCGGGTGCCTGCCTCCTCGTAACGCAGGAAGCAGTCCCGGAGCGGTTCGTCGGCGGAATCCGCCTTGGCCAGGGTGCAGGAAAGCACCGTCACCACCCCGGAAGAATCCGGGAGCGCCACCACGGTGGAAGGACCGGTGAGACCGCCTGCGAACCGCCATGGAAACCCGTCCCTACTCCAGCCCAGGGAGGCCGCGGCGGCGCGACCCGAGAAGGTTTCCAGGTCGATGGGCCAGTCGAGGGCGGCCACTTGGTCCACCCAGGAGAGAAAACCGTTCAGGGACAGGGCGGTCATCGCTTTACTCCTCGGACAGCGTGGGAATGACAGGTCCGGTTCCGCCCCATTTGATGAGCAGTTCTCGGTTCGGGCTGAATCGTGCGTACCGGATGCCACCGTCGTTGTCGACCGTCACCAGTTCGTAGACAACACGGACGGCTCCTGCCGCCAGATTCCTGAAGAATTCGCGGTGGCTTCCAGTTTCCTTCAAGCGGCGCAGTTCCTGGACCAGGCGGGGATCCTGGCCGTCTCCGGTCAGGAGATCCGTGAGGTATTCCAGGCTCCCCCGCTCGGCGACGGTGCCGTCGGAGATCCTCCGGCATCCCCAGATTTCGTAACCGTCGATCTCGGTTTCGCAGACGATCAGGCGATCGCACTCGTCGACTGCGACGTGATTGAGTTTGCCGGAAACCGCGGACGCGTCCCAGCCGTTCCCGATGATGACCGTGTATCCCAGGTCCCTGCTCCGGTGGTATGCCGCCCTGGCCAGGATGTTGGCGGTGGAGTTCCGGTAGGTGACAGTAGATGCGGCGGACCGCGAGAGCATCTGATACGCCTCGTAGGCCCGCTCCAGCTTCGTGGGATCACCGCCGTGCACGACCAGGGCAAGTTCGCGTGCTATCTGGCTGTCGGTCTTGTCCATGGGTCACGCCTCCTGCCGCAAGTGTAGGCCGGGAGGGTCCGGTGAGCTCTCGGAGCCCCCGGTCACTGCCCCTTCCCGCCCATCCCCACGATCAGCCGGCGGGCGTTGCGTGGAGGTTGCCGGTTTCCGGCGGGGCGCAGGGCGGGTCGCCGAATCAGGTGTGTTCTCGTTGGAGGCCGAGGGACGGGAGGTCGAGTTCGTCGGTCCCGACGCTACGCTCCTCCTCGGGAATTTCGTCACGATAATCGGGATAACTCCACGCCTTGTAGACGAGCCGCTCCGGGGAATCGACATCACCGATGTCCCGAAGCCGAGTGACACACGCTCGAACGACATTCCGGATGATGTGACTGGGTGTGGGCCAGGGAAGCTCCTGCTTCCACGTGAAACCATCCTCATCAGGAGCAAACCCCAACTCCCGGAACTCCGCCTGCTGCGCATCAGTGAAAACGACCCGCTGATTCCCGACATTCAACAAGGACAACTCAGCAGTCATCGTGGTGTTGTGACCAAACGCATAGATCCCACCAAACTGCACAAACGGTGTCCCCGTTTTCCCGGCTTGATCCGGCACCCCAACAATCAAAATCGTGTGCGATGGAAACGCCATGACAGTCGAAAACAGCCTCTTCTCAAAATCATCCCACGACATGTACACAAAACTCCTTTACACATAGACCACACCAAAACACGAGGAAACCTTTTCCACAGGACCCGCCACCGATTCCGCCCAAACCCCACCCACTTTCACTTCTTGTGAAACTCGAGTCTTCTAGACGAACTGGTATTTCCCTTGGGGCGTGAAGAACCGAAACATGACAGTCCTGCGCCCTCTTGTCACCTGAGTGAACATGTCTCCGGGGAACCTCCACGTCACACCAGGCCCATCCCCAGCCTCCAGCAGAAACGGCTCCCCCCACGCCTTCCCCCCAGCAGCCACACAGGACACAAAATGATCATTCAATTCAACAGCACCCTCAGCATCCTCAGCCTCATTCACCGCCATGTACAAAAGTATATTGTACACATCACCCGACCCGTCATCGCCGAGAACCACATGCTTATCGTTATCAGCACATACGTTAAACCAGGTTGGTCGCGGGGTGGGTTTCCAGCCCAGTTGCTCGGCGTAGGGGGGGAAGTCGTTGAGTTGGATGGGCCATGGAAACTGCACGAGCGTGTTGGTCCAGGTGATGAATTCTTGCGGGGGGAATATGATCATGGTGTTTCTTTCTTGATGAATTCGGCGATGAGTTGTCCGTCCTTGAGTTTGAGGATGACTTTACCACCGAGATCAAACTGTCCCACCTTGACGGTGCCGTCGGTTCGGACGTTGACCATTTCGTAGACGACCTCGACGCCTTCGGTTTTCAGTTTCTGATAGAAGCCGGCGTGTTCTGGTGAGTGTTCCAAGGCCGTCAGGGTTTCGAGGAGTCTCGGGTCTTGGTTCTTCCCGCTCAACAGGTCCATCACGTACTCCGCGGTTCCCTGCTGCGCCCTGGGACCCGCAGCAGTCTCCCTGCTGCCGAGTCCAGGGCTGTCGCCGCCCTTGTTCTCCCCGAACACCAGCCGCGAATCGCCCTCGGTGCTGAACCGGTCCCCCCTCCCCGCACCGGTGGGCTTCGCCCCATCCGGGGTATCGGCGGGTTCACCCAGCAAATGTTTGCGCCCTGCACCACCCGCGTCCGGGGAGTGGTCGAGAGTGAGGTGATGCCCCGCACGATCCCCCGCCCACTCCGACACCTTCCGCAGATTAGACGCAGACCTTGTAGCAGCACGAAGGTCTTTCATGATCCGTTCTGCTTTGGCCTGTGATTCAGGGTCCAAGCTGCTAAGAGCGTCATCGACTTCTTTTGCGAGTTTTGTGTAGGACTTGTCTGTGGTGTCGAGTTGTAGTTTCTTGCCGTCTTGTGTTTTCAGGGTTTCAATGTCATTGATCGCCTGAGTGGCCGCACGACGATCCGTGCGCGCTTTGGTGCGGGCCTCATCCCAGATACGCGTATCGGCTCTGGTACGTTCAGCCAGCGCGGGATTGTTCCAGTCATGATCACCCAACAGAATCTTCCGAGCGTAGTACTTGATGCCCTTCGGTCTGTGAGCATACGGATCCTCCGCGAACTGCCCATTGTCGGAATGCCGCAGCCTATCGTCCTGGCTCCTGAAAGTACCTTCCGGATCAGAAGCGTAGTGTTTCCGACCATCACCACGATCAACCTCCACCGGATCGCCGTGGTCATCATAGAGAGGATTCCCCTTCTCGTCATAGCGAGGAAGATCATCCATCGGATCGTTTCCTGAACCCGATGTCCCATGATCCGACCCATCACCGCCGGAACCAGAACCCTCATCCGGGTGACGATGATCATCCGCACCATCAACCCCGTCACCACGCCCGTCACCGGGATGCTCACCCCGGCCAGGGTTTTCATCCACGTCAGGACGCCTATCCCGACCCGAATGCTCATCCACATCAGGACGCCCATCCCGACCCGAATGCTCGTCCGGACCGGAATGCTTGTCCCGACCCGGATGGTTGTCGGGTGTGGTATCGGTTCTGGGTTTGGCAGGATCGC
>CAJPNZ010000004.1 GCA_905372155.1 Propionibacteriaceae bacterium
GGTCTGGGGGTCGGGCGTCGCCTCGGCGGCGGAACAGGAGAGGATCGCGGCGTGGGACCGGGACGCCGCTTTCCTGGCCGAGCAACTGACCCGGAGGACGAACCGGGACCTGACCCTGCCCGCCGGCCTGTCGGCCACCGCACTCATGGAGTTGCGAAAGAACCCGGTGGGTTTCGCCGAGCGCCTGGCGCGCCGGATGCCGCGGGAACCGAAACGCAGCGCGCGGCTGGGGGAGCGGTTCCACGAATGGGTGATGGCGCGGTTCTCCGTCAGCCCTGGTTTCGACGAACTCGACTTCCGGGCCCGCGCGGAGGAACCCGGGCTGGAACGTCTCAAACGGGCCTTCGAGGCCAGCCGGTTCGCGAACCTGACGCCGCTCGGGATCGAGGTTCCGTTCCTGCTCCGCTGGGAATCGCTGGTGCTGCGCGGGCGGATCGACGCGGTCTTTCCCAGCGACGACCCGTCCTTCGACGCGCTCGTGGTCGACTGGAAGATCGGCGACGCGGACGCGGACCCGCTGCAACTGGCCATTTACCGGCAGGCCTGGGCTGAGGCCCGCGGTCTGGAACCGGAACGGGTGGCCACGGCCTTCCACCACGTCCTGGCCAACCGCCTGGAACCGGTGGTGGCGGGCCCGGAGCTGATCCGGGCAGCCACGGCGACAATCATTCCTTGAGGCGCGCCGTCTCGTCGTGGATTCGCGCAGCCACTTGGGCGAGCTTCTCACGGTGCTTGCTCGCGTGATGGGCGCAGAACAGCAGCTCGCCGCCGCTGCTCAACTCCACGCGGAGATAGGCCTGGGCGCCGCAGCGGTCGCACCGGTCCATGGCGGTGAGGCCGCCGGTGGCCCGTTCAGTGGCGGTGTTGTTCATGCTCGCCCTTCCTTCCCGAATTACCTCTGTGCCGTTTCTAACGTAGCGCGCTCCTCCAATATTCCCCTCCCCGGGGCTCAGCAGCCGCCAAATCTCTTGCTGACGTGGCCACTCGCTTCCCGGTAACCTGTCCCGGTGTGCTCGAACCCCAACACCCACACCCCCCGCGACTACGGGGCCAAGAACCTGCTGGTCCTGGAGGGTCTCGAGGCGGTGCGCAAACGCCCGGCCATGTACATCGGTTCCACGGACACCCGTGGCCTGATGCACTGCCTGTGGGAGATCATCGACAACGCCGTCGACGAGGCCCTTGCCGGTTTCGGAGACCGCATCGCGGTCACCCTCCACGAGGACGGTTCCGTCGAGGTCGTGGACCACGCCCGCGGCATCCCCGTCGACAAGGAACCGCGCACGGGCCTCAGCGGCGTCGAGGTGGTCTACACCCGGCTCCACGCGGGCGGGAAGTTCGGGAACTCCTCCTACAACGCAACCGGTGGGCTTCACGGGGTTGGCGCCTCCGTGGTCAACGCGCTCAGCTCCCGCCTGGACGTCGAGGTGGACCGGGAAGGAGCCACCTGGGCCATGAGTTTCCGACGCGGGGTGCCCGGGATCTTCGACGGCGAAGGACCGGACGCTCCCTTCACCCCGGCCTCAGGTCTGCGGAAACTTGGGCGGGTGCCGAAGAACCGCACGGGAACCCGGGTGCGCTACTGGAGCGATGAACAGATCTTCCTCGCCGACGCCGGTCTCTCCCTGCCCCAGCTCCACGACCGGGCGCGCCAGACCTCCTTCCTCGTCCCGGGCCTGCGCCTGGAGGTGACCGATGCCCGCGGGGGAGAACGCGAAACAGAGGTGTTCCTCCACGAGGGAGGCATCACGGAGTTCGTGGATTTCCTGGCGAAGGACGCCCCGTTGACGGAGGTGCTGCGGCTGACCGGCGGTGATTCGTTCACCGAGACCGTGCCGATGCTCGACGAGGCCGGGGTGATGACCGCCACCGACGTGGAACGCAGCCTCGAGGTCGACATCGCGGCGCGATGGGGAACCGGGTACGACACCCAGGTGCGTTCCTTCGTCAACATCATCGCCACCCCCAAGGGCGGCACCCACGTCTCCGGTTTCGAGCGGGGCGTGGTGAGGGCATTCACGAAATCCCTCGACGGGACCCGACTGCTGAAGAACGGGGACGAGATCGTCAAGGACGACTGCCTCGAGGGACTGACCGCGGTGGTCACCGTCCGGCTCGCGGAACCGCAGTTCGAGGGACAGACGAAGGAGGTGCTGGGCACCCCTCCCGTGCAGCGCCTGGTGGCGCGTATCGTCGAGAACGAGCTCACGGACTTCCTGACCAGCTCCAGGGCCGCGACCAAGCAGGTGGCGCGAACCCTCATGGAGAAGGTGGTGAACGCATCCCGCGCCCGGATTCAGGCCCGGGCGCACCGCGAGAACCAGCGCCGGAAGAACGCCCTCGAGTCGTCGTCGCTGCCACCGAAGCTGAAGGACTGCCGCAGCGCCGACGGCGAGTTGAGCGAGTTGTTCATCGTCGAGGGCGACTCGGCGCTCGGCACCGCGAACACGGCGCGCAACTCCGAGTTCCAGGCACTGCTGCCGATTCGCGGCAAGATCCTGAACGTGCAGAAGGCCTCCGTCGGCGACATGCTGAAAAACGCCGAGTGCGCGGCCATCATCCAAGTGGTCGGCGCCGGTTCAGGACGCACCTTCGAGGTGGACGCGGCGCGCTACGGCAAGATCATCTTCATGGCGGACGCCGACTCCGACGGAGCCCACATCCGTTGCCTGCTCGCCACGCTGTTCTTTCGCTACATGCGTCCCCTCGTGGAAGCGGGCCGGGTCTACTCGGCGGTTCCCCCGCTGCACCGTTTCGAACTGATCAATCCGAAACGAGGCATGGAGAAATACATCTACACCTACACCGACGGGGAATACCAGCGGAAGGCCGCGGAGCTGACGAAGAAGGGGGTGCGGTTCAAGGAACCGCAGCGTTACAAGGGGCTGGGTGAGATGGACGCTCACCAGCTGGCGGAAACCACCATGGATCCCAGGCGCCGCACCCTGAGGCGCCTGACCGTGGACGACGCGGAACGAGCGGAAGCCGTCTTCGAGATGCTGATGGGCAACGACGTGGCGCCGCGCAAGGAGTTCATCGTCGCGGGCGCCTACGCGCTGGAATCTGACCGCATAGACGTCTGAGGAGGGCTCGTTCACGGGCCGCCCTTCGATCGCCGAAGCCTTGGTCGGAGCGGACCTGGGGATGGCCGTGAACGAGCCTCGCGGCGCCTGGAACAACACCGCCCCTAAGGCCGGGGTGTGGAGCGCAATTTCTTGAGATGAGCGCGGATCTTCCTCATCGCCCAGTCGTAATGGCTCGATGTCGCGGATGCGCAGTAGGAGCCCAGGGTCGTCGTTCCCGTCCAGTCGAACCGGCCCTTCTCGAACAAATCGGCGTCGCTGAAGGAGCTGATCAAGGCCATCACCTGTTCGTGGGAGGAGCGTACGAGTCGTTTTGCCTCCCCCAGTGCGGTTGACTGGTGCTGGAGCCAGAACTGCTCGTTCAACTTGCCGTAGGTCCTCCAGATGTGAGGTGGGGGCAGGAACGGCCTTGACCGCCCGTTCCTGTTGTCCCTCACCCAGGTCAGCAGGAGCTGGTGCCACTCGTACAGGTGCGTCAGGACGTCCCGAACGTTCTTGTCGCGCCGCCAATGAGCCTCTTTCCTGTTGACCCCGCCGCTGAAGTCGAACGAAACGGCGTGCTCGCGTTCGCTCATCGAATCGCACAGCGCGCACAGTTCTTCGAACCGCGTGGCCCCGAGGCGAACCAGCTCATTCCTGGACGTCGGTTTCGGAATGACCTCCACATCCCTTCTCGGATTTTCGCAACGACACGGGCGGCGGGGCTTTCAGAGGATCTGCTCCAGCAGGCCGGTGTCCACGTCGTACATGAATCCTCCCACCTCGGCCCGGTTCTTGATCAGGGGATGGGCCAGCACCGCGGAGACGTCCTGCTTCAAGCGGCTCATCTGGTCCGGGCTGGCGCCGAAACTCAGCCAGGTGGCGTCCATTCCGTTGCGCTCCGCGATCGACTGGTGCAACGCCTCGTCGGTCCCGGACATCGCGCAGCGGGTGTGGGGGATGAGCATGATCCGTTCGACGTGAAGCAGCTGGACTGCCAGCACCAGGCCCGTCATTGTCCAGGGCGCCACCCAACCGCCGGGGGAACGAAGGATCTTGGCGTCACCGGGACCGAGACCGACCATGGGCAACGGGTCTATGCGTGAATCCATGCAGGTGACGATCGCGACCCCGGCGTGAGCGATGCCATCGGTTCCCTTCCGGGAGAAACTTTCCGCGTAGCCGCGGTTGGCGGAGAGCAGGTCGTCGAAACTCATGGGATCAACTCAACCACTTCAGGGGTGCGCCGAGCACCGAGCGCCTCGACCACCCCCTTCAGGGAAACACCGGAACCGTCGCGTTTCGGCGTGGGTTCCGGCAGGGCAACCGGCGTGCCGTCCGAGGCCGCGGCGGTCACGAACCCGCCGATGGCGGCTGCGATGAGGGCCGTTTCCCCCTTCAGGAAACGCTGGCACCTGACCCCTCCGGTGGCCCGGCCCTTGGTCGGGTACTCGGCCAGGGGGGTGACCTTGGCGCCGCCCGTGGTGTGTCCGAACAACGAATCCGGTGCCCCCGCGATCGTGACCACGAGGTCCGTTGCGGGATCCACCCCGCCGAAGAACAGCACCTTCGCCTCCGCTGAAAGCTTCACCCCGGCGACGCCGCCGCCCAGGCGTCCCTGTGGGCGCACCAGGTCGGCGGAGAAATGCAGCAGCTGCGCATCCGAGGTGATGAACGCCAGGTTCGGGGATTCCAGTTCCACCGCGCCCACGACCTGGTCGCCGTCCTCGAGGCGGATCACGTCCCACGAATCCTTCCCGATCACCTCGGGATTGACCCGTTTGACCACGCCTCGCAGCGTCCCTAGGGCCAGGCCCGGCCCCCCGGGGTCGAGGGAGGTCAGGCCGACCACCCGTTCCCCCTGCTCCAGGGGCCACAGCTCCCGCGACTCGGAACCGCCCTGCAGGTTCGGTGCCGTGGCGGTCAGCGGCACTGTGGGAAGTTCGATGGCCCTGGCCCTCAGCAGGCGTCCCGTGTTGGTGATCACCCCGAATTCGGCGCGGGAGGTGACCCTGATCGCGGCCGCGATCACGTCGTGAGCGGCCCTGGGACCCGTCACGGGCAGGGGAACGGCGGAATCGGTGCGGGCCGCGCGTCCCGTGGTGGACAACAGCACCCAGCACGGCTCGTCGGGAACCTCCAGGGGGGCCGCCGACCTGACCACGCCGTCGGAGGCCAGCAGCACCGTCCTGCGGGGGGTTCCGAACCGCTCGGCCACCTCATCCAGTTCCGACGCCACCAAGGCGTTCAGGACCGTGTCGTCGTCCAGGATGCGCTGCAACTCGTCGATGCGGGCGGCCAGTTCGTCGGCCTCAGCTTTCAATTCCAGCGTGGAATACTTCGTCAGGCGACGCAGCTGCATGTCCAGGATGTGATTCGCCTGCACCTCGTCCAGGTCGAAGGCACCCATCAACCGGGTACGCGCTTCGGCGGCGTCTTCGCTGGAACGAACGATGGCGATGACCTCGTCGATGTCGACGATGGCCAGCAGCAGCCCCCTGACCAGGTGCAACCGTTCCCGGGCCTTGCCGAGGCGGTGCTGGGTGCGGCGGATCGTCACCTGGAGCCGGTGATCCAGGTAGACCTCCAACAGCTGCTTCAGGGTGAGGGTCCGTGGCTGCCCCTCCACGAGCGCCACCGCGTTGATGGCGAAGGTGTCCTCCAGCTTCGTCACCCGGTAGAGCTGCTCCAGCAGGGCCTCGGGGTTGATGCCGTTCTTGACCTCCACCACCAGCCTGGTGCCGTTGGCCAGATCGGTCAGGTCCTTCACCCCGGCGATGCCGACCAGTTTGCGCGAATCGATGCCCTTCTTGATCTGTTCGATGATCCTCTCCGGACCGACCAGGTAGGGCAGCTCGGTGATGACGATGCCGCGGCGGCGTGCCGAGACCCGTTCGATGCTGGCCCTGGCCCTCACCTTGAAGGAGCCACGTCCGGTGGCGTAGGCGTCACGGATGCCATCGAGACCGATTATCCTCCCCCCGCTGGGGAAATCGGGTCCGGGCAGGTGCCGCATCAGCTCCTCCAGGGAGACCTCCCGGTCCCTCAGGAGTGCCTTCAGCGCGGAGACCACCTCCCGGAGGTTGTGCGGGGCGATGTTGGTGGCCATTCCCACCGCGATCCCGGAGGCGCCGTTGACCAGGAGGTTCGGCAGGGCCGCTGGCAACACCTCGGGTTCGGTGTCCTTGCCGTCGTAGTTCGGCCTGAAGTCGACGACGTCCTCGTCCAGACCCGCGGTCATCGCCACCGCGGGATGGGCCATCCGGCACTCGGTGTAGCGCATCGCGGCCGGTCCCGCATCGAGCGACCCGAAATTGCCGTGACCGTCGACCAGGGGCAACCGCATCGCCCACGGCTGCGCCATGCGCACCAGGGCGTCGTAGATGGCGCTGTCGCCGTGCGGATGCAGCACACCCATCACCTGACCGACTACACGGGCGCACTTCACGTGCCCCTTCTCGGGTCTGACGCCCATGTCGTCCATCGAGAACAGGATGCGTCGCTGGACGGGTTTCAGGCCGTCGCGCGCATCCGGCAGGGCGCGGGCGTAGATGACGGAGTAGGCGTACTCGAGGAAACTGGACTCCATCTCCTCGGTGACGTCGACGTCCAGGATGTGTTCCTCGAACTCCTCGGTGGTTTTGGCCATGGGTTGGTTCAGATCTCCTTGAGCCGGATCAACGGGCGTAGCTTATCGGCAAGTCCGTCCCCGTCGGGTGCGCGGACCTCCGGGGCCAGGTCGGGGGTCCAATCCCAGATGTCCGGAGTCTCGGTCAGGGTGCCGTGGGCCAGGGCGTGTTCGCCGGGGGTGAGCTGGCGGATCGCGCGGGCCACGACGTGGTCGGGCTGGAGGCTGGCGAACTCGGCGTACAGGTCCGGGTCGTGCTGGCCGTCGTCGCCGACCAGCAGCCAGCGGATGTTGGGCAGGTCCCGGGCGAGTTCTCGCAGGCAGGTGCGTTTGTGGTGGGCCCCGCTGCGGAACCAACCGGTGTTGGTCGGCCCCCAGTCGGTCAGCAGCAGTGCGCCGTGAGGGAAACCGTGGCGTTTCAGGAAGCGCGTGACCATGGGGTAGGTGTTCCAGGCACCCGTCGAGACGAGGATGAGCGGCGCACCCGGGTGGGCGGCGATCAGCTGTTGGAACAGGCGTGACATGCCAGGGACGGCCTGACGGGCCTGTTCGGTCAGTACCAGGGAGTTCCAGGCCGCGACCATGGGGCGGGGAAGCCACGTGGACAGGATGGTGTCGTCGATGTCCGAGACGATCCCGAAGGTCTGGTTCTCGTCGATCACATGGACCGGGGCCCAGTTCGAGGCCCCACCGGCACCCTCGATGAGCACCTGGTGCCATCCGACGGGCAGACCGTGGTCGCGGATCCGGACGTCTATGTAGCCGCCCCGGTCGGCTTGAACCGGGACCCTGAGATCCCCGATCACGATCTCGGCCCTGGAGGTCACCTTGGCGGCGGCGATGAAGTTGCGCCATCCGCGACGATGCAGCAGGTCGGTTGCCGCCTGCACGATTCCCGCGTCCTTCGGGGGTCGCAGCACGACCCGTGCGAGGACGCGAACCTGTCTGGTGGTGCCGAAACCGGTGTACGAGGTGATGCATTCCTGCCAGCCGCGGCGCAGCAGGAAACTGTTCAGCACCCGGTTCAGGCGATCCTCTATGCGGGCGGCGAAGAATGGCCGGGACTTCATGGTGTCTCAATTTAGTGGAAGAATGGCCGGGTGATTCAGCTGTCCCCCGAGGCCTCCATGGCCGCTGCACTCAAGAAAGAGGTGGAGGACTGCCGGTTCTTCCCTGAACTCGTCTGGGCGAGCATTTCCGGGGCGTTGGGTCAGCAGAGAATGCTCGGCTACCTCGTGCATCACGAGGCCAGCTTTGCGACGGGCGACCTGCAGCGGCACCTCACGGCGCTCGTCATCACGGACAGGCAGCTGATCATCAGCCACACCGACGAGCAGGATGCCGGCTATCCGGATCGCGCCATAACCAGCGCGGAGGTGGTCGCCCTCAGGGCCGTCCACTCCGTCGTGGTGACCCGCTCCGTGCACCACCCCGAGAAGTATCCCGCCAACGGATCGCAGCTCGTCGAGGCCTGGCTCACCCTGGCGTGGGGGGCCGCATCCCGGCTGGACATCGGTCCTGCGACATGCGAGGACCCGCAGTGCGAGGCGGATCACGGATGGACCGGAATGTCGGTCCCCAACGACCTGACCGTACGGATGAGCCCCGCGGGTGACGGATGGCAGAGCGTCGACAAGCTCATGGCTTTTGGTTCCCTGCTGCAGGAGCACGTCGGATGAGCGGCCTCGTGCTGCCCGATTACGAGGGTGCCTGCCTGAACAATCTGCTGCCCAGCGTCGCGGCCCGCCTGCTGGGGGAAGCCCCGGTGCTCGACGTGCCGCGGGCGGTGCGATACGTCATCCTGCTGATCGACGGTCTGGGCTGGTTTCCCGTCGCCGAGCACAGCCACGACAGCGACCTGTTCGCCCCGGGACTGGGAAAAGCCACACGCCTGACATGCGCGGTGCCCTCGACCACCGCGACATCCCTGACCAGCATCGGGTGCGGTTCCGCTCCCGGGAGCCACGGGGTGGTCGGCTATTCCTTTCTCGACCCGGACCGCCGCTGCGTGGTGAACGCCCTGACGTGGGCGGGCGGCCCCGCCGATGTCGAGAGTTTCGCCTGCGAGCCGACGCTCTACCAGCGGATGCGTTCCCGGGGTCTCACCAGCGGCTGCGTCAGTCTCGCCCGGTTCAAGGGCAGCGGTCTCCAGAGGCTGGCCTTCGGCGGGGCCGAACACATCGGGGTGGAGACGGAGGGTGATCACCGGGAATTCATCGACCTGGTCGCGGGGACCCTGCGCGACCACGAGGTGGTCTACGCCTACGAACGCAGCCTCGACCACAGCGGGCACGCCCACGGGGTGGGAAGCTGGCAGTGGCTGGACTCCTTGGCCCGGGCGGAGGAACTCGTCACGGACCTGGTGGAAGCGCTCCCGGACGACACGTGCCTGCTGGTCACGGGCGACCACGGCATGGTCGATGTCCCCGAGCAGCACCAGATCACGATCGAGGACCACCCGGGGCTGATGGGAGCCTGGCGGGTGGGAGGCGAACCCAGGTTCCGGCAGCTCTACGACCAGCGACCCGAGCGACTCGCCAAGGCCTGGGCCTCGGAGCTGGGGGAGCGGGCAGAGGTGTGGCTGCGCGACGACGCGATCGAGGCGGGCTGGTTCGGTGATGTGACCGACCGGGTCCGTTCCCGCATCGGTGACGTGCTTGTAGTCATGCAGGGCGACTGGGCCGTCCACACCCGGAATCTCCCGAAGGAGTTCGGGCTCCGCGGCCAGCACGGCTCCCTCACGGCCGCCGAGATGTACGTGCCGCTCTTCGTGTTCGGGCCGGAATGATGCACGTCGCGCTGCTGATAGACGACTTCTTTCCCTCCTCCGGGGGGATCGGCCGCTCCGTCGAGACCCAGATCCAGGAACTCACGGATCTGGGACACCGGGTGAGCCTCATAGCCCCTGACCGGCACTTGGAGAAACCCCGGAGCTGCCGCGTCATCGAGTGCCCGACCATCTATGTCGAGGGGCTTCCCGCGCACCTGAGCATCCTGCACAACTCGGAACGCCGCGCCCGGCTGATCACGAAGTGCGCGCGCTTCGACGTGGTGCACACGCAAACCGAACGAGGGGCCCTGATCCTGGGAGCCAGGATCGCGAGACTCCAGGGCATCCCGCACCTCCACACCTTCCACGCCAATGTCGCGGGCACCCACCAGACCGTCAAGGCCGCCATCTTCGGCACCTGGCTCTACCAGTTCCTCATCAATCCGTTGCTCACCAGGGCGGCGGGGCGGGCCTCCAGCCGCTCCCGGTTGGTGTCCCGGGTCCAGGAACCCGGCGGGCTGGCGGCACGGATGGACTGGGCCTCCTTCGCAGACATAGCGGGCAAGGTCGACGCCTGGACCGTTCCCAGCCCCTTCATGAAGGACCTGGTCGAGACCGCCGCCACCCACCGGGTTCCCGGGTACGTGGTCCCCACCGGCGTCGGCCGGGGCATGTTGGAGGCCATCGCCCAAGCTCGCAGAGAACGATCCGACGAGACGGTGCGGTTCACGACCGTCGGGCGGCTGGCCAAGGAGAAACGCCTGGACGTCCTGGTGCGGGCCTTCCGGCGCGCCGACATACCGGGCTCGGAGCTGGTGATCGTCGGGGACGGCGACCAACGTCCCCTGCTCAGAATGCTGGCCGCGGGCGCCCGCAACATCGACTTCCGGGGTCATCTGCGTTCCCTGGACGCGATCGCCTACGAACTGGTCAACTCCGACGTGTTCGTGTTGACGAGCCACCGGTTCGACTCCCAGGCGCTGGTGCTCTCCGAGGCCGTGGCGGCGGAGCTCCCGATCCTCTACTGCGACGACCGCCTGACCGTGGCAACCTCACCGGAATCCGCGCTCCTGACCGAACCGGATGTCAGCTCCCTAGCGGCCGGGATGCGGCGGCTCGCTGATCCCGGACGGCGCGCCGCGATGCGTTCCGCTTCCCGCGGTCTGCTCGAAGAACTGACCCCTCGGCACACCGCCAAGGCATACGTTTCCATCTACGAGGAGCTGATCGGAGCCATGAGTGCCTGAACTCGTCTTCCACACCGGTCCCATGGACTGCGGGAAGTCGACCCTCGCCCTGCAGTTCGACCACACCCAGTCCACGCACGGCAGACAGGGCCGGATCTTCACGTCCCGGGACCGCTCGGGCAAGGCGCGTGTCTCCTCCCGGCTGGGGCTCGACGCGCCAGCCACCGAGGTGGACGAGGGATTCAACTTCTGGACCCATGTCATATCCCAGTTGGTGGCGGGCAGGCGGGTCGACTACCTCGTCTGCGACGAGGCACAGTTCTACACGGGGGAGCAGGTGGAGCAGCTCGCCCGGATCGTGGACGAGCTGCAGATCGACGTCTACACCTTCGGGATCCTCGCGGACTTCAGGACCAGGTTGTTCCCCGGATCGCAACGGTTGGTGGAACTGGCCGACCGTGTGGAAACCCTTCCCCTGGGACCGCTGTGCTGGTGTGGGGAGAAGGGAACTCACAACGCCCGAACCGTTGATGGTCTGATGGTCACGGAGGGCTCTCAGGTGGTGGTTGGCGACACCGGACCGGGAGAGATCCGCTACGAGGTGTTGTGTCGGGCTCATCACCGGCGAGGTATGACAGCGACCAAGGCCCGCGCAACCCTGGGGGAGGACCCGCTTCCCTTCGGGGATTGAATAGGGCCTCGTGACGTGTCGAGGATCGTGGCGGATAGCGGACGGCACAAGACCATTCGCTCGAGGGAATGGCATGGTCAGCTCGTGACAGTGCACAGCCGCCGATGCCAGCCCCTCGACCTCTGGGAGAATTCAGTGGGCTGGGCCGCCGAACATGATTTCGTCCCAGCTCGGGACACGAGCTCTGCGGCGATGACGTGACCTGGGCTGTGGAGAGGTGTCCTCGGTATCGATCAGCGACTCCTGCGGTGATCCGATGAGGGAGGTTTCGACGGTTTCGGTGACGTCAGCCTCAGGTATTCCCGCAAAATCGTCGATGACCTCCGTCTCCTCGAAGTCGTCCTCGTCCGGGGCATGGTCTCCGCGTTCCTGAGCTGCTTCCTCCGCCGACTCGTCGTCGAGACCGACGTAGATCCGTACCGAGTCCTCACTCACACCACTCAACATGTCGTAGAGGTCATCGAGCTCGGACGTTGCGGGTCCTTCATCGAAGCTGTCGGTGGGAACATCATCGCCCGGAAGGGCCGGAGGAGTGGTGGGTTGTGTGGTTGCACGGACCAGGGCGAACTCATCGTCGAAATCGACGGTGTTCTCGTTGTCGGGGTCCTTGCTACCCGGTACCTCCTCACCGATCATCCATCGGGCGTCCGGGTTGTCGGCGATGGTGAAGCGGCCTCGGGGATCGAAGATGAATTCTGCTCGGCGCTCGTGGCTCGCCAACACTCCCACCAGTCTCCACTTGCGGTCAGGTTCCCGCCACGAGTCCCAGGCGATGCCCTCCGAATCGATGCCTCGGGCCTGGAGACGAGCTGAGATCAGTTCTTGAAGGCGACGATGACCTGATCCGTCTCCGCGACGTCTGACCGCACACTCCAAGGCAGTGATCGTCATGTGTTCGCGTTCCGCCAGCACGGGAAGGGCGAACCCCTCGATCCGCGCCGGCTCCACTCCGGCTTCCGTGGCCACCTCGGTGAGCGTGGCCCCTCCGCGGATGCGGGACTGGATTTCCCGCGGGCTCAATGCGCTGTCCATGCAAACTCCCCTGTGTGTCTGGTTGAACAACCTACCAGCCGACACCGCCGGAACCCGGGACTTGCGCCACGCTCAGGATGTGGTACACATAGCCCCGATCAATTTCGGGACGAACCGGCGGCGAGACCAGGAGGGATCACGGACATGGCCACCGACTACGACGCACCACGCAAGAGCGACGAGGAGATGAGCGAGGATTCACTCGAGGAGCTCAAGACGCGCCGCAATGACAAGAACTCCGGCAAGGTCGACGAGGACGAGGTCGAGGCGGCAGAATCATTCGAACTACCGGGTGCCGATCTATCCCACGAAGAGCTCACGGTACGCGTACTGCCCCGGCAGTCGAACGAATTCACCTGCGCTTCCTGCTTCCTGGTCAAGTCCCAAAGTCAACTGGCAGAGACCAAGGGCGAACTCAAGTATTGCGTCGACTGCGTCTGACCGGGATCACAGATCCATCTTGTTGCGCAGCTGGCCGGGGCTCTTGTGGCCAGTGTTGGAGAACCAGCGGCGCTGCATGTAACGATTCATCGTGAGCTGGGCCATGCCCACTCCCAGCCCACTGCACAAGGCCCAGATGAGCGCCTGGGCCAGTGGCGTGTCGGGGTCGTTCGGATCCGGGGGGACGTCTCCAGTGGCGGTTTCCCATGCCTTCGTGACCAGTTTCTGGGCGAGAAGAGTCGTGGCCGCTCCGAGCGCGCCTGCGTAGATCTTCCACAAAAGCTTTTCCTCAACTGCCATGGCAGGGTCCTTTCGACGTTTCCAAGGGTCTCCATTATCTCTCGACTCCCGGATGGGCCGCAGTCGCGCTAGATTGACCGGGTGTCTGAAATTCCTGTGGTCGGGGATGCTCCGGAGTTCCTGCCCCGTTATGCCAGAGCCGGGGACGCGGGCGCCGACCTGCGCATCACCGAGGCCGTCACTCTGCAACCGGGAGAACGACTACTCGTCGGCACCGGGGTGCGCCTCGCCCTCCCCCCGGGTACCGTGGGAATGGTGACACCCCGGTCCGGGCACGCGACGCGCCATGGCCTCGGGATCGTGAACAGCCCCGGCATCATCGACTCCGGCTATCGAGGCGAGATTCGCATCTGCCTGATCAACCTCGACACGACGACGGCCGTGGAGCTTCAAGCAGGCGAGCGGGTGGCCCAACTGGTCATCGTGCCCTTCATCTCCGCCCAGTTCATTCCGGTCACCGAACTCGACGAGACGGAGCGCGGCCGAGGCGGTTATGGTTCAACCGGACAACAGTGAAACCACGAGGGAGCAGTATGAGATCCGCTGATGAGGAGACGGTCGAGGAGACCGAGGACGACGAGGAAATCGCCGAGGAAACGACCGATGAGGAGAAGTGGGCCGAGATCGACGAGATGTTCGACCGCGACGAGGGGCCATTCGACATCGATGAGGTGGATCTGGACGAGGACGACGTCCAGCGGATAGATCTGGGGGCGCTTGTCGTCACCCCCTTTGAGGAGATGCAGCTGCAGCTTCAGGTGGACGAACCCCGGCAACAGGTCCAGTCCTTCCTGGTGGGGGATGGGACCTCGGC
Source organism: Propionibacteriaceae bacterium (assembly GCA_905372155.1). Lineage (GTDB taxonomy): Bacteria > Actinomycetota > Actinomycetes > Propionibacteriales > Propionibacteriaceae > Arachnia. Next base: position 13,926 of record CAJPNZ010000004.1, read on the forward strand.
CATGGAGGTTGCACTGTTCGCAGGACCGAGACGCACCTCGATGCTCGCTGAAATTCGCGAGGAGATCACGGCGGCCACGGAGAAGGAGGGCGGTGAGGTCACCCTTCTGGAAGGGCCGTTCGGTGTCGAGCTGCGCCGTCGCCAGCCCGTCACCGACGCCCAGGGCAGGCGTGGCACCCACGTTTCCCGCACGTGGTTGGTCGGGGGACCCGGGTGGGTGCTGCGTGGGATCGTCTTCGGACGCGCAGCTCTCGAGCCGGAGGACGAGGACGCGAGCATCGCGCTTCTGGAGTGTTTCGGCAACCTCGTGGTTCGCAGAGGAACCGCCCCGGCCGCGCCGGGCAGCCTCATTCCCCTGACAATCCCGGACCTGGAGCAGAAATGACCAACGAGCAGCACGGCTTTATGCGTCGGCTGCGGCGATTCCTCTCCCCGGCCGAGGAACTGGAGGCCGAGGACCTCAAGGAACGGTCGCGCGACTGCGGTGCAAGCCCGCTGGCCGAGTGTTGCGACCGTTCAAGGGTGAAGGTGCGGGGCACCGTCCGGTGGGTCACCAGCCTCGACATGGGCGGCGTGGAAGCTCTGCTGACCGATGGTACGGGCAGTATCGAATTGAACTGGACCGGTCGCCGCCGCCTGGACTGCATCACTCCCGGCTGCAACCTCGTCGTGCAGGGCCGGATCTCCTCCGGCGACAACGGGCGCGTCATGTACAACCCCGAATTCGAGGTCCTCAGCTGACCCTACGGCGAACCATCGATCAGTTGAGGGGGGCGAACATGGAGCTGAGTTCGCTCTCCGCGTCCTGACTGGCCACGAACAGCATCTCGTCCATGGCCTCAAGGGCGCCGTCGCGTTCGGGTACCAGCGGGATGCCGTCGCGAATGATCGCCACCAGGACCACCTCGCGGGGCAGCTCCAGATCACGGATTCGGCGTCCGACGAAGGGACTCTGCCGTGGCAACCGGATCTCGGACAGGTTCGTGGTGGATTTGGTGAAGGTGAACAGGCGCACCAGATCGCCGGTCGCGACGGCCTCCTCCACCAGAGCCGACATGATGCGCGGAGTGGAAACCGCGACATCCACCCCCCAGGCCTCGTCGAAGAGCCACTCGTTGCCCGGATGATTGATTCGTGCGACCGTCCGAGGCACCCCGAACTCCGTCTTGGCGAGCAGGGAATGGACCAGGTTGACCTTGTCGTCGCCGCTGGCGGCGATCGCGACATCGCAGTTCTCCAGCTCGGCCTCCTCCAGACTCTGGAGTTCACAGGCGTCCGCCTGGAACCACTCCGCCCCGGGCACGGAATCAGGTTTTATGGCTGCTGGGTCCTTCTCGATCAGGAGCACCTGATGGCCGTTGCTGATCAACTCGCGGGCGATGGATCGGCCGACGTTGCCGGCTCCGGCGATGGCTACTCGCATGACAATTCCTCACAGATCTCAGGAGCGGGTCGGGGGAGCGGCGAACAAGGACTCCACTGCATCGGTTCGTTCGGTCTCACAGGCGACGAAGATCAGGTCCCCGTCCTGGAAAACCGTCTGGGAATCCGGGACGATGCCGCGGCCCGTGCGGGAGACGAACGGTATGGGTGCATGAGCTGCCGCGGACAGATCCCTGATGCGCCTGCCCACCCAGGCCGAGTGGACGTAGATCTGGAGCAGACGTACCGTCCCCGACGGGTCTCGCCACACCGGCTCGCTGCCCTCCGGTAGCAACCTGCGCATCACCTGCCCCACGGTCCAGCGAACGGTGGCGACGGTGGGGATGCCCAACCGCTCATAGACGGCGGCCCTGCCCTGGTCGTAGATGCGGGCCACCACGTTGTCCACCCCGTACTGTTCACGAACCACCCTGGCGGCCAGGATGTTCGAGTTGTCGCCACTGGAAACGGCTGCGAAACCATCGGCGTGACGGATGTCGGCAGCTTCCAGCACCTCCCTGTCGAATCCGACACCACTGACCGTGATTCCTTGGAAATCAAAACCGAGCCGTCGGAACGAATCCACGTTGATGTCGATCACAGCAACCGAATGACCTCGCCTCTCGAGGCCCCGGGCCAGCATGGAACCGACGCGGCCACAGCCCATGATCACAATGTGCATCTGCGTTTCCCTCCCGGTCCGGGGCCTCCCGGACAATTGATCCGACGGTATCGCAATCACCCTGCGATGGGTCTACCGTAGGGCTTCGTGAACATCTATCAGGCGCTGAAGCGCGTGTTCGTCGGCCGCCGCCTGGCGAGCGCTCAGCTCGGAGAGACATTGCTCCCGAAGCGTCTCGCGTTGCCCGTGTTCGCCTCGGACGCCCTGAGCTCGGTTGCCTATGCGCCTGACGAGATCCTGATCACCCTATCCCTGGCCGGCATGACCGGGTATCTGTTCTCGTGGCAGATCGGACTCGCGGTCGGGGTCGTGATCGCGGTGGTGGCGATGTCCTACCGGCAGACCGTCCGTGCCTATCCGACCGGTGGAGGGGACTACGAGGTCGCCGCATCAAATCTGGGCAGGCACGCAGGACTGACCGTGGCGTCGGCGCTGCTGGTCGACTACGTGCTGACGGTCGCCGTCTCGGTTTCCGCCGGTGTGCTCAACGCCAAGGCGATGCTTCCTGGGATAGACGGCTATGAGGTGCCCATCGCGGTCGGGGTGATTGTCGTCCTGGCACTGATGAACCTGCGGGGCGTCAGGGACTCCGGGGGGGTGCTGGCCTGGCCCACCTACGTCTTCATGTTCTCAATGCTCTTGATGCTCGCCATCGGATTCTTCCGGATCCTGGTCCTGGGGCATTCGCTGAAGAGCGAGACCTCTGACCTGACGGTGGTCGGTGCCCAGGGCGCCGACCAGGCCTTCGGGTGGGTGCTGGTCGCGATCATCACTCGGGCCTTCTCGTCGGGCTGCGCCGCGCTGACCGGCGTGGAGGCCGTGGCCAACGGCGTGCCGTCGTTCCGCCCCCCCAAGAGCCGCAACGCCGCCTCGGTGCTCGGGTTGCTCGGGTTGATCGCTGTTACCATGCTCGTCGGGATCGTCCTGCTGGCCAACCTGACCCGCGTGCACCTGATCGACGAACTGACCGGAACCCACTACCTGAAGCCGGACGGCTCGACCATCCACACCGCGGCGGTGACCGTGACGGGACAGCTGGCGCGCACGGTCTTCGGCGACTGGTTCCTTCCCGGGTTCTACGTGGTCATCATCGCCACCCTGTCGATCCTGTTCCTGGCCGCGAACACCGCGTTCAACGGTTTCCCGAGCCTGGCCTCGATCCTTGCGAAGGACGGTTACCTACCCCGACAGCTCCACACACGGGGGGACCGGTTGGCCTATTCCAACGGGATCGTGCTGCTGGCCGTGGCGGCCATCGTCCTCGTCTGGGGTTTCAGCGCCTCGGTGACTGCTTTGATCCAGCTCTACGTGGTCGGGGTGTTCATCTCCTTCACCGTCGGGCAGACCGGGATGGTGCTGCACTGGAACCGCGCGCTCCGCGTCGAGAAGGACCGGGGCGAACGGCGGCGCATGCAACGATCCCGCGTGGTGAACTTCCTCGGCGCGGGAATGACCGCCGTGGTGCTGGTGGTCGTGCTCATCTCCAAATTCACCCACGGCGCCTACCTCGCTCTGGTGGCCATGGGCTTGATGTACCTGCTGATGGTTCTGATTCGCAGGCACTACGACCAGGTCAGGGATGAGCTGGCCCTTCGGCCCGAATCCGACCGGGCACTGCCGAGCCGGGTCCGGGCGGTGGTGCTGGTGCAGCAGGTGAACCTGCCCACCGCGAAGGCCATCGCCTACGCAAAAGCATCCCGTGCCACCTCCCTGATGGGAGTGACGATCTCCGTCGACGACGAGGAGGCACGCGAACTCATGAAGGCGTGGCGGAAGGAGGATTTCGGGATCCCGCTGCGTGTGATCGCTTCCCCTTACCGGGAGATCACTCAGCCCTTCATCCGTTACGTGGCGGATCTTCGCACCGAGAACCCCAGGGACGTGGTCGCCGTCTACATTCCCGACTACGTGGTGGGAAACTGGTGGGAACGACTGCTCCACAACCAGACCACCCTGCTGATCCGCACCAGGTTGCACTACATGAGTGGGGTGATGGTGATATCCGTGCCCTACCAGCTCAGCAGCTCGCGGCGCCGCGAGGCCAGACAGGGCATCAGATGATCGAGGTCGAACTCGAACGGGTGGCCCACGGTGGTGTGGTTGTGGGGCGCTTCGACGGCAAGGTGATCTTCGTCACGGGAGGGCTGCCCGGGGAGCGGGTGGTCGTCGAGATCACCGAGAAGGGCAGCCGGTTCGACCGGGGACGCGTGATCCGGGTTCTCAAGGCCTCCCCGGGACGGGTGGAGCCCCAGTGCCCGATCGCTGGGGAATGCGGTGGCTGCGACTGGCAGCACGCCAGTCCCGAGCTCCAGCTCGACCTCAAGACGGCCGTCATCGCGGAGCAGCTGTCCCGATTGGCGGGAATCACCTGGCCCGGGCGGGTGGAGGCCGTCCAGCCGACGGTCAACTGGCGCACTCGGATGAGGTACTCGGTCAGCGATGGTCGCGTGGGGCTGCGCGGTCGGCGATCGCACGAGGTTGTGCCACTGCCTGAGACGGGATGCCTCGCCGCTGCACCCGGCCTGTTCCCGTCTCAGTTGAACGAACTCGCGGAAGGAGCGGAATCGCTCAGCGTGGTTCGCGCGGCGAACAGGGTCAGCGTGCTCGCCGACGGAAAACTCCTGATCGGCCCATCCCGGGTCCGCGAGAAGGCAGGAAGATTCTCTTTCCAGGTGGCGGCCTCCGGTTTCTGGCAGGTGCATCCCAAGGCGGCCGAAATCCTGCTCGACGCCGTCATGGAAGGGCTCAGGCCGAAACCGGGGGATCTGGCGCTCGACCTCTACTGCGGCTCCGGTCTGTTTGCCGCCGGACTGGACCACGCCGGGGCCGAGGTTTTCGGGGTGGAACTGGACCGGGAGGCCGTTGCGAACGCCCGTGCCAACGTGCCCCGGGGGCGTTTTTTGGCGCTGCCGTTGGCGAAGGCGCTGCGGCGGCTTCCCCCTGAGGTCGACCTGATCGTCCTCGATCCACCTCGCCGGGGCGCGGGAGCCGCCGTGGTGGCTCGAGTAGCGGATCTTGCTCCCCGCGCCATCGCCCACGTGGCCTGCGATCCGGCCAGTCTGGCGAGGGACTTGGCAGATTTCGCTACCCGGGGCTATGAAGCGCGCCAGATTCGTGCCTTCGACCTGTTCCCGATGACTCACCATGTGGAGTGCGTGGCCATCCTGCGGCCCTCCGTGAAATCCTGGGGCACTCACTGAATTTTTGTGGACAGGGCGTCGCCGTGATATCTTGACATCAAGATATGTGGCGTGATGTGAGTCAAGGAGAGCGATGAGTGTCAACAGTTTCGGGGCCAGGTCATCCCTCGATGTGGATGGCACCGCCTACGAGATCTTCCGAATCGATGCGGTTACGGGACACGACAGGCTGCCCTACAGCCTGAAGATCCTGCTCGAGAACCTGCTGCGCACGGAGGACGGCGTCAACATCACCGCCGACGACATCCGTGCGCTCGGGAGCTGGGATGCAGGGGCCGAGCCGAGCCATGAGATTCAGTTCACTCCCGCCCGTGTCGTCATGCAGGACTTCACGGGTGTGCCCTGCGTGGTGGACCTCGCGACCATGCGGGAGGCCGTTGCGACTCTCGGTGGGGACCCCGCCAAGGTGAATCCGCTGGCCCCGGCGGAAATGGTCATTGACCATTCCGTCATAGCCGAGGTGTTCGGAACCCCGGACGCGTTCGCCCGGAACACCGAGATCGAATACCGACGCAACCGTGAGCGCTACCAGTTCCTGCGCTGGGGCCAGACCGCCTTCGACGATTTCAAGGTGGTTCCCCCGGGAACCGGCATAGTCCATCAGGTCAACATCGAGCATCTGTCCCGGGTCGTCTTCCCGCGAGTCGTCGACGGCGTTCTCCAGGCCTATCCCGACACATGCGTCGGCACCGATTCCCACACCACCATGGTCAACGGCCTGGGTGTGGTCGGCTGGGGGGTCGGTGGTATTGAGGCCGAGGCCGCCATGCTGGGGCAGCCGGTCTCCATGCTCATCCCACGGGTGGTCGGGTTCAAGTTGACCGGCCGGCTCCCCGAGGGAACCACCTCCACCGATCTGGTGCTGACCATCACCGAGATGCTGCGTCAGCACCAGGTGGTGGGGAAATTCGTGGAGTTCTACGGCGAGGGGGTCTCCCAGGTGCCGCTGGCCAATCGCGCCACCATCGGGAACATGAGCCCCGAGTACGGTTCCACGATCGCAGTGTTCCCGATCGACGGAAAAACCATCGACTACCTGCGTCTGACCGGGCGAGACGAGGCCCAGATCGCCCTCGTGGAGGCCTACGCCAGGACCCAGGGACTGTGGCACGAGGACGATCGCGAACCCGTCTACTCCGAGTACATCGAACTCGACCTCGGCACCGTGGTGCCGTCCATCGCCGGGCCGAAACGTCCCCAGGACCGCATCCTGCTCACCCGCTCCCGCGACAGCTTCCGCGAGGTACTCCCCACCTACACGGACACCCCCGAACTTTCGGTGCCCGTGACGCTCGCGGACGGCACGTCCTTCGAGCTCAGGAACGGCGCCGTCGCTGTCGCCTCCATCACATCCTGCACCAACACCTCCAACCCGTCCGTGATGCTGGGCGCGGCCCTGGTGGCGAAGAAGGCCGTCGAGCGGGGAATGACCCGTAAACCCTGGGTCAAGACGTCGCTGGCGCCCGGCTCCCAGGTGGTCACCGACTACTACACCAGGTCCGGGCTCGGAGGCTACCTGGACGCGATCGGGTTCAACCTCGTCGGCTACGGCTGTGTGACCTGCATCGGCAACACCGGTCCCCTGATTCCCGAGGTTTCCGCCGCCGTGAACGAACACGATCTGGCCGTGACGGCGGTGCTTTCAGGCAACCGGAACTTCGAGGGCCGGATCAGCCCAGACGTGAAGATGAACTACCTCGCCAGTCCGATGCTGGTCATCATCTACGCCCTGGCGGGTACCATGGACATCGACCTGTTCAACGACCCCATCGGCCAGGACCGTGACGGGAACGACGTGTTCATGCGGGACCTGTGGCCCACCCAGGCCGAGATCGAGGAGGCCATCAGTTCGTCCATCAGTTCCGAGATGTTCTTGTCCCGCTACACAGATGTGTTCGCTGGGGATGAGCGCTGGCGTTCGCTGCCCACCCCGGGTGGAGCGGTCTTCGAATGGGATGAGGAATCCACCTACGTTCGCAGGGCCCCCTACTTCGACGGAATGCCCGACGAGCCCATCGCGGTCAGGGACATCGAGGGTGCGCGGGTACTGCTGAAACTGGGGGATTCCGTCACCACCGATCACATCTCCCCGGCAGGAAGCATCAAGGTCGACTCCCCGGCAGGTGTGTACCTTGCCTCCCGCGGGGTTGGTCATCGTGACTTCAACTCCTACGGTTCCCGGCGCGGGAATCACGAGATCATGATCCGGGGAACCTTCGCCAACATCCGGCTTCGAAACCAAGTGGCACCCGGAACCGAAGGCGGTTTCACCCGCGACTTCACCCTTCCCGGGGCCCCGGTGAGAACCGTGTACGACGCGGCCCAGAACTACGCGGCCGCAGGGGTTCCGCTGGTGATCCTGGCGGGCAAGGAGTACGGGTCCGGATCCTCCCGGGACTGGGCGGCCAAGGGCACGGCCCTGCTCGGGGTGAAGGCCGTGGTCGCGGAGAGCTACGAGCGGATCCACCGCTCCAACCTGATCGGGATGGGGGTCCTTCCGCTCCAGTTTCCCGAAGGGCTCTCGGCCGACTTCCTCGGCCTGACGGGGGAGGAGATCTTCGCCGTCTCCGGCATCACCGACCTGAACTCCGGTACCACCCCGCGCACGGTCAGGATCACCGCCACCCGGCCCGATGGCACGGCGACGGGATTCGACGCGATCGTGCGAATCGATACCCCGGGGGAACGTGCCTACTATCTCAACGGCGGCATCATGCCCTACGTACTGCGCAACCTGGCGAAAGCCTGACGACGGCCCCAGGGACCCCTGCGAGCCCTCACCGAACGGTCTCGCAGGGGTCCTGTCGCTCCCGGTCGCAGTGGTTCAAGGCCTTGTCGAAGCGGAAAACAGGGGGGGTGCCTGCGCACGCTGATCCGAACCGTACTACTGTCGGTGTCAGGCAAACGCATGGATGCCCGAGGTGGGGCAGCCAAACAATTACGAAGGAGTAACACATGCGTATCGCAGTCCCGACCGAGGTCAAGAACAACGAGTTCCGGGTCGCCATCACCCCTGTTGGTGTCCACGAGCTCGTCAGGAGGGGCCACGAGGTCTACATCCAGAAGGGTGCGGGCGTCGGTTCCTCGATCTCGGATGAGGAATATGTCGCGCAGGGTGCGAAGATCGTCAGCAACGCCGCCGACACCTGGGAGGTTGGCGAGATGGTGATCAAGGTGAAGGAGCCGATCTCCAGCGAGTACCAGTACCTGCGTGAGGACCTGACCCTGTTCACCTACCTTCACCTCGCGGCCGATCGTCCCCAGACCGATGCTCTGCTCAAGGCGGGCACCACGGCGATCGCCTACGAGACCGTTCAGCTGCCCTCCGGTGCGCTGCCGCTTCTCTACCCCATGTCCGAGATCGCAGGCTCCCTGGCCCCCCAGGTCGGTGCCCACGCCCTCATGAAGGCCCAGGGCGGGCGCGGCGTCCTCATGGGCTGCATCGGTGGCGTTCCCAGCGCCAAGGTCGTAGTCCTCGGTGGTGGTGTCGCAGGCCAGAACGCGGCCAATATCGCCATGGGTCTCGGTGCGGACGTCACGGTTCTCGACACCGACCTCGACAAGCTGCGCAACACCTTCTGGAGGTTCCACAACCAGGTACACGGTGTCGTGAGCTCCGCCCTCACCGTGCGCGAGCACGTCCTCCAGGCCGATCTGGTGGTCGGCACGGTGCTCATCCCCGGCGCCAAGGCTCCGAAGCTCGTCACCAACGACATGGTCGCCGAGATGAAGCCCGGATCGGTGCTGGTGGATGTCGCCATCGACCAGGGTGGCTGCTTCGAGGACTCCCACCCGACCACCCACGACGAGCCGACCTTCCCCGTCCACAACTCGCAGTTCTACTGCGTGGCGAACATGCCGGGCGCGGTGCCGAACACCTCCACCTGGGCGCTCACGAATGCCACTCTTCCCTATGCGGTCCAGCTCGCCGACAAGGGTGCGGCCCAGGCGCTGAAGGACAACCCCGCGCTGGCCAAGGGCCTCAACACGGTCAAGGGCAACCTGACCTTCTCGGGCGTTTCCGAGGCGTTCAATCTGCCGCTGATGTCCCTGACGGAAGCGCTGGATCATGTCGGATGAACCTGCCGCATCAACGCAGGCCGCCGATGGGCAAGAGCATCTACAGCGGAATCTGAAGAACCGCCACATCCAGCTCATCGCCATCGGCGGCGCCATCGGAACGGGCCTTTTCATGGGCTCGGGCAAGACCATCAGCCTAGCCGGACCATCTCTCCTGCTGATCTACGTGATCATTGGAACGATGCTCTTCTTCGTGATGAGGGCCATGGGCGAGCTCCTGCTGCACAATCTCGAGTACAAGTCCTTCCAGGACTTCGCCAGGGACATGCTCGGTCCTTGGGCGGGATTCTTCGCGGGATGGACCTACTGGGTCCTATGGGTGGTGACCGCGTCTGCCGAGATCATCGCCATCGCCGGGTACTTTGATTTCTGGATTCATCCGGATCAAACTGACGCGCAGCAGCAGGACCTGACGCTGGCAATGATCTGTACGTTCGTATTGCTGATGGCTCTGCTCGGATGCAACCTGTTGACGGTGAAGCTGTTCGGTGAGATCGAGTTCTGGTTCGCCCTGATCAAGATCGTCGCCATCCTACTGCTGATCGCGGTCGGTATCTGGATGATCATCACGCAATTCCAGTACTCGACGGGAGATGGTGTCGCAACTGCATCCGTGGCCCATCTCTGGGATCACGGTGGGTTCTTCCCGACCGGTACCGAAGGCTTCCTGGCGGGCTTCCAGATCGCCGTCTTCGCTTTCATCGGTATCGAGCTGATCGGAACGGCGGCAGCAGAGACCTCCGATCCGAACAAGACCCTGCCGAAAGCGATCAACGCAATTCCGGTTCGGATCGTGATCTTCTACGTGCTGTCCCTGGCGGTGATCATGTCGGTCACGCCGTGGGAGAACTATGTGAAGGATCCGAGCTCACCGTTCGTGGGTCTGTTCAGGCTCATCGGGATCACGGCGGCAGCGGGAGTGATGAACTTCGTGGTGCTGACCTCCGCATCGTCGAGTTCGAACTCGGGGATCTTCTCCACCTCCCGCATGCTGTATGGGCTGTCCTTGGCCAAACAGGCTCCGGAATCGTTCGGTCACCTGTCAAAGCGCAAGGTGCCGGCAAAGGCGCTTCTGCTGTCGGTGGCGTGCACACTCATTGCTTTCCCGGTTCTCATGCTGGGGAAGAACGTGGTGAACGCGTTCGTCGCGGTCTCCTCAGTTTCCGTTGGGCTCGTGCTGTTCATGTGGTCGCTGATCCTGGTGTGTTACATCCGGTACAGGAAACTGCACCCCGAGGCCCACAAGAACGCGGCATTCAAGATGCCTGGCGCATCCTTTATGCCGTGGGTGGTTCTGGTGTTCTTCGTTTTCATTCTCGGGCTGCTGTTGTGGTTCGATGACACAAGGATCCCGGTGTCGCTGACATTCCCATGGTTCATTGGGCTCACGATTGCATGGTTCATCAGGCGGAGAAAGCGCGGAGGTATTCCTCGGTCGCCTATGCCGCATCTTGACAGCCAAAATCCTTCCTGAAAACCGAATAGGTGGGGCGTGGGGAAACCCGCTCCCCACCTATTCTTCGCGTGAGAAAACGGTCCGCGGCTCTGGATCCTGGCCCCTCCGAGAAAGTCAGCATCTCGTGGTGAAAATTGCGAGGACATCCCGCCTGACCGGCTTTCAGGGATTCTTTGTGCGGGAAGCCCGCCCGGCACCTCCAGGAAGAGCGGCCTCCATGCGCCGCAGCTTCCTCAGTCCTGCGAGCACCGTGGTCCGGTTCTTCGCCCAGATGATCCAGGCGGGCAGCCGGTGGCAGAGCTCCAAATACATCCAGGAACATCAGTGAACCACAGGAACAGGCGGGCACCGGAACCCGCGTCTCTGCCGGACCACATGGGAGCGGACTTCCTTTTTCCGCGCTCCGCAGACGCCGCACCGGAACCACAACACGGTCCAGGCCGGTTTCACGGCCACGGGCCGGTCAGCCTCCCATTTCCGGCAGCAGGTGCATCAACGACCCGGTCTGGCTCCCTCGCGTGTCCAGGTGCAACTGGTGCACACGACACGGTTTCAGCACATGGTCGGTCCGGAGCACTCGGGACAGGTCCCCCGGACGTTGACGCGGGGCACGGTCCGGAGCGTTTCGTCAATGGTTGGGGAGTGTATCGCCTTGGATTTCCGAGGGGCCGTTCCGCAGGGAAGAGGCGAACACGCGGCCCGGAACGGTAACACTACAAGGTGTCTGTTCCTTGGGAGAACCTCTACACTGTCCGCTATGTCCTTGCTCACCGAGATCGGTGGCCCGCGTGACCTGCGAACGCTCTCGCGCCGCCAGCTGACAAGCCTCGCATCTGAGATCCGCGGCTTTCTGATCAACCGGGTCAGTCGCACTGGTGGGCACCTCGGGCCGAATCTCGGTGTCGTCGAACTCACCCTGGGTATTCACCGGGTCTTCAACTCGCCCCACGATCCGATCATCTTCGACACCGGGCACCAGTCCTATGTCCACAAGATCCTGACCGGCCGGGCCGAGGGTTTCGAGCATCTCCGGCAGCGGGGAGGCCTGTCCGGCTACCCGTCCCGTTCCGAGTCCGAGCACGACTGGGTCGAGAACTCGCACGCCTCAACAGCCCTGTCCTGGGCCGAGGGACTGGCCAAGGGGTTTCGCCTGCGCGGTGAGAAGCGCACAGTGGTCGTGGTGGTCGGTGACGGAGCATTGACGGGTGGTATGGCGTGGGAGGCGCTGAACAACATAGCGGCCCAACCCGACCTGAGGATCGTGATCGTCGTCAACGACAACGGCCGTTCCTACACCCCGACGGTCGGCGGGCTCGCCAAGCACTTGGCCGGATTGCGTACCGATCGACGGTATGAGCGGACGCTGAGTCTCATCAAGAACTGGCTCCACCGGACCCCGGTTCTGGGACGTCCCGCCTACGACCTGCTGCACGGCTTCAAAACCGGGGTCAAGGACGTTCTCGCACCGCAGGGAATGTTCTCCGACCTGGGCTTGAAGTACACGGGCCCCATAGATGGACACGACATTCGTGCGGTCATCGGGCATCTTGAGCAGGCACGACAATTCGAGGGTCCTGTCCTGGTCCATGCCATCACCCGCAAGGGCAAGGGTTTCAAGGCTGCCGAGGAATACGAGAAGGATCAGTTCCACGCCATCGGAAGGATCGATGAGGTCACCGGACAGCCGCTGAGCGACGCCGTTCAGGCCACATGGACCGATGCCTTCGGTGATGCCATGGTCCGGATCGGGGAGCGTAGAACGGACGTGGTGGCCATCACGGCCGCCATGCTGCATCCGACGGGACTCAACAGGTTCGCTGCGGCCTTCCCGGATCGGGTCTTCGACGTCGGCATCGCCGAGCAACATGCCGTCGTCTCTGCTGCCGGGCTGGCCAGGGCAGGAGTGCATCCCGTTGTCGCCGTGTACGCCACTTTCCTGAATCGGGCTTTCGACCAGATTCTGATGGATGTGGCCCTTCACGGCGCCGGCGTCACTTTTGCACTCGACCGGGCCGGGGTGACCGGGACCGACGGCCCGAGTCACAACGGTGTGTGGGATCTCTCGATGCTGGGGCTCGTACCAACCATGGAGATTGCGGCCCCGAGGGACCAGCCTCGGCTTGTCGCGGCGCTGGAACGGGCGGTCACGGTCCAAGACGTTCCGACCGTGTTGCGATACTCGAAGGAACGTCTCCCCAGCGAGATACCTGCAATCGCGTGCCGCGGCGAGGGGCGCGATCAGGTCGATCTGCTTCGCCTGGACACCGATGCCGGCATCCTGATCGTGGGGTATGGACAGTTCGCGGGAATTGGACTCGGGGTGGCGGAAAAGCTTGCCGCGGAGGGGGTGCCGTGCACGGTGGCGGATCCTGCTTGGTGCATTCCACTCAGCCCCGAGCTGGTTCGGTTGGCCCAGGAACACGAGATGGTCGTGAGTATTGAGGACAATTTGGTTGCCGGAGGTCTGGGGGAAAGGCTGCTCGTCCGGCTTGCCGGGACCGGGCCACAGGTCCTCATCTTCGGTGTCAGGCATGGGTTCCTCGCTCAGGGGACCAGGGAGGAGGTTCTGGAGGATCTTGGATTGACAGCGCGTGACATCGCCCGTCATGTGCTGGAAACGATGCTTCGGAGACGAGCGGAAATCACCCAGCCGGTCTGAGGCGTCGCGTTCGGCTGAGGAACAACCGGCCGGAGAGCGTCAAAGATATTTTGTGAGGAGCGGAAGGAGCAGATCGACCTGCCAGTTCCGGGAACCGACTTCCAGGAGAACGGCCCGGGGATCTCTGCCATCCTCCCAGGCGTGGATGAAGGCCTGGAGGGTTGCAGAAGGTGCTATGAGGCTGGGCTGAATACCGAGTTCGCCGGCCAGGGCGTCGACATCTGCGCGGATCTTCCTCCAAAGTTCCCAGCGTTCTGGGTTGTTGCGTTCCCAGGAGCGCGGCTGCGGCATGCCGCTTGGCTCCGGGCGGCGCGATGGGTAATCGGAGGGGGACAGCTGCAACACGGATTGAAGCGCACGAGCCCAGTTGGCTCGGTACCGCCCGGCACTGCGTGTGGTGAATCCGGGGATTCTGGAAAGCGAGGGAGCATCCGGGATTGGGCCTTCCGGGGTGAGTCCTGAGGCGAATTCGACGATTGCCGCGTCAGTGAGGATCCGGGAAGGCGGGCGGTCCCGGTTTCGTGCCACGAGATCTCGCTCCTGCCAGAGTGCTCGTGCCACGGCCAGCTGTTTCGGGTGTTTCAAACCTTGGATGCCTGACAGCCGACGCCAGGGCTCCTTCCGCGGCGCGGGTGGCGTGGAGAAGCTCCGCAGAATGTGAATGAACTCCTCCTCGGCCCAGGCGATGCGATTCCTGGCGACGAGCTCCGCATGCAGGACATCGGCCAGCTCGATCAGGTAATCGACATCCAGCGCTGCGTAGATCAACCACGACATCGGTAGTGGGCGAATTGCCCAGTTGTCCGCCGAATGTGCCTTGCGCAGTCGGATGCCCAGTTTTGCATCGAGAAGAGCAGCGAGACCGACCGCCGGAGCTCCGAGAAGGCGTCCCGCCAGCTCGGTATCGAACAACACGGGGGGGCGGATACCTACATCCACCATGCAGGGAAGGTCCTGTGAGGCCGCATGGATGATCCACGGGGCTTCGGCGCAGGCATCGACGAGCCGGCCGAGGTTTGTGTCCCCGTCCTGCTCGAGGGCTATGGGGTCCACCAACCAAGTACCGGATCCTTCACGTCGCATCTGGAAAAGATAGGCCTTGGGCCAGTATCGGTGGCCGTGGGCACGTTCCGCGTCGAACGCAACAGGACCGCTGCCGGAGCTCAAGGAATCAAGACAGGCATCGAATGCTTCGGGGGTGTCCACCAAGAGACGCAGTGGTTCTCGCGGATACTCGATGAACTGGCTCATGAGCGCCCCGGGAACTGCACCACCCCACGGGGCAGAGGGGGGCGTCCTGAGATGTGCCCGAGGAGATCCTGCCAGGCCTTGAGATGGACGGTCATCTTGTGATGATTGTCCAGGATCGGTGTCCAGGAAGCCCTGACCTCCACCTCGGCCTGGTGCGTCGCGAGTTCCCCGAAACCACGGCCGTAGGATGCTGTCACGGTTCCGGCCAAGGCGCGGTGAGCAGCCCCATGCTTGGTGAGTGCCTCAGCCAACCACGACCATGCGGCCTCTGGTAGTAAAGGATCGGTGACCATTTCCTGGTCCACCTCGGCCCGCACGTAGGAGACCAAACGGAAACGCCCCTCCCAGTTCTCGTTGCCGGCGGGATCGTGCAGCAGTATCAACCGCCCGGTGCCCAGCTCCTCGTCGCCCTCCATGAAGTCCAGTGCCATGGCCACGGAGAACGGGGCAATCCGTTGGGGAGACCCGATCTCCTCAGCCCTGATCCCTGAACGCCACTGCATGCTGGCAAATTCTTCCAGGGCATGCTGGAACTCGGGGTCGGCCATGGTGGGCGGAGCTAGGGTCACGGAAGTGAGCCTATGTGGCTTCTCCCGAGCTGGTTTGATGGCGCGCCGGAGCGAGGCGCAAGCAGATGGAGTTTATGCAATATCTCTCGTCGGTGGGGGTGGGGTATCCCTCGCCTCGGAAGACATGCCCCAGGTGAGAATTGCAGGCCGCGCACCGAACCTCGACACGGGGCGGCCCGGGAATGGAGTGGTCTTCCAGGTAGATGACCCGATCCTCTGCGAGGGGTTCGAAGAAGCTGGGCCAACCGCAGTGGGAGGAAAATTTCGCCTCACTGCGGAACAGCTCGGTCCCACAAGCCCTGCATTCGTACACCCCCTCGGCACTGGTATCCGTGTATTCACCCGTGAAGGGGGCCTCCGTGCCCGATTCTCGCAGCACGTGATACTCGAGATCGCTCAGACGGGTTTGCCATTCCTGGTCGGGGAGGTCGAGAGGAAAGTTGCTGGTCATGTTCCATCCTCGTGAGGGTCGATGTCGAGCAGTCGCATGGCGGCAAAGGCGTAGCGGGCCAGGATCAGTTCGGTCACTCGTGGGTCCTCGGTTATCGGAGGGGTGACGGCCAAGGCCCCCGCCCTGATCGCCGCTTGCTGATGAGCGCGGAAAACAGGACCGGAGGTCAGGAACAGGGAGCCGACAGCTATGTGCCGACGTCCTTGGCCGCGCAGCGCGCCTATGGCGAGGCCAGTGGCGCGACCGCTGATGTCGTTCTGGGCGAGTTGCACCGGAAGTTTGTGATGCGCGCCCCATTGCCGGGCTCGTCGGGCCAGTAGTGAGTTGCCCCTGTGATCCCCGCCGTCAGGGCAGGCCAGAACCAGGGCATCGACCTCGACGGCGTTTGCGCGGTGAAGCGCTCCGCGCAGTTTGGCATCCAGAACATTCAGCAGATCGATGTCCGGGCCGATGGGGCGTGCGATCACGATGCCCAGATCGGGGTTGGCAGCGCCAACCTCATCGCGGGCATGGGACAGGACGGGGGAGTGCTCGGTTGCTGAAACCAGGTCCATCGGGACCATCGCGATCTCCTCCACCCCGGTGGCGGCCAGGGCAGCAACTGCCTCGTGCACCGTTGGGGTGCTGCTGTTCAGAAGTCCGAGGGCGACGTGAAGATCGGGTCGCAGGCGATGGAGGTGGTCGATCACAACGTCCAGAGAGGTTCGGACGGCAGGATCATCGTCGCCTCGTGCGACGAGCACGATGGCTGGTGCCGACATACCTCTCCTCCTTGCGGCTGACTGGCTTTCGTGAGGAGCATCGGTGGGCGATGGCGGTTTCGAACCGCCGACCTCTTCGGTGTGAACGAAGCGCGCTACCACTGCGCCAATCGCCCGTGCGGTCTGCCACTTTAGCGCACCTTCCAAGAAGGCGCCAACCACGAGGATTCCCCGGTTTCATTATCAACAAGGCAACATGCAACGTCGTGGGGCCGGAACGGCAACAGATCAGTTGAGCGTCTGCCGTGCCGGAGTCGTGAGGCCGGGAAGAGTGAGGCGGTTCGGTGTGCCGTCATGGGGTCAAGCTCGACGGAGCACGCTCGTGGAATCTCTAAAGTGGATTTGTTCGCCGAATTCTTGGAGGTGTGGCCATGGAGGCCGTTTCCGTAGAAAACTCTTTGGTGGCGAGGGCGCTCGCCACCGCCCCGACCGGGGTTTTCATCAACGGCACTTGGCGCGAGGCCCGGGGTGATGGGGAGTTCGATGTCATCAATCCGGCGACGGGGAATGTGATCACCCGGGTCGCCGACGCGGATGCCGAAGATGGTCTGGCTGCGCTGGAGGCCGCGGCCGCGGCCCAGGAGAGCTGGGCCCGCACGGCACCGCGGGCCCGTGCGGAACTGCTCCGAAACCTGTTCGAGATCGTCGTGGAACGCGCGGAGGAGTTCGCGGTCCTGATGACCATCGAGATGGGGAAGCCCCTGGCCGAGGCGCGCGGTGAAGTGGCGTACGGGGCCGAGTTCCTCCGCTGGTTCTCCGAGGAGGCGGTGCGCCTGAACGGCCGCTATTCCACGACCCCCGAGGGCGGCCTGAGGGTGATCACCATGCCTCGTCCCGTCGGTCCGGTCCTGGCCATCACCCCGTGGAACTTTCCTCTGGCGATGGCCACCCGCAAGCTCGGCCCAGCGTTGGCGGCCGGCTGTTCCGGTGTCCTGAAGCCGTCGAAGCTGACCCCTCTGACCGCCCTCGCCTTCGCCGAGGCATGCCGGCTGGCCGGTGTTCCAAACGGCGTGGTCAACGTGGTTCCCACCTCGTCCTCCGCCGCCCTGACCAAGCCCCTGCTCGGGGATCCGAGGCTGCGGAAGCTTTCCTTCACGGGATCCACCGATGTGGGCAAGAGGTTGCTTCGCGAGGCCGCTGACAACGTGCTGCGGACCTCGATGGAACTCGGGGGCTGCGCCCCGTTCATCGTCTTCGGCGATGCGGACCTGGATCGCGCGGTGGCGGCCGCGAAATCCGCGAAACTGCGGAACATGGGTGAGGCCTGCAACGCCGCGAACCGGTTCTACGTCTCCCGGGAACTGGTCGACGAGTTCGCCGCGCGGCTCGCCGCCGAGTTCGAGGGGCTGGTCGTGGGTGATGGGCTCGATCCGGCGACCGACATCGGTCCCATCATCACATCCGGGCAGCGGCAGCGCCTCCGGGGACTCGTGGAGGGAGCTCGTGAACGCGGTGCCCGGGTGCTCACGGGAGGCGAGGATGTCACAGGTCCGGGATACTTCTACCGCCCGACCGTGCTGACCGTCGCAGACCCCGGGGAGCCCGTGGTCTGCGAAGAGCTGTTCGGGCCCGTGGCCCCGGTGGTGCCCTTCGATTCCGAGGAACAGGTACTCACCTGGGCGAACTCCTCGCCGGTCGGGCTGGCCGCCTACGTTCACACGGGAGACATCGACCGCGCGTTGCGGATGTCGGAGCGACTCGAGGTCGGCATGACCGGGATCAATTCCGCCGCGATCTCCAACCCGGCTGCCCCGTTCGGCGGGGTCAAACACTCGGGGCTGGGCCGCGAGGGCGGCTCTGAGGGCATCGCCGAGTACCTGGAGACCATCTACGTCGGAATCCCCGTTTGAGGCCCGCGGGTGTTTCAGTCCTGGCCAGTGGGGCTGAAACACTCATTGGCGGGTGAAACTTGCATCCGCTCGAAACCCTGCGCTAGTGTTCTCTACGCGCCGAACGAGGCAGCCCGAAGGGGAGGTCAGGGGAAAGCGCGTGCGGACGTGGCTCAGTTGGTAGAGCATCACCTTGCCAAGGTGAGGGTCGCGAGTTCGAATCTCGTCGTCCGCTCGGAGACATGTTCCACTCGGTGGAGTGGCCGAGAGGCGAGGCAACGGACTGCAAATCCGTGTACACGGGTTCGAATCCCGTCTCCACCTCGGGCGGTTGGCGCAGTGGTAGCGCGCTTCCTTGACACGGAAGAGGTCGCCAGTTCAAACCTGGCATCGCCCACGAAATACACCGGGCTCAGCGAGCTCGGGTTTTCATCTGGAGGCTCCCGTGAGCAAGTCAAAGCTGATGAACAACGCAGCCAGGTCCCGGTTCGAACTGCTGATCGACGAGCGCGTGGCCACTTACATCGATTACATGGACCATGGCTACGCGCTGGAATTGACCCACACCGTCACCGAACCGGAATTCAGGGGCAGGGGATTGGCGGGGGAACTGGCCGACTTCGCCCTGATCTGGATCGAGGCCGAGGAGAAACGAGTCATCCCCACCTGTGCCTTCGTCGCCGAACGCATGGCGAAGAAACCCGAGTTCACCCACCTGGCGGCAAGATCCCCCCATCCATGATCACGACCCACAACGCCACGAACCAGTCCGGACGCCGCTTCCCGGAGCCCGGGTGACCTTTCCGCTGGCTGGCGTGACCTCAAGACGAGGGAGCTGTCCGGGCGCGAACCTTTAACGCGTCATGCCCGGCTGGTGGCAGAATGAGCGGGTCGCCCAGTGAAAGGAACGCGCACGTGTCTGCGTCCATCGTCGTCATTCGTCCCGGCTCTCGTGAGAACGTCGAGTTGACGACCACCACCACGGGGCTCGACCTCTTCGGAGAGGATCGCACCATCGTGGCGATGAGGGTCGGAGGCGAGATCCGCGACCTCCAGCGCGAACTGGCCGACGGCGACGAGGTGGAACCCGTCCTGGCCGACAGCGACGAGGGCCTCGCCATCATCCGCCACTCCGCGGCACACGTGACCGCCCAGGCCCTGCAGCACCTGTTCGCGGAGGCGAAGCTCGGCATCGGCCCACCCATCACCGACGGCTTCTACTACGATTTCGCCACCTCCCCGCTGACCCCGGAGGACCTGAAGGCGATCGAGAAACGGATGGGTCAGATAGTCCGTGAGAAACAGCGCTTCGTGCGGCGGGAGGTCAGCGATGAGGAGGCCCGCGAGGAACTGGCCACCGAACCCTTCAAACTGGAGCTGATAGCGGACAAGGGTGGTGCCTCCGCCGCCGACGGCTCATCCGTCGAGGTGGGGGAGGGGCAGCTCACCATCTACGACAACGTCCGTCGCGACGGCTCCGTCGCGTGGCGCGACCTGTGCCGCGGCCCCCACCTGCCCCACACCGGCTACCTCCAGGCGTTCGCGCTGACCAAATCGAGCGCCGCCTACTGGCGGGGCGATCAGCGCAACGCCGGATTGCAACGCGTCTACGGCACCGCGTGGGCCACGCGGGAGGACCTGAAGGCCTACCAGACCCGCATGGCCGAGGCAGCCAGGCGCGACCACCGCAAACTCGGCACCGAACTGGACCTGTTCTCCTTCCCCGACGAAATCGGGTCGGGACTGGCCGTGTTCCACCCGAACGGGGCCGTGGTGCGCATGGAGATGGAGGACTACTCCCGGCGCCGCCACGTCGAGGAGGGCTACCAGTTCGCCTACACCCCGCACCTGACGAAGGCATCCCTGTTCCAGACCTCCGGGCACCTCGACTGGTACGCCGACGGCATGTACCCGCCCATGCACATGGACGAGGAACGCGATGCGCAGGGCAACATCCGCAGGCAGGGACAGGACTACTACCTGAAACCCATGAACTGCCCCATGCACAACCTGATCTTCCGTTCGCGGGGCCGTTCCTACCGGGAACTGCCGCTGCGGCTGTTCGAGTTCGGCACCGTCTACCGCAACGAGAAATCCGGCGTGGTGCACGGCCTGACCCGGGCCAGGGGATTCACCCAGGACGACGCCCACATCTACTGCACCCGCGAACAGATGCGCGACGAGCTGACCGGTCTCCTGACCTTCGTGCTCGACCTGCTCAAGGACTACGGCCTGGACGACTTCTACCTGGAACTGTCCACCAAGAATCCCGAGAAGTTCGTGGGCGACGACGAAACCTGGGAGGAGGCCACCGACGTTCTGGCCGAGGTGGCGACGGCCTCCGGTTTGGAGCTCGTGCCCGACCCGGGGGGTGCGGCCTTCTACGGCCCGAAGATCTCGGTGCAGGCCAAGGACGCCATCGGACGCACCTGGCAGATGTCCACGATCCAGCTCGACTTCAACCTGCCGGAACGTTTCGGACTGGAATACCAAGCGGCCGACGGAACACGCCAGCGGCCGGTGATGATCCACCGGGCCCTGTTCGGTTCGATCGAACGGTTCTTCGGGGTGCTGACCGAACACTACGCCGGGGCCTTCCCGGCCTGGCTCGCCCCGGTGCAGGTGCTCGGCGTCCCCGTGGCGGACGAGTTCAACGACCACCTGGCGGATGTCGCATCCCGGTTGAAGGCCCACGGGATCCGGGTCGAGCTCGACTTCTCGGATGACCGTTTCGGCAAGAAGATCCGAAACGCGTCCAGATCGAAGGCGCCGTTCATTCTCATCGCCGGTGGGGAGGACCGTGACGCGAGGGCCGTGAGCTTCCGCTTCCGGGACGGATCCCAGCTGAACGGGGTACCCGTCGAACAGGCGGTGGAGCGGATCCGCGCCCACATCGCCTCCCGCAGCAACACGGATCCGGGTGCGCGATGACGGAACCGTCCTCTGAGCTGTGCGGGGTCCCCGACTCCTTCCAGAGATTGTGGACCCCGCACAGGATGGTCTACATCGAGGGGGACAAACCGAAGGACGAGGCCGGCTGCCCGTTCTGCCTTTCCCCCACGAAACGTGACGAGGACGGGCTGATCGTCGCCCGCGGCGAGCATGCCTTCGTGGTCATGAACCTGTTCCCCTACTCGCCGGGGCACCTGTTGGTGTGCCCCTACCGTCACGTCAGCGGATACGTCGACGCCACTGCGGAGGAGACCCGCGAGATGGCGGAACTCACCCAGCGGGCCATCGCGGTTCTGACGGAGGTCTCGCAGCCCGCCGGTTTCAACATCGGCATGAACCAGGGAACCGTCGCCGGCGCCGGAATAGCCGCCCACCTGCACCAGCACATCGTCCCCCGCTGGTTGGGGGACACGAACTTCATGCCGATCATCGGGCGGACCCGCGCCCTTCCCCAACTGCTCGGTGACGCCCGTGAACGACTCGCCGGGGCGTGGGTGGACATGGCCTAGGCTGGTTGCCGTGAGCGCAGTCGAACCAACCCGGACCTGGGACACCGATCGGCTGTTGACGATACCGAATGTTCTCTCATTCCTGCGGCTGCTGGCAGTGCCGGTGTTCGGATGGCTCATCCTGGCCGGGCACGACCTGGCGGCGGTGATCCTGTTGGCCGTTTCAGGGGCGACGGACTGGCTCGACGGTTTCCTGGCACGCGCGCTCCACCAGACCTCGCTGCTGGGGGCGCGCCTCGATCCGGTTGCTGATCGGCTCTACATCCTCACCGCGGTCGTGGTGATGACCATCAGAGGACTCGTGCCTTGGTGGCTGCTGGCCGTCCTCGTCGCTCGTGACCTGCTGCTGCTGTGCCTGCTCCCCTCATTGCGGCGAAGCGGACGAGTGGCACTTCCTGTGAATCTTGTCGGTAAAGCGGGGACGATGTTCCTGCTGTTGGCCTTTCCGCTCATGCTGATCGGATCTTCTGCCTCATTCGGTCTTGTTGCGGCAGGATGGCTGGGATGGATACTGGCGCTCTCCGGAGCAGTCGCCTACTGGGTTGCCGGGGTCCTCTATCTGCGGGGAACCGTGGAACTTGCACGTGAAAGAGGTGAACGGGATGCGTCCTGATGCCAGTATGAGTCTCCTGAGCGATCTCGCTTCGGAGGCCATGGAGCCAGAGTACCGGACCACGACATCTCCGCGACGCAGCCGCTTGGTGATGTCCCTTGCACTCCTCATGGTGGCTGCTCTGCTGGCTCTCGCCGCGATATCCACCACCCGCTCTCGTAGTGAGATGGCAGATGAAAAAGAGGACCTCCTGTCGAGAATCGCCGCGGAACGACAGCACCGCGACGACCTCACAGCCAGGGCGAGTGAACTTGATGCAGAGAACAGCCAACTACGCCAGGACGCCGTGGCAGATCCGAGCGTTCGGGCCGATCTACAGGAAACCGAGCTGGCTGCTGGAGCCATTGCCGTCTCAGGGCCTGGTGTCCGGGCCCGGGTGAATGATGCGGAAAAAACGCCAAATGGCAGTCGGGTGATCTATGATTCCGATCTGACACGCTTGGTGAACGGGATGTGGCAGGCAGGGGCCGAAGCAGTTGCCATAAACGGCCATCGCATCACAACCCTCACTCCCATCCGCTCCGCTGGGTCCGCCATAACTGTGGATTATGTCTCTCTGAGTCCGCCATATGTTCTGGAGGCAATAGGGGACCCTGCTCGGCTGCAGGCGCGTTTCGCACGAACCTCTGCCGCAGTGTGGTGGCAGTATCTGCACGACAACTACGGAATCACCTACGAACTTCAAACGGTGAGCAGTGACCTGAAACTACCGGCCGACCCGGCGATGACGCTTCGTTACACCAAGAGTTGAAGGAGGAGAGAATGTTGGCTTTGCTCGGACTTGCAGCCGGAATCATTATCGGACTGCTGGTCGAACCCGTCCTACCCGTGTTCCTCCAGCCGTATCTGCCCATCGCCATCGTGGCGGCGCTGGACGCCATCCTCGGAGGAACCCGCGCTTGGCTTGAGAGGACTTTCTCCGATCGGGTGTTCGTGGTCTCGTTCCTGTCCAACGTTCTCATCGCCGGGCTGATCGTTTTCGTGGGTGATCAGATCGGAGTCGGATCTCAGCTGTCCACCGGGGTCGTGGTGGTGCTCGGGATACGTATCTTCAACAACGCAGCTGCCATCCGAAGGGCGGTGCTTCATGCCTGAGAAAACCCCACGGCGTGCCGCCGAGCAGACCGAAGCAGCGGAACCTGACAAATTGTGGCGCGCCTTTCTGAAACCGGGTCGCGGTCAGTTGGTCGTCGGCGCAGTACTCTGCTTGGCAGCTCTTCTCGTTGTGTGGACCCTGCGTTCCCAGGCGTCACAGCCCGATTACTCCAATTTGCGTCGCACGGACCTGATTCAGCTGCTGGACAACCTCTCAGCCGAAACACGACGTTTGGAGTCCGAGGTAAGAGAGCTGACGACAACTCGTGAGGGGCTCGTCTCAGGAGCTGCGGGGGCCAAGGCGGCTGATGACGAGACCAGACATCGGATCGAACAGATGCGGATCGTCGCAGGAACGGTTCCGGCGACCGGGCCGGGTGTCCGGATAACAATTCAGGACCCTCAGGGAGCCATGTCCCCGGAGCTGCTGCTGGACGCGTTGGAGGAACTGCGCGACGCCGGATCCGAAGTGATCGAGTTCAATGACGCAATACGCGTGGTGGCGAGCACCTGGATCGATCGTGATCCGGAAGGGCGTATCGTGGTGGATGGAACTACGCTGACCACGCCAATCGTCATCGAGGCCATAGGCGACCCCGCAACACTTGAGGCCGGGGCACGGTTCAGGGGAGGCCTGGTCAGCGAGGTGGAGGGCAGCAGGGTGCAGGGGCACGTCGAGATCAAGCAGATGACAGAGATTTCTGTTGACTCCGTCGTCTCCCCACGCGCGCCAGAATTCGCCAAACCAAATTAGCATGGCAGGCTTGTCAAACCGTTGTCCCTCGATAGGCTGGGGGCAGCTTGGACGGCGATCAGTACGGAAAGGGGGCCACCGATGACGGGGGTCAGGAACCACCGCCAGGGGGATCTCATGGATTCGAAGAACGACACCACCAGCGTTCTCGCGGCTCTCACGGACGAGCATCTGTCCGCCATCGGGGGGAGTCTATCGGCGAACGCGGCGGATTTGGCTCCCGGCAACGCGCTGATGATAGTCACCCGAGGCGGCGTGAAGGAGTCGCAGTTCCTGATCGACTCCGATGTGACCACTCTAGGTCGGCACCCCGAATCCGACATCTTCCTGGACGACGTCACGGTTTCCCGTCATCATGCAAAACTTGTGCGAGCGGGTGGCCAGTTGATGTTGGAGGATCTGGGGAGCCTCAACGGCACATACGTCAACAGGGTCCTGATCGATGGTCGTGCCCAGCTGCGGCACGGCGACGAGATCCAGATCGGCAAGTACCGGGCAACGATCCTGTTGAGCGAGGCCGGGCGGAGCTGATGCCGGCCGCGCCGCGCACGATCGGTCAGGTTCTGGAGTCGATCCGGGGAGAGTTCCCCGACATCTCGGTCTCAAAGGTCAGATACCTGGAGAACGAAGGATTGATCTCCCCGGAGCGGGACCACCCCTCCGGCTACCGGCGCTTTTACCCGGCTGATGTCGAGCGGTTGCTCTTTGTGCTGCGTGCCCAACGTGACAGATATCTTCCTCTCAAGGTGATTCGCGAGGAGCTCGCCGCCATGGACAGAGGAGAGGTGCTTCCCGACACCACGGAATCGGCTGTGGTGACGGCACCTCAGACATCGGAGTCGCCGCGTAGACAGCCTCGGCAGGCAGGCGCTCAACGGCAGCTCTTCACACGCAGGGAACTCCTATCGGAATCAGGGTTGGGGGAGGCCGCTCTGATCGAGTTGGAGCGCCTGAAAGTGATCACGCACCGGAAAGGCACTCAACGGTACGGCAGGGAGATGCTGGCCTTGGCCGTGGCGGCGAAGCGTCTCGGCGACTACGGGGTCGAGCCCCGGCAGCTGAGGGTGCTTCAGCAATCCGCTTCCTTGGAAGCGGCCTTGGTGGAGCAGGCCATCAGCCAATACCAAGGACGCCAAGGAGTACCGAAGGAGGTTCTCCGTGAGGTCTACCGACTGGTGGTGAATGCGCACAGCGGCATGATGTTCTCGCAGTTGTTCGGTTGACCGGTCTCGTAAGCTGTGAACATGGTCGAGTTGTGTGTGGTTGGGATCCAAGCAAGCGATGACGGCCCTGTCCTCCTGCTGCGCGAGAATAATGGGGAACGGTTGCTGCCGATCTGGATCTCCGCCGTCGATGCCGCAGCCATTGCCGTTGCCCTGGAGGAGGAACAGTTCCCCAGGCCACTCACCCAGGACCTGCTGGCCGAGACCCTTGCGCAGCTTGCAGGTGGTTCCCGGCCGCGGCTGATGATCAAATTCATGGAGGACGGCGTGTTCCATGCAGAGATAGCGGTGGGGGACCTGACCTTCGATGCACGACCCAGCGATGTCGTGGCCGTCGCGATTAGGCGGGGCTGGATCGTCCACTGCACGGCCGAGCTGCTGGACAAGGTCGGCGTCTCCGACGAGATCGTCCATGTGGATGAGGTCGAGAGGTTCCGAGAATTCTTGGATCAGGTCCAGCCGGAGGATTTCTGATCCCGGATTCCGCGCTCCGGGAGGAGGACCGGGCCAACCTTGAGCCTTGCTGGAGGGTTTAGAATCTACAGCAGTACCGGTGGGCGTGTCGTCCACTGCCGGAGCACCCGGCGGTTAGCGTCAGTTGTGACGTAGAACCGGCGGTCGGTGAGAAAAGTAGGGGCTGACACAGTGGCTGATGGCATCAGGCATACCGGCGAGACACCGTTGCAGGGCACACTGTTCGACGGTGACTTCGCCTCTGTCTCCAAGGACCTGGGTTTTCGTGGCCCTGTCGCTCATCGGGTGGCTGGCATCACCTACAGGCAGCTCGATTACTGGGCCCGAACCGGTCTCGTGGTGCCGGAGATCCGGGGAGCTTCGGGATCGGGAACGCAACGTCTGTACTCCTTCCGGGACATCCTGCTGCTGCGGGTCGTGAAGCGGTTTCTTGACGTCGGAATTTCGCTGCAGCAGATCCGAATCGCAATCGAGCACCTCCGGGCGCGCGGAGTCGAGGACCTGACAGAGCTCACGCTGGTCAGCGACGGGTTCAGCGTCTACGAGTGCACGACCGCCAATGAGCTGTTCGACCTCACCAAAGGAGGGCAGGGCATGTTCCTGATCTCCGTCTCCAGTGTCTGGCAGGAGATCGAGGGAACACTCGGTGATCTCCCGAGCGAGCGGATCGCGCAGCAGAGCCTGCGTACGGAGAACGAGCTCGAATCCCGCAGGAGGGCCAAAACCGGGTGAGAAAATTTCTCAAAAACCCCGCAGTCAAGCGTCTCACCACCATCAGTGAACGCTATAAGCGGCGCCATGGTCCGCAGCATGCTGCCGCAATCACCTATTTTTCGGTTCTAACTTTGGTTCCGGTGCTGATGCTGGCAGGAGCTGCAACCGGATTCACCTTGGCGGTGCTGCGTCCTGACTGGTTCCATCTTCTGTCTGACGGAATCGTGAATGCTCTTGGAAGTACGGACCTCGCCAAGAAAGCAGTTGACGTACTGCAAAATGCGATAAAAAACTGGTATGGTCTGGCTGGTACCGCCTTGATTGCCGCCGTCTACTCGGGCTCGAACTGGGTCGGGAACCTGCGGATTGGATTTTGCCGGATGCTGCAAACCAATGAGCAAGAAACCGAAAGGGAACAAGGGGTACGAGGAGTCCTCAAGGAACTGGGCGGAAACCTGCTGGTGTTTCTCGGCTTGTTCGCCTGTCTGCTGCTCCCATCAGGAATCGCCGTCATCGGCACGACTTGGATTGGCTCAGCAGGGGTGATCGGCTGGCTGGCTCATCTGCTCCTCACCTTCTTGGTGAGCTGGCTACTGCTCGCCTTCCTCTTCTGCACCCTCCCGAGGAATCGGATCCGCTCCCACAGCTGGTTGCTGCCTTCCACGGTAGGTGCAGCTCTGGTCGCTCTGCTGCAACAGTTCGCGGGAGTACTGCTCGGTATTTTCACTTCCAATCCCACTGCCGTGGTTTTTGGGCCTGTGATCGTGGTCATGATTTTGTTCAACCTCCTGTCGACCATCTTGCTGCTCTGCGCAGCATGGGCTGGCGAGAGAATTGGAGTCGACTGTCCACTGGTTGATCCGCACAACCCGAAAACTGCGAATCATCAAGCTGAGAAACTACCCGACCCAACCCCGGTGATACCGGTCGATGTGGCAGCGCAGGGGGTCCGGGCCGGAACAAGAATCGGTTACGGCATGGGGACGGTAACCGGTCTCGGCCTCGGGGCTGCGATGGCGGCCCTGCTGACGAGGTACCGCCATCGCGGCGACTGATCAGTGGGCTGCGGCGGCGACCGGAGTGGGCTGACCGATGGCGGCCACCAGCTCGGTGAACCAGGGCAGGGTGATGTCGAATGGCTTTCCGCCTTTGATGCGCTCGAAGGCGATCGCCGTCAGCTCGTCGTTGTTCTCCTCGTCCTGGCCGATGACGCCGGAGCGGCCCGCGAGGGCACAGTCGACGGCCAGGTCGGTGCACCGCTTGATGAGGGCCAGGTCCGCCTCGTTGGCGGCGGCCGACCGGGAGAAGTAACCCGACTTCTGGATCATGACCTTCTCGGCCCCCAGCTTCTCCGCGAACTTGTCCCCGAACCACTTCCCGGGGTTCACCTTGTCGAGTTTCACGTGACCGAAGGGGTCGCGCGGCACTTCCTCACCCGCCGCCTCCATCTCCGCGACGATGGCGTCCAGGCCCGCGCCCTCGGACAGGAAAATGGTGACGTTGCCAACCTCGTCCATCACCTTGTTGAGGCGCTCGGCCTCGGCGGTGATGTCGATGACCGCCTCGGGCACGTACACGGCGTGGACGTCCCACGCCTCGCGGGACAGGCCGATCCCGGGCAGCCATTCCTGCGCATCCAGCCACTTGCGGTACTCGGCGGCGGTGGCTGCGGTCAGCCAGCCGCAGTGGCGTCCCATGACCTCGTGCACGATGAGCATCCGGGAACCCGAATTGTGCTCGGCGACGATGTTCTTGGCGAAGATCGCTCCCTGCTCCGCGGCGGTCCAGGCGCCGAGCGACTGGCGGACCGGGATCACGTCATTGTCGATGGTCTTGGGCAGGCCGACCACGGTCAGCGGGTAGTCGTTGGTGGCGAGGAAGGCAGCCAGATCAGCGGCCGTGGTGTTGGTGTCGTCGCCACCGATGGTGTGGAGGACGTCCACGCCGTCCGCGACGAGACGGTCGGCGGCGACCTTGAGCGGATCGGCACCCTCGGCGACCAGCCCGCGCTTGACGAGGTCCTTGACGTTGGTGAGCTTGACACGGGAGTTGCCGACAGGAGAACCGCCGAACAGGTGCAGCAGGTGTGCCTTCTCCCGGACGGTCTCGTCGACGACGAAGTAGTCACCTTGCAGAAGACCTTGGTAACCATGCTTGTACGCGATGATCTCCACATCAGGAGCCACCTCGGTATACCGCTGGACGAGACCACCAATGGCCGAGGACAGGCATGGCGCAAAACCGCCGGCCGTGAGAATGGCTACCTTCTTGACCATGAACATTCCTTTCAGGATTGATTCTGGGACCTAGCCTAGCCGCCCGC
Source organism: Propionibacteriaceae bacterium (assembly GCA_905372155.1). Lineage (GTDB taxonomy): Bacteria > Actinomycetota > Actinomycetes > Propionibacteriales > Propionibacteriaceae > Arachnia. Next base: position 42,943 of record CAJPNZ010000004.1, read on the forward strand.
ACCCTTCGAGTGGCAGGATGGTTTGACAGTGATCCGGAAGGATGCAGATGGTTCCCAAGGGGTCGGAGCGAGGAAGCTCCGTTGCGGTGGAGGCGGCGTTGGTGCTGCCCGTCGCGATGTTGCTCGTCGGTCTGGTGATCGTGATGGCCGGGCACGCCCTCGCGCAGCAGGCCGTTACCGCCGCCGCCACACGGGCGGCACGTGCGGCCTCGCTGGAACGGTCGCAGGCATCAGCGGAACGAGCGGCGCAGGACGCTGCTGTGACCGAGCTGGGCAACTCCCGCATCACCTGCACCGATGCACGAGTAGCCGTAGATGCCACGGGCTTGGCTGCTCCGGAAGGAACGACCGCCTCCGTGACGGTGCGGCTCACCTGCCGGGCGGTGTTTCCGGTTTCCATGCCGGGTTTCCCGGACAGCAGATCATTGACGGGGGAGGGAACATCGCCCGTCGACACCTACCGGAGCCGGAATGGCTAGGTCCTCAGACCCCTGCCGGGACCAGCGGGGCCTGAGCGGCAGCGTCCAGGTTACCCTGCTGCTGCCGCTCGCGATGCTGGTGCTGCTGGCCGCGCTCCAGTGGTCATTGTTGTTGTGGGCGGAATCGACGGCCATGGCGGCCGCCCAGGACTCGGCCCGGGCCGCCGCCGTCCTGGGAGGCTCCATCGAGGACGGCCGGGAGGCCGGGAGACGGGCCATCTTCAACACGGCCATCAGCGATGTCACGGTGAAGGTTGACCGCGCATCCACACTCACCATCGCCGTCGTCGAGGGAGCCGCCATACGGGTGCTTCCCTTGGTGAACGTCACCGTGCGCCAGGAGGCCAGGATTCCGACCGAACGAACCCGGTGACGGGTGACCCCTCTTCCCGCCGGATGAGGTTCCCGGGCAGCGAACCGGGTGGGGAGTCATCGCACGGTTCCCGGATTTGCCCGGCGAGTTAGGGTGAATCCGTGGCCCAGTACTACGACGTGCATCCTGAGAACCCGCAGCCCCGCACCCTCAACCAGATGGTGCGGATCCTCGAGGAGGGTGGGTTGATCGCCTACCCCACCGATTCCTGCTACGCGCTCGGTTGCGCCCTCGGCAACGGATCGGGAATCGAACGCATCCGGCGGATCCGGCAGCTGGGGGACAGGCACCATTTCACCCTGGTGATCTCCGAGTTCGCCCAGCTCGGGGCCTTCGTGGAGATGGACAACTGGGTTTTCCGCGCGGTCAAGGCGGCAACCCCGGGGCCGTACACCTTCATCCTGAAGGCCACCCGCGAGGTGCCGAAGATGATGCAGCACCCGAGGAAACGCACGATCGGCGTGCGGATCCCTAATCACCGCACCACCCTCGCCCTCCTCGACGCGGTCGGTTCACCTCTGGTCAGCTCCACCCTGCTGCTTCCGGATCACCCCGAGCCGCTCGTGGAGGGGTGGACCATCAAGGAGCTGCTGGACCACGAACTGGACGCGGTCCTGGACTCCGGTGACTGCGGGTTGACCCCGACGACCGTCGTGGATCTCAGCGGTGACGAACCGGAGGTCGTGCGGGTCGGGGCGGGCGATCCCAGCCCCTTCGAATGATCAGCGACTGAAGGTGATCCGGCCGCCGAGCATCGTCATCAACACCTTTCCGGGACCCGCGGTGAGCACTAGGTCGGCGGGCTGCCCGACACCGAGCGTGGTCCGGGTGCTGGCCCGCAGGGCGGCCAGGGGAGTGAGCGCCTGGTCCGCCCGGTAGGGGCGGTGACAGGCCGCCTCGATGGCCTTCCAGGGGTCGAGGGCGGACACGGGCGCGTCGGAGCCGAAGGCCAGTCTCGCCCCCGCGCGCAGCAGGTCGAGCATCGGGTAGGCGCGGCCCTTCGCTTCGGGCCAGACCCGGTCGACCACCCCGACGTCCTCCAGCTGGTGCGCGGGCTGGATGCTTGCGATCAGTTTCAACCGCGCGAATCGCGGCAGATCGGCGGGAGCGACGCACTGCGCGTGCTCGACGGACCCACGCGTACCCGAGATCTCGAAGGCGTCCAGGACGTCGTGGCAGGCGGCGTCGCCGATGGCGTGAACCGCAGCCCGGAGCCGGGCCTCGCGGGCACGCCCCAGCAACGCGAGCAACTCGGAACGGGTGTGGTTGGGTTTGCCGTTCGGATACCCCGGCAGGGGATTCGGGTAAGGCGCGATGCAGTGGGCGGTGCGGCTGCCCATCGAGCCGTCGGCGATTATCTTGAGCGGGCCGACCCTCAGGTTCTCGGCCAGTTCGTCGCCGGTTTCAGCTCCCATGGCGATCAGATCGTCGAGCCGCTCGGGGTAGGTGGCGGCCTCCACCCGCAGCCCGATGGACCGGGACGCCGCGCGCCGCTGCCAGGCTTCCACGGCCCAGCCGGAGGAGAAATCCACGATGCCCACGAGCCCCCGGGAGGCGGCTTCCAGCTCGGCCGCCTGCACGGCGTGTTCCACCAGGTCGAGATACTGCGACATGATGTGACGGATGCCTGCGAAGGCCTCCTCCTCCACGAGGAATCCCGTCGGATGCCCGGCCGCCCCGGCCTGGTCGAGGGCCGGGGTGTTGCACCAGAGGCTGTGGAGATCGCGGGACATCAACGCGACCGGGACGGTGGTGATCGCATCCAGGTCGGCGGCGGTCGGGGGAGTGGGCCACGTTGCCGAACGGAAACCGTAGCCGACCAGCCTCGGCGGCCGGTGTCGCAGGTGATCCTCGACGGCCGCGAGAATCTCCGATTTCGTGGCCTTGTGGGAGAAAGCGGGTGCACTGGCTGATCAGCGCCGCCAAGGAGAAATGGGTGTGGTTGTCCCACAGGCCGGGCATGAGGTTCGCGCCGTCGGCGTCGAAGTCGCCGTCGCCGACACCCCGGGTGGGTTCAATGGCGGTGATCGTGCCGTTCGTCACGGTGACGTCCAGCGGCTCGCTGTACCTGCCGAGCCCGAGTCCCGGTATGGGCCGGGCCCGGGTGATGCGAAAGCTCTCCACGAGTCGGAATTCTGCCACGGACGGTCCCTGGGCGGCGTGGTCCTAGACTTGGGCGGGTGACCAGCATTGCCGCCAACCTGCAGAAGATCGAACAGCAAATCGCAACCGCGGCTGCGAGAGCGGGACGCGACAGCAGCGAGATCCGGCTGCTCCCCGTCTCCAAGACCAAACCCCCGGAGGCCGTCCTCGAGGCCCACGCCGCCGGGTACCGGAGGTTCGGGGAGAACAAGGTGCAGGAGGCCCAGAACAAATGGGAGGCCCTGCGGGAGGTGGCCGACATCGAGTGGGCCGTGATCGGGCACCTGCAATCCAACAAGGCCAAGTACGTCGCCCGGTTCGCGACGGAGTTCCAGGCCCTCGACTCCCTGAAGGTCGCTTCGGAGCTGGATCGCCGGCTGCAACAGGAAGGCCGCCGGCTCGAGGTCCTGGTGCAGGTGAACAGTTCAGACGAGGACCAGAAGTTCGGTCTGCCGCCGCAGGAAGTGGTGACCTTCGCCAAACAACTCGACGCCTTCGACGCACTGGATGTCCGGGGGCTGATGACCCTGGCGCTGTTCACCGACGACGCTGAGCGCATCGCGCGGTGCTTCAAGGTGATGCGCCAGGTGCAGCAGGAACTGAGGGACGCCACAGGAAAGGGCTGGGACGAACTGTCCATGGGCATGTCCGGTGACTTCGAACTAGCAATCGAGTACGGGGCCACCTGCGTTCGTGTCGGCCAGGCCATCTTCGGCAATCGCCTGGACCCCAATGCCTACTGGCCGGGAATCAAATAACAATTCCCGGATCCTTTCACCCCTTGAAACTCTTCAAACGGTACGGAAACCCTTTCCGCCGGACACCATTCCTTGATCGGCGGTCCCACCGGCCCGCGCGCTCAGGGAACAGAGGGGGTTGTGCGGATTTCGGCGAGCAGTTCCGTCAGCTGATCGAAGGTCAGGGTGTCCTCGAACATCAGCGGAAGCTTGCACACCGGCAGGTCCAACAGGAAGAACTCCGATTCCTTCCCGAAGGAGGCCAGGAAGGGTTCCAGTTTCTCCCAAGCTTCGGGATGCCGTCTCCATTCGGTGACGGTGGACCATTCCGTCAGCGGCAGGTGCTGTGGGGGAGCGGGCAGGTCCGCATCAACGCCCAGCTTGATGTCCTCCGCGGATGCCCCGATCTCGACGCGGATCCTTCCCGGTTCCACGCTCCAGGAGTGGGTCTTCACATCCCAGAAGGACAGGTCGCGGCGAGTCACCCGGATCTCGACGCGGGCGTTTTCCCCCGGCCCCAGTTCCAGGTGCTGGAAACCTCGTAGTTCCCGGGGAGGGCGGCCCACCGAGGAGACCGGATACCCGATATAGAGCTGGGGGACTGCGACACCGCTTCGGCCGCCGGTGTTGGTGACGGTGAATGAAACGGTGAGAACCACCTCGCCCAACGCCGTTTCGGGGGTGATCTCGGTCACTTCCGCCTGCAGATCGCTGAACTCGAAGGTGGTGTAGGTCAGACCGTGTCCGAAGGGGTAACTCGGTTGGTTCCCGAGTTTCTGGAGTCCGCGGTATCCGACGAAAATCCCCTCCCCGTAGCGCACCTCACCTGCTTCACCCGGGAAATTGAGTTGTGCGGGGTGCTGTTCCAGCCTCTCGGGGATGGTTTCCGCCAGTCTGCCGCTGGGGGAGTCCTCGCCGGTGACCAGCCGCGCCACGGCCTCACCCCCGCCCTGGCCTGGCAGCCAAAGCTCCATGATCGCGTCCGCGTCGTCCTGCCAGGAGGCGGTCTCGACGGCCGCGCCGTTCGAGAGCAGGACGATCACCCCGTCGGCCACCCGGCGCACTGCGCGCAGCAGGTCCACATGTTCGGCGGGCAGCGAGATGTGTTGACGGTCGTATCCCTCCGACTCGTCCGCGGCGGGCAGGCCGAGGAACAGCAGGACCGTGCGGCCTGCGGCGGCCTCCTGTGCTCGTCTGAGCAGTTCCCCGGCGGGGAAGGCCGCCGTAGGGGAGTCGGGCAGCGGATACCCGGGCTCGAACGGCAAACCGGGGTGCCTGCGCCGCAGGGCGTCGAGAGCATTGTCCAGGCGGGTCGGGTTCACCTGCGACGATCCGGCCCCCTGATACCTGGGGGTGCGGGCCATCTCCCCGATGACCACGACGTCACCGAGCCCGGGCAGGGGGAGGGCCGCCCCCTCGTTCTTCAGCAGCACGGCGCTTCGCGATGCGGCCTCACGGGCCAGTTCGTGGTGGGCCCCGAGATCGAGGTGTTCCTCGGGTGTCTCCCGGTAGTGCCGGGAGACCAGCCGCAGCACGCGCGCTACGGCCCGGTCCAGGTCGGATTCGTCCAGGACGCCTGTCCGGACGGCCTCGGCGACGATCCGGTCGTTCCAGCCGCGCGAAGACGGCATTTCCAGGTCCAGCCCGGCGGCGACCCCGGCGACACGGTCGTGAACCGCTCCCCAGTCGGTCATCACCAGGCCGTCGAAACCCCATTCCTCGCGCAGCACCTCGGTCAGGAGCCAGTGGTTCTCGGACGAGTAGACGTCGTTGATCCGGTTGTACGAGCACATCAACGTCGCCGGACGCGCTCGTTCGATTATTCGTTCGAATATGCTGAGGTAAATTTCCCTCAGGGTGCGTTCGTCGATCCGCGCGTTTGTGCGCATTCGATCGGTTTCCTGGTTGTTGGCGGCGAAATGCTTCACGGAGGTCCCGACCCCTCCGGACTGGATGCCCGCGGCCAGGGCTGCGGCCAGTTCTCCCGCCAGCAGGGGGTCCTCCGAGAAGTACTCGAAGTTCCGCCCGCACAGCGGGGAGCGTTTCAGGTTCACGCCCGGACCCAGGATCACGCCGACGCCCTGCGCCTTCGCCTCCTCGGCCAACGCCCGGCCGATCTCGGTGAGCAGCGCCACGTCCCAGGTGGACGCGAGCGCCGCGGCCGTGGGGAAACAAGTGGCCGGCACCGATTCCTCCAGGCCCATATCGTCGGCGCCCTCGGCCTGTTTGCGCAGCCCGTGGGGGCCGTCGGAGACCATCAGGGCGGGAATCCCGAGTCGCTCGACCGGTTGGGTGTGCCAGAAATCGCTGCCGGAGAGCAGCGAACACTTTTCCTCGAGGGTGAGCTGAGCAAGAAGCTCGGGGATCTGCTCTTCGGTGAACACAGCGACTCCAATCCCGATCGGTACGGCCCAGAATATGGGATGGCGTGGTTGAACGGGTGGAGGAGGGGCGGGGCCTCGCGGTGTCCAGCCCAGGGGCCTCTGAACCGTTCTTATAATTACATAATGTTCCTTATCGGACATTCGGACATTTGGGCCGGTGGGAAGAAAATGCTGAACCTCACGCGCGCCAACCGGTCTTCCCGCGGTGTTTCTGTCCTCGTCCCCGATGGCCGGGCCTCATAGACTGTCGTGGTGATGGAACCCTACGAGCTCGAGCTCCTGCCGCTCGACACCCCGGACGACGATCCTCGCTGGGCCGCGTACCTGGATCTGTTCGCGATGGTCTTCCTCGAGGGCCGCGCCTCCGATGACGGCCTGGCCGCTTTCCGCAGGCACCGGCGCGCCGATGGCGCGACCCTCGGCATGGTCACCACGGAAGGGTCCGGGCTCGAGGGACGTCAGGTGGTCGCCGGGCTGGCCTGGGCGCCCATCCGGGTGAACGCCGGCGGGAACGTCGTCCCGGTCATGGCCATCAACACCGTCGCGGTCCGTCCCACCCACCGCCGCCGTGGCCTGATGCGGCTGATGATGGACCACCACCTCCGGTGTGCCAGGGCCGAGGGATTCACACTGGCCGCGTTGAGCGCCAGCGAGGCCACGATCTACGGCCGCTTCGGATTCGGGGTCGCCACTCGGCACGTCGACTGGGAGATTGACACCCGGCGTTTCGCCATCCGCCCGGATGTGGCGGTTGCCCCGGGTTCACTGGAGCTCGTCAATCCCCCACTCGACGAGAATATATTCGAACACCTGTCCATCTCCCATCAGTTGGCCCATCGCGGTGCGTTCAGTCCCCTGGGCATGCATCTCGCCAAGGCGGACGGCACCTGGGACTTCGACGAGCAGGGGCCGTCCAGGAAATTGCGGTATCTGCTCCACTTCGACGCCTCCGGCGCCCCGGACGGATTCGCGGAGTTCAAGCACGGTGGTTTCGAGAGCAAACAAAGCGAATCCCCCGCACCCACCGCGATCCTGTCGGTGTGCTCCCCCAGCCCCGAGATCGATCGTGCGCTGTGGCAGGGCCTGGCCAGTTTCGACCTGGTCGAGAAGCTCACCTACGAATCAGCCGTCCCGGACGATCCCCTGCCCGGCTCACTCGTCGATCCCTGGGCCATCAAGCAGAACGTCATCCGCGACGGCATCTGGTTACGGATCCTGGATCTGGAGAGGGCGGTTGCGGATCGCGGTTTCGAGTCGGACGGCCAAGTGGTCCTCAAGGTCGCGGATTCGTTGGGGTTCTGCGAGGGAACCTGGTGCATCACTGTGCGAGAGGGCCGGGGGGAGGCTGCGAGAACCCCCCTCTCCCCCGCCGTTGAGCTCGGTGTGGACAGCCTGGCCCGGCTCTGGTTCGGCGATGTGACGGCCGCGCAGCTGGCCCGTTCCGGCACCATCCACGGCTCCCCGGGTTCCGTCCAAGAGCTCTCCCGGCTGTTCGCGACCGCTTTTGGCCCCGTCAACCTGAACGACTTCTGATCACGACAGGCTCAGGAAAAGCTTTTCCAGCTTCTGGGCGTCGATGGACTCCCCCGTCGGGTCGTCCAACAGGCAGGTGCGCATGTCGTGGGCGATGATCGAATAGCCGGCCCGGCCGATGGCCTTGGAGACCGCAGCGATCTGGGTTATCACGCCTTCGCACTCCCGGCCGGCCTCGAGAGCATGCGAATCACGGCGTTGAGCTGTCCGCTGGCGCGTTTCAGGCGGAGAAGCGACGGCCTCACCGCATCGGGATCCAGCTACGTCACCGGTCCGCTTTCCTGGGGCAGGTACAACGTTTCTCCGGGGGCACATCCCGCAGCGCCTCTTCTATGTGCTGGCCGCACCCGGCCCAAGTGGTCTTGTGGCAACGCGGGCAGGAAACGGGACGGCACATGAGGGGCTCCAATCACTGGTTGTCAAAACCGATTGCGTACCCCTCAGGGTACCGTCCCGCCCCTTTTTCCTCCGAGCCGCGGAACTCAAAGGTTGATCATGTGCCCGCCGATGCCGTGGGCGGCCTCCTTGATGGCCTCGGACAGCGTCGGGTGGGCGTGAACGGCGTGCGCGATCTCATCGGCCGTCAGTTCGTAGTTCTGGGCCAGGATGAGTTCTGGAAGCAGTTCCGTGACGTCGGGGCCGATCATGTGGGCACCCAGCAGTTCGTTGTAGCGGGCGTCGGCGACGAGCTTGACGAAACCAACCCCCTCCCCCAGGCCCCAGGCCTTGCCGTTGGCGGCGAAGGGGAACTTCGAGACCTTGACCTCGTGGCCCTTGTCCCTGGCCTGCTGCTCGGTGTATCCGAAGGACGCGATCTGCGGCTGGCAATAGGTCGCCCGCGGGATCATGTCGTAATCGACGGGGCGGGTCTCGACCCCGGCGATGGTCTCGGCGGCCACCATGCCTTGGGCTTCGGCCACGTGGGCGAGCATCATCTTCGCCGTGCAGTCGCCGATGGCGTAAACCCCGGGGACGTTGGTGCGGAGGTGGTCGTCGACGGCAATGGCGCCGCGTTCGGTCAGGGCGACCCCGGTGTTCTCCAGGCCGTAGCCCTCGGTGCGCGGGGCGAATCCGACAGCCGAGAGGAAACGATCCGCCTCCAGGACCTGGGAGGCGCCTCCCTTGGCGGGACTGACGGTGACCCGCACCCCGCTGCCCGTGTCCTCGATTGACTCCACCTTGGTGGCGGTCAGCACCTTGATGCCCAGTTTCTTGTACGCCTTGGTGATCTCGGCGGAGATCTCCGCGTCCTCGTTGGGAACCATCCGGTCGAAGAACTCGACGATGGTCACGTCGACGCCGTAGCTGCGCAGGACGTAGGCGAACTCGGTCCCGATGGCTCCGGAGCCGCCGATGATGATCGAGTTCGGGAGTCTGTCGGCCAGGATCTGCTCCTCGTAGGTGACCACGTTGGCCGAGATCCTGGTTCCGGGAAGCATCTTCGTGGTCGATCCGGCCGCGATGATGACGTTGTTGAAGGTCACCCGGGTGGTGGCGCCGTTGTCGTCGGCAACGTCGATGGTGTGGGCGTCGACGAAGGTGCCCCAGCCGTTGAGCTCCTTGATCTTGTTCTTCTTCATCAGGAAGTGGATTCCCTTGGTCATCCGCTCCGAGACCTGGCGGCTGCGGGAGAAGGCCTTGCCGTAGTCGACGGTGATCTCACCCTGGATGCCGAAGGCGTCGGCCTCGTGGGTGACGATGTGGGCCAGCTCCGCGTTGCGCAGCAACGACTTGGTCGGGATGCAGCCGACGTTCAGGCACACTCCCCCCCAGTAGCGTTTCTCGATGATGCAGGTCTTCAGGCCGAGCTGGGCGGCACGGATGGCGGCAACGTAGCCACCGGGACCGGCGCCGAGCACGCAGACGTCGTATTCGTGGGTCATGGGGCCCACTCTAGTGCTCCCGCCGCCTTGCGCGGGCCCGCACCGAGCGCCAGGCGTTATCTCAGATATGAGTTAAGATGACGCCATGACCGCCACCAGCCAGTCCCTGGGAATCATGATCCGGGAGGCACGCAAGGCCCGTCAATGGTCCCAGCAGCGCCTCGCCGATGAAATCAACTCCTCACAGTCCGCCGTTCACCGGATAGAAATGGGCCAGCAGAACGTCTCGCTCAACATGATCGAGAGACTGGCATCCGCGCTCGAGATGCCCTTGATACTCGCGGCCACCGAGGGCACCGTCAACTTCGAGATCACTGGGCCGACGGAACTTGCGGGCGAGATCGAGGTCCGTTCCTCCAAGAACGCGGCCGTCGCGCTGCTCTGCGCCTCGATGCTCAACCGGGGTCGCACCGTGCTGCGCGGGATCGCCAGCATCGAGGAGGTGGATCGAATCTGCGACGTTCTCCAGTCCATCGGGGTCACCGTCACCCCGACCAATGGGGGTCAGGATCTCGAACTGACCCGTCCGGAGAAACTCACCCCCGAGACCATCGACCAGCGTGCCGCCCGCCGCACGCGTTCCATCCTGATGTTCCTCGGCCCCCTGATGCACGAGTTTGATTCCTTCGAGCTCCCCTATGCCGGCGGATGCGACCTCGGGGCCCGGACCGTGCATCCGCACATGTCCGCGCTGAAACGCCTCGGCCTGTCCGTGGAGGCGCACGACAGCCAGTACCATGCCACCGTGCAGCGCGACGGTGCGCCCGAACACCACATCACCCTGGTGGAGCGTGGGGACACGGTCACCGAGAACGCGATCATGGCCGCCGCCCGCACCCCGGGGCTGACCGTGATCCGCAACGCCTCCGGCAACTATATGGTGCAGGACCTGTGTTTCTTCCTGCGCGAGCTGGGGGTCGGCGTGGAGGGCATCGGAACCACCACCCTGCGCATCCAGGGCGTCAAGGAGATCAACAAGGACGTCGAGTACCACATCTCGGAGGACCCGATCGAGGCGATGAGCCTCATCACCGCCGGTATCGTCACCCGCTCGGAACTGACGGTCAAGCGCTGCCCCATCGAGTTCCTGGAGGTGGAGTTCGCCGTCCTGGAGGAGATGGGCCAGCGAATGGTGCTGAGCAGTGAATACCCATCGGGCAACGGTCACACCCGACTGGTGGACGTCACCGTGAAACCGTCCGAGCTGACGGCCCCCCTGGACAAGATCCATCCAATGCCGTTCCCGGGGTTGAACATCGACAACCTTCCCTTCTTCGCCCTGATCTGCGCGACGGCCGAGGGACAGTCGATCATCTACGACTGGGTCTACGACAACCGTGCGGTGCACCTGAAGAAGCTCTGCGACCTGGGGGCGAACGTCACCGTCATGGACGCCCACAAACTGATGGTCATCGGCCCGACGAAGTGGCGTGGGCGTGACATCGAGTGCCCGCCGGCGTTGCGGCCCTCGGTGTGTCTGTTCCTGGCGGCCCTCGCGGCCCGCGGCACCACCATCCTGCGGGATGTCTACGTGATCAACCGGGGCTACGAGGACCTTCCGAGGCGCTTCAATCAGCTCGGCGCGCAGATCAACACCTTCTGGGGTGACGCGCTGAACTGATCCGTGGTCAGAGGCTGTGCGCGGTGAACCTGTTGACCGGGTTCACCACCTGCTCCTGGGCTGCCACGAGCTGTAGCTCGGCCTCCCCGCTGATCGAGGTTTGCTCCAGGATCGAATAGACCACCGAGGCGGTCACCCCGAGGGTTTCACCGAGGTCCTTGGTGCGCAACCAGTGCGCGAGGAACATGGCCGCGGTGAGATCGCCCGATCCGGTGAAGCTGCGGTCCAGCATCGGGGTTTCCACCAGCCAGGCCTGGTCCGCGTCCACGGCCAGCATCCGCAGCAGGCCATCCGGGGCGTCGGTGGCCACGACGGAGGTCACGACCACGATCCCGGGGCCGTGATCCCGGAGTTCGCGGGCCGCTTCGACAACCTCGGACAGAGTGCCTGTTTCGTGCCCCACCAGGTACTGCAGCTCGAAGAGGTTCGGGGTCATGATGTCAGCGGCCGTCACGACGTGATCGCGGAAGAACTCCGGGATGCCCGGTCGGGCGTAGAAACCCCGCCCGACATCACCCATGACCGGGTCAGCGAGGAAAATCGCCTCTGGGTTGCGCGATTTCACCAGGGCCGCTGCATCCAGCACGACCTGTCCCACGTCGGCCGAGCCGAGGTAGCCGGCGAGCACGGCATCGACACCGGCGAGAGCTCCTCGCTCGTCTATTCCCGTGATCACATCCGCCACATCGGAAGCAGCGATCATGGGTCCGCGCCAGCTCCCGTACCCGGTGTGGTTGGAGAAGGTGACGGTGTAGACGGGGTACACGTTCACGCCAGCCCGCTGCAGCGGAAAGGTTGCGGACGAGTTCCCCGCGTGGCCGTAGGCGACGGCCGACTGGATGGATAGGACATTGTGCATGTGGGCAAGTCTCCCACTTCAGTGACACAAGCACCTCAATACTAGGCATAATGGTTTCCATGTGTGCGGGTTTCCTAGAACCGGAGTTCATCGCGATGGCGCATCGCGGTGGTGCCCTGCTCACTGCCAACCTCGGCATCGAGAACACCTTGGCGGCCTTCGCCAACTCGGTCGCGCTGGGATACGAGTACCTGGAAACCGATGTTCACGCCACCGCCGATGGCCATCTGGTGGCCTTCCACGACCCGGACCTCGCTCGTGTCACCGACGTGGAGGGGCACATCGCTCAGTTGCCTTTCGCCGCCGTACGCGAGGTTCGTGTCGGTGAACGCGAACCAATCCCAACTGTGGAGGAACTGTTCGAGACCTTCCCAGGAGCTCGTTTCAACTTCGACCTCAAGGCCCCCGGCGCCGTCGAGCTCCTCGCTAGGATCATCCGTCGCTTCCACGCCGAACAGCGGGTGTGCGTCGGATCCTTCTCACAGCATCGAATCAACAGGTTCCGGAAGTTGATGCCCGAGGTGACAACGGCGGTTGGCCCGCTGGGTGTGGTCGCGATGGCCATGGGAAGCATTCGCACCTACCGTCAGGGAGGCCCGGGCGTGTTCCAGATCCCGGTCTCCCACGAGGTGGCCGGGGTGAAGATCAAGTTACTGACCAAGGCGCGTGTCAGGGCAATTCATCGCGCCGGCTACAGGGTGCACGTCTGGACCATCAATGTGCGAGACGACATGCACACACTCATCGACTGGGGGGTGGACGGCATAGTCACGGACCGGCCGGATCTTCTCCGTGAGGTGCTGCAGGCCCGGGGCATGTGGGCCAGCAGCCTTGGAACATGAGAGACATCCGAGACGTTCAACTCCAAGTAGGGAGGTAGAAACATGGCAGATCGAGCACTTCGCGGTGTCGGGCTGGGAGCCAAGAGCTTCGAGGACGAGCAGGGAATCGAGTTCGCTGAACGCAGCCAAGTCGGTTTCGACTGCCCCAAGGGCCACCATTTCGAGATCACCTTCGCCATCGAGGCGGAGCTGCCTTTCGAGTGGGAGTGCAAGCGGTGCGGTCAGATGGCGAAACGCTCCGACGGAGCAACGGGGGAAGCCAAGGAGGCGAAACCCCCTCGAACGCACTGGGACATGCTGCGTGAGCGACGCAGCATCCCTGAGCTCGAGGACATCCTGGCCGAGCAGCTGGACAAGCTCAGGGGCTCGGTGGGCTGATCCTCGGGATCATCGTGTCGGTGGTCGAGGTTTCCTGAACCACTTCCCCCTCGATCACCACGGGCTGTTCGGAGGAGTGACCAATGGCTCTTCCAAACAGTTTTCCCAGCGTGCTGCGAACCAGGTGACGACTTGGCGGGATAAGCAGCAGCAGCCCGATGATGTCGGAGACGAAACCGGGCATGATGAGCAGAAGACCGCCAGCCATCACCAGCACCGCATCGGCGGTTCGCCCCGGCGGTAGAGAGCCCCTGCCCAGAGACTCGAGTAGTGCACCCCACGCACGACGCCCTTCTCTTTGAAGGAGCCAACAGCCGAGCAGAGTGTTGGCGATCAGCAGGGCGATGGTCCACCAGCCGAAGGCATCGGTCACCATGACCAGGATGATGACCTCGGCTGCCAAGTAGATGAGGAAGGGCACGAGCACCAGCGACAGCCCTGCTCCCCGGAACCGGACACGTCTTTCAGCCACGGCGCCTCCCAAAGAGTTTTCTCAGTTGTTGCCAGCGGTGTTTGAGCCCCATCTTCGTGGTTGAGATTATTGCTTCCCTGACCACTGTGCCACCCATTTTGGAATCACCGAATTCACGCTCCACGAACTCGATGGGTACCTCGACGATACGCAGCCCGGCTTGATGGGCATGCCATGTCAGGTCGCGTTGAATTCCGTAGCCGCGACGGTCGATGGGCAGGCCGACGATCCCGGCGAGGGCATCGGCGCGGAAGGCGTTGAACCCGCCCGTGATGTCCCGGTAGGGCATCCCCAGCATCAGCCGGATGTACAAAGAACCTCCGCGAGAGAGGAATTCACGTGTCCAGGGCCAGTTCACCACCGATCCCCCCTTGACCCAGCGAGACCCCTTGACCATGTCGGCGTGTTCCAAGGCGGCCAGCAGGCTGGGCAACTGCTCCGGCTGGTGAGAGCCATCAGCATCGTGCTCCACCAGTACGCCATACCCTCTTTCAAGGCCCCAGCGGAATCCTGCGAGATAGGCCGCACCCAGACCTTCCTTGCCCTTGCGATGCATGACGTGTATGTGATCGTCCCGTTCCGCCATCGCGTCGGCAAGTTTGCCCGTGCCGTCCGGTGAGTTGTCGTCCACAACGAGCACGTGGGCTTCAGGGACGCTGCGCCGCAGCCGGGAGACGATGCTCTCGATGTTCTGGGCCTCGTTGAACGTTGGAATGATGACGAGCACCTCGCCGGTGTGTGAAGCCTCAGTCATTGCTTCTCCTGTTCATCCGAGTTTGTGGGCGTTCAATCAAGATTACCGGCCCGGCGAGTGCTGTGGTTCGTCCGAAACCCGAATCCGGTGGCCAGCAGGCAACCGAGGACCTGGGTCGGACCCAGTATCGGCGCCAGGTATACCGCCAAAGTGACGTTGTTCCGCTTGGGGACGGTGTAGATGCGGTGCGCGGCCGTGTACTCCCTAGTGGGTTCGTGCAGCCCGCCCCTGGCGTCAATGAGCCCCGAGTACCCGTTGAGGGTGCTGGCGATGAACTCCCGCCCAAGCTCCGCCGACCGCACCCGGTTCATGGCCATCTGCTGCTGGGGCTCGATGGTGCCCGAGAAATTGTGGGTGGTGCTCTGCGCCACCAGGATCTCGGCGCCGTTCGTGACGGTGTCGTAGACGGTCTGGTCGTAGGCCAGTTCGTAACAGATCACGGTGCCCACCCTCAGATCCGGGTCGGTGGGGGTCGGTACCGTCACGACGCCCGGGTCTGTGCCCGGTACCGACTGGTACCCGGCCCGTTTCACGTCCGGGAACAGGGGTTCCAGGACGTCTCGATAGGGCACGAACTCCCCGAAGGGAGCGAGATTGCGTTTGTGGTAATGATCCACGATTCCTTTTCCGGGAACCCAGATCAGCGTGGTGGTGCGCCGGGTCCGGGGTTCGGGGCCCGCGGTGATCGCCCCCAGGTCGAGAGGAACCCGGGCCAGTTCGACGGCGGCGCTCACCTGTGCTCTCGTGGTCGGGTTGAGCATCGGGTCGGTGTCCGTGGAATTCTCCGCCCAGACGATCATGTCCAGGCCGCGGCCATGGGCCCGTGCGTCGGCAAGCAGGAAGATGGTCTCGCTGAGGTGATGGGGGGTCGCCCCGGTGGCGGAGATGTAGCCTCCGTGCAGGCCCAGCTGCGCATTGCCCTGGACCATGCCCACAGAAATGCCCTCGCCACCGCGCTCCGCCGGTAGCAGGAGCATTCCGCCGCCGATGGCGAAAGCGCCGATGACGGAGATCAACGGAACCAGTCGGCGCCGCTGGACGATCGCGGCCAGGCAGCAGCATCCCGCCATCGCAACCAGCCAGGTGGCTCCTGGGGTTCCCACCAGCGGCAACCAGCCGGCCAGGGGCTGGTCGATGGTCGTGTGGCCGAGCCGCAGCCAGGGAAATCCCCCGAACGGGATCTGTCCGGCACCGTATTCGATGGCACCCCAGGACAGTGGGACCAGGAAACACCAGCCGGGAAGCTGGGTGATGAGGGAGGAAACGGCTCCGAGAAGCCCGACCCAGACGGCCATGACCACGACCAGAACCCAGACCACTGGTCCCGCCTGGGCGCCCACCCACCAGATGGTGGTTCCGTACAGGCTACAACCCGTCAGCACACCGACGCCGAATCCGGCCCAAGGGCCAAGGCCCGCGACCAGCCATGTCAGCAGCCCTGCCCCGGTGATCGTCAAGGGCCAGACCCCCCAAGGGGCGAATCCCATGGCCAGCCCCGACCCGGCGAGTAGGGCGAGAAGAACGGTCAACGACCCGGGAAGCCGGGGGCGGGACAGAGACCGCACCGGGATCACCGCATGCCCTGGAGCAGGTAGACCGCGGAACTCGCCAACAGGTTGGCGCCCCACTCCCCCGTTCTCAAGCGGCGGCCGCTCTCGTTGAGAGGGATGCAGCGCTCCACCTCAAGACCGAGCCGGGCGAACAGCGGGGACAAGTCCTTCAACGAGGTGAAGTGCAGGTTGGGGCTGTCGTACCAGCTGTAGGGCAGGTCCTTGGTCACGGGCATGCGCCCGGTCAGCAACCGAAGCCTGTTGCGCCAGTGCACGAAGTTGGGCATCGAGACCACACCGCGTCCCGCGATCCTCGCCATCTCCCTCAGCACATCGGCCGGTTGCCGGAGGTTCTGAAGGGTCCGGGACAGCACGACGACGTCGTAGGAACCATCCTCGAACTGACCCAACTGGCTGTTGATGTCCAGGTCGATGACGTTGACGCCGTGCCGCACGGCGGCGAGGAAGGGCTCCGGTTCGATCTCGACCCCGGTTCCGTGGCAGCCACGTTTCTCCAACAACCGCAGGAGCTCCCCGTCGCCGCATCCGAGATCGAGCACCCGGGAACGTTCCGGTATGAGTCTCGCGATCAACCGCAGGTCGGCGCGTGTCATCGGTTCCCCTCCCCCGAGGCCCGGTCCAGGAAGGCCCGCAGGACGGCATGGTAGTCCGGCAAGTCCAGCAGGAACGAATCGTGCCCCCACTGGGAGTGGATCTCTCGGAACGACGTGGGCAGACCGGCTCTCTCCAGGTACCGGACGATCCTTCGGGAATGGCCGGTGTCGAATCGCCAGTCGCTGTCGAAACTCACCAGGAGGAACTTCACGGGATCGGCCGTGAGCCTCGCCAAAGCGTCATCGGAGGCGAAGGGATCGAAGTAGTCCATGGTCCGGGTCAGGTACAGGTAGCTGAGAGCGTCGAAGCGCTCCAGAAAGGCCTCCCCCTGGTGTTCCAGGTAGCTCTCGACCGCGAAATCGATCCCGAAACCGGGATCCAGCTTTCCCGACTGGGCCGACCGGCCGAACTTCGCGCTGAACGCGTCCTCCGACAGGTAGGTGATGTGAGCCAGCATCCGGGCCACCGACAACCCCTTCGCGGGCGTCGTGCCCTCGCTGAGGAAACGTCCCCCCCGGAAGGCCGAGTCCCGCATGATGGCCTGCCGACCCACGGCGGAGAAGGCGATGTTCTGCGCGGTCAGCCGTGACGACGCGGCGATGATGATCGCGTTGTCGCAGTCCTGCGGGTGGGACAATGTCCATTGGAGGACCTGCATGCCTCCCAGCGAGCCCCCGAGCAGGACGGCCCAGTGGTCGACGCCCAGGTGTTGGCCCAAGCGGCGGTGCATCGTCACGAAATCCGACATCGCCAGCAGCGGGAAGTCCAGGCCGTACGGTTCACCCGTTGCGGGGTTGACCGTTGACGGCCCCGTCGTGCCGCGGCATCCTCCGAGGATGTTTGCGCACACCACGAACCAGCGGTTCGTGTCGACCGCCTTCCCGGGGCCGATGAGGTTGTCCCACCAGCCGGGTTTCCGGTCACCCGGTCTGAGGCCTGCGGCATGGGCGTCGCCGGTCAGGGCGTGACACACGAAGATGGCGTTCGAACCCCGCGGGTTCAGCTCCCCGTAGGTTTCGTAGGCGACATCCACGGGCGCCAGCTCGGCGCCGCTGGCGAGCACCAACGGCGTGTCGGGGGTGAACAGCCGCGCGGTGGCGGAAACGGTGTTCAGGTTTTCGGTCACGTTCAGGAGCGGGTCCGGACGCAATGGGCGATGAGGATTCCTGCGCGCATCATGTCTCGCTTTTCAGGTCGTTGGGTTCGGTTCTCGGGTCAAGTCTGGCATCCGTCCGGACGGTGGCGCGGGCGAGCACATTCGAGGCCACTGAACTCACGATCAGCAGGGCCATCACGGTGACGGCGGTTTTCGCCCACAGCATCAGGTCGAACCCATCGGTGGCGGTCCAGCCGAGGGCGGCCGCCACCAGGATCAGGGGCAGCCCCAGCGCGGTCGCCGGTCCAAGCGCGTTGATCCGTGAGACGGCGTCCCTGGCCCTGAACTGTGCTACCGCGACGGACAGCACCAGCACGGCACCCAGCACCGCCAGCACGGAGGCCAGGATTTCAAGCATCGTCATCTCCTCCCCCTGGTCATGATTCTTGCCAGCGCGATGGTGGCCAGGATCCCGAGTATCGAGGCCAGCAGAGCGGCGTCCACCGAGACGCTGGAATGGTGCAGCATCCCGAACATGGCGAGAATCCCGATGCAGGAGAAGAAGACCAGGTCTCCCACCACTGCCCGCGTCGCGGAGTCGGGGGCGGTCATCACCCGCAACAGGCCCAGGAGAACGGAGACGGCGAGCAACCCGATCGCGACCCAGATTGCGAGACTCATCTCTCCCCCTTCGGCATTCCGTGGCGTCGCAACGCGTGCAGCAGGTGCCATTCCAACTCTGCCAGGCCACCGATGACAGAGGCACGTTCCGAGTCGAACAGCGAGTGAACGAACACCGAGGGCCCCCGGGTCTCGTCGCCCGGACAGACGCCGAGCACCAGGGTGCCCGGCGTGATCGTGATGGCGGATGCGAACATCGCGATCTCGAAGTCGGTGGTGGCGCACATCGGGTACTCCACGATGGCGGGGCCGGCCATCGGTTTGGGGCGCCACGCCGCCACCGCGACGTTCCACGACCCGATGACGATCTGGGTGGTCAGGTACCACCACCACGAAAGCAGTCTCAGAATCTGCATCATTCGCTCACCGCATCCACAGAGGCCACGTAGGCGGAGACGTCGATCAACCCGTGGGCGGCCGATTCGAACAGCGGCCACACCCAACCGACGCCGAAGAACAGCAGCACGGAGATCCCGATCAGCAGGGTCGAAGGCCACAGCATCCGCCAGGACACCTTCGCGTCGTCGGCGATCGGGGTCGGCACGCCACGCGAGGTGGTGGGATCGTCGGGCAGGTAGTTCTTCATGGGCGCTCCCCAGAAGGCCTCACGCCACAGGCGCTGCAGGGCCATCAGGGATGCGACGGAGGCCAGGGCCACGCAGCCCATGAGAAGCCACCCCGTAACCGGGTCGGCCTGGGCGGAGGCCCCCAGCAACCCGACCTTCCCCCACAGCCCCGAGGTCGGCGGCAACCCGACCAGCGAGGCCAGCCCGATGGCGAAAGTGGCCGCGAGCCACGGATCGCGGCGCATCAGCCCGGAGAGCCGATCGAACCGTCCCGAACCGTAGACGTTCTCGGCGGCGCCCGAGGCCAGCACCAGGCCCGCCATGGTGATCATGTGGTGAACCATGTAGAACAGCCCCGCCGCCACGGAGAACTCGGTCAGCACCACCAGGCCGATCAGGATCTGCCCGACCCCCGTGACCATCTGGAAAGCGAGCGACCCGCGGATCCTGGATTCACCGAAGGTCGAGAAAGCGCCGACGACGATCGTCGCCACCACCACGGCCGTCAGCACCGGAAGCCAGGAGGCCGGTCCGCCGAAGACGGTGGCATAAACCCGGTAGGCGGCATAGATGCCCACTTTCGTGTGAATCCCGGCGAACAGGGACATGATCCCGGCGGAGGTCGCGGGATAGGCGCGGGGCAGCCAGCCGTGGACGGGAACCACACCGCCCTTGACCAGCAGCGCGAACAGGATGAGAGATGTGGCCAGCGAGACCTGGGGATCTCCACCCCTGCCGGCCAGAGCCGCCAGGTTCACCGATCCGATGGCCCCGTAGAGCAGGCCGACGCCCATCACGAGAATGGTGGAGGTGACGATGTTCACGATCACGAACATCCGTCCGATGCCGAGCCTTCGCCAGGACCCGGTCACCGCGATCAGCGCGTAGGAGGGCAGGAGCATCACTTCCACCCACACGAAGAGGTTGAACAGGTCACCGGTCAGGAGCGCCCCGTTGACGCCCGTGTTGAGCAGCAGAATCAAGGGGACCACGAAACGGTAGCGGTCCTCCTTGGTGAGCATCAGGAAGATGCCGGAGACCATGGTCAGGAAGGCGGTGACCACCAACAGCAGGGCGCTCAGGGTGTCGGAAACGAAGACGATGCCCATCTTCTGTTTGTAGGAGCCGATGGAGTGCGCCAGGGCGGGGGTGTGCTGGTGGAACACCAGGAGCGCCACTCCCCCAATGAGCGTCGCCGACGACACCAGCAGCAGTGCGATGCGCTGCACGACGGGACCCCGCAACAGCACGGTGGCTCCCGCCGACAGGAGCGGGACGGCGACGAACAGGGGCAGGATGGCGGAGTTCATGCGCGGTGGGTCTCTCCCGTCTCGGGATGGCGCAGCATGTTGTCGTTGCGCCCGATAACGGCCATGGCGAGCATCAGGATGCTCGTGGCCAGGGTGATCACGATCGCGGTCAGCACGAAGGCCTGCGGGAGCGGATCCGCCACCGTGACCGTGCTGGTGCCGTCGGTGATGGGTTCCGTCCGCCAGCCCGGCACACCAGCGGTGAGCAGGACGAAGTTGACGGCGTGGCTCAGGAGCCCGAGCCCGAACACGGCGCGCACCATGGAGCGCTGGAGCAGGAGGTACACCCCGCCGGTGACCAGGACGAAGATCGTGGCTATCAGGATCATTTCTTGGTCTCCTTCGGGCGGGTGCCCTCGGTGATGAAACGGGTCCGGATCGCGGGACGCCGGGGACGTTCCCCCCGCACGGTCTCCAGCGGCCCCGGAAGCTCACCCTCCAGCAACTCGTCGATGCGTTCGCGAGTCCCCTCCCCTCCGGCCTGGGTTCCCCGGGTGGCGCCCAGTACGTTGAAGGAGACGAGTATCAGCCCCACGACCGCCAGGTACACACCGGCGTCGAAGATCATTGACGTGGTCAGGTGGGTTCCCAGGATCTCCCCGTGGATCGGTTGCAGGAAGGAACCGGTCAGGAACAGGTCGAGGAAACCGGTGGCGACCGCCAGCATGACTCCTCCTCCGACCAGGAACAGGGGTAGCCGAGGCGGGCCCACAGAACGGTCCTTGGCGGTCGACAGGTAGATCAGTCCCACCAGCGAGGAGGCCACCAGGGCCGCATTGAAACCTCCACCCGGGCTGTTGTGTCCACGCCAGAACAGGACTGCGGAGATCACTATCAGCAGCGGGGTCATGAAACGAAGCATCACCTGAAGGCTGACCGCGTTGGGCCAGGCCTCCATGATCGCGCGGTGCGCGCGCGAGCGCGGGTCCTGGTTTATCTGCAACGCCGTCACCGGAATCAGATAGGGGTCGTCTCCCGGCGGATCGATGTACCTGTCCCTCACCGTCGAGAGCAGCGCCAGGATGGCGACCGCCGTCATGGCGAGCACGCTCAACTCACCCAAGGTGTCGAATCCGCGGAACTCCACGAGGATCACGTTCACGACGTTGTCGCCCGAGGCGAGTTCCTTCGTTCGTTCGAGGAACTCCTTCGCCAGATCCGACTTGTCGCGCCGCGCGGTCAGGGCCCAGGTGAGGGCCGCGACCCCCCCGCCGACCAGCGCGGAGGCGGCCAGGGTCAGCAGGTTCCGGCCCCGGCGGCGCACCGGGAACCGGACCGGAAGCCGCTGAAGCACGAGCATGATCACGATGATGTTCAGGCTCTCCACCAAAAGCTGGGTGAGGGCCACGTCGGGGGCTCCCAGGGCCAGGATCTGAACCGTCGCGAGGATCCCGACCGCCGACAACGACAGCACCGATGCGATGCGCACCCGGGAAATGCAGACCCCGATGGTTGCCGCGGTGATGAGGACGAACACGACGACGTCGATCGACTTGGTCAGTCCCGGCTGTTGAGCCCGCAGGCCGGTGAGGTTGGCCGTCCAGCTGCCCGCCAGGCCGATTACTCCCAGCGAACCCAGGATCGGGACGATGTGCCGGGTGGCGGTGTCCGAGGCTACCGAGCGGGCCAGCAGCGCGCCGAGACGACGGGTCCACTCCGTGAGGTGCCACATGGCCTTGGAACCGTTGAGCGGGAATCGATGCTGCAGCACCCAGTCGACCAATGTCCTGCGCCGCCACGCTATGGCGCCACCGAGGAGCAGGATGCCCACCGTCGCGTACAGCTCCGGACCGGGGCCGTGCCACAGGGCCAGGTGAACCCCGGGTGTCGCCCCGCCGAGAGCCGCCCCGGCGGCCGACGCCACAGGGCCCGACAGCCCCCCGAGCCATGCGACCATGGGCACGGAAACCAGGATCGGCAACGCCGCGCTTCCCGCGAGCAACGGATCGTGCATGTGCACGGAACGGTCCTCGTCCGTGCCGTCGAAGAAGATTCCGAGCAGGACACGGGCGCAGTAGACGAAGGTGAGCACGGAACCCAGAACGGCCACCAGGAAAGCCGCCCAACCGGTCCACGACGCCCCGGGAGCCCCCAGCAGCGAGGCCAGGATCGCTTCTTTCGAGACGAAGCCCAGCATCGGCGGGATGCCGGCCATCGAAGCGCACCCCAGCGCCATCACCGCGAAGCTGAAGGGCATCCGCCTGTACAGTCCGGGTGGGAAACGACGAAGATCGCGGGTGTCGGTGGAGTGATCGATGACACCCACCATCATGAACAACCCGGACTTGAACAGGGCATGAGCGATGGTGTGCAGCACCGCCGCGGCGATACCGGCCTCGGTGCCCAACCCGATGCTCGCGGTCAGCAGACCAAGCTGGCTGACCGTGGAATAGGCCATCAGCTTCTTGGCGTCGGTCTGTTCCAGGGCGAAGTATCCACCCACGCAGGTGGTGATCAACCCGACCGTCACCAGGAGACCGTTCCACACCGCGTTCCCGTGCAGGACGGGACTGAAACGCAGCAGCAGGAAGATGCCGGCCTTGACGACCGCCGCGGCGTGAAGATAGGCGCTGACCGGGGTGATCGCGGCCATGGCGTCCGGGAGCCACACGTGGAACGGGAACTGGGCCGCTTTCGTGAACCCGGCCAGGGCAACCAGGACGGCTATCAGCGTGGTGAACCCGGGATCGGAGGCCCACACCTCGCGGGAGAACACCCTGGACAGCGAGGTGGTGCCGGTGCGCCACCAGATTGCGGCGATCGCGAGCAGCAGCAGGACGCCACCGACAAATGTGATCAGGAGGGTGCGCATAGAGGCGCCCTCACCCGCGTTACCGGCGGATGCGATCAGCAGGAAGGACGCCAAGGACGTCAGTTCCCAGCAGATGAACAGCAGCACCAGGTCATCGGCGAGCACGAGCGCCTGCATCGAGAGGGTGAAGGCCGTCATCACCTGGTAGAACGCGTAGTTCCTACCGACCGCGAGGTAGCGCGTCGAGTAAACAAACACGACCGCGCCGATCAGCAACGCGATGAAGCTGAAGACGAGGCCCAGACCGTCCGCCGCGAAGGCCAGCCGGATGCCGAGGGCAGGCAACCAGTCCACGGACCAGGCCGGCCGCTCCCCTGCCGCCACGGCACCGGCGGCGGGAGCTTCGAACACAGCGGCCGCCACGTAGAGCGCCGACAAGGGCCACCCTGCGTTTCGCCCAAGGAAACGGACGAACAGCGGGGTGGTCACGAAGGCCAGTGCGAGAAGGATGACGGGAACGATGACAGGCATGGGCGCAGTCATCCTAGCAATCCGGCCCGGTATCGCCCCTCGGTCAACTCACGAGCCGGAAGCCGAGAGCGCTTTCCACTCTTCCCACGAGTAGAGCCACACCCCCATCCCCTCGGAGGGCTCCATCTTCCTATCGGACCCAGTGAACTCCACGACATCACCGATGCTGGTGCCCTCGTAGAGCCACCCGGCGTTCTCTGTGCTGAGTCCGACGCAGCCATGACTGACGTTCGCTTTCCCCTGGGAACTGACCGACCACGGGGCGGCATGAATGAACTCACCTGTCCAGGTGACTCGCATGGCGTACTGTGCGTCCAGGTTGTAGGACTCGGAGCTGCCCGAGGGAATCGAGATGGTTTCGGAGTCCATCTTCAGGCTGTCGTATTTCTCCAGGATCAGTTTTGTTCCGGAGCGGGTGACGAACCCTTTCTTCCCCGTGGTCGAGGGCAGGGTCTTGACCACTTCCCCGTTCTCGACCACGGTGGTGGTGTAGTTCGCAATGTCCACCTTGATGACACGTGATACATCCCTGATGGAGAAACTCCCGGGGACGTCCTTCTTCAGCCAGGTGTTCTCGGTTGCCTGCACCCCCAGCCACTTCAGATCGAAGGAAATCTTCGTTCCCGGTTTCCAGTACTCCTTCGGGCGGTAAGCCAGTTCGGTGTCACCGATCCAGCCCCACGACCCCTCCTGCTCAGGGGTGACGGTGACCTTGGCGTGCTTCTCGATGGAGGCGCGGTACTCCTCCGGGATGGCGCGGTTGAATTTCACGTGCACGGGCATTCCCACGCCCATGTTGTCATCCAGGTAGGCCAGGCTGAAAGTGGTCTCGGAGGAGCCCGGTGAGACCGTCTTGAAGGTGGCCTCCTTCGCCGTGCCGTCGCTGGCGGTGGCGGTGAGCTTGTACTCCGTGTTCAGTTCGAGGGCTTTCGAGGGGGTCCAGGCGTCCTTCTCAAAGGTGCCCTCCACCGCGCCTCCCGGTCCCGTGACCGTGGCGTTGGTGATGGTGCCGTTCTCCAGGCTCAGGGTGACGGGGTCACTGGGCAGGGCGGCGTCAGTCGAGGACGTGATGGTCAGGGCCCCGGCCGGTGCGACCGGGGT
>CAJPNZ010000005.1 GCA_905372155.1 Propionibacteriaceae bacterium
AATCCTCGCCAAAATCAACCGCAAACGTAAACTCACCTCAACGCCACGCCACTAGGGGTGAGGTTGATGAAGGCTTGTCGAGGTGGTTGGTGTGTTGCGTTGGGGTACACCCAAACGCAACACACACCCGCCCCGGCGATGTGTTGCAGAAAATCCCCTCTATCGGGTTTATGCCACAGATGTGTGTCATGATCTTAGACATGAAGCAACAAAAGGGGCAGGTGATCGGCTACGTGAGGGTGTCCAGCCGGGATCAGAACCTCACCCGCCAGGTCGAGGCCCTGGGGGTGGTCGACAAGCTGTTTCAGGATCAGGTCACCGGCTCCACTCGGGATCGTCCGGGCCTTGCCCAGCTTCTGGACTACGTCCGGGAGGGAGATACCCTCCGGGTCACGTCGATGGATCGGTTGGCCCGGGACCTGCGAGATCTCCAACACCTCGTCGACCACCTGGTCCGTGGCGGGGTGAGTGTCGAGTTCCTCACCGAGGGCCTGACCTACCGGCCCGGCAAGGCTGATGCCCTCAGCAGCCTCATGTTGCATCTTCTGGGAGCCCTCGCCGAGTTCGAGCGTTCCTTGATCCGTGAACGCCAGGCCGAGGGAATCGCGGCCGCGAAGAAACGGGGTGTCTACCAACGCCGGCGGGGGCGTGGCCGCAGCCTGACCCCCCAACAGGTCGACGACGCCCGTCGGCGTATCGCTGCCGGGGTACCCAAAGCCAAGATCGCCCGCGACCTCGGCATCGACCGCTCCACCCTCTACCGCACCCTCGCTCAAGAAGGAGGACCCGAATGAAAACCAGGAGAAGGATTGTCGTGATAATACTGGTGATCGTTGGCATCTGGCTGGCCGCTATTGCCACCCATTACGTCAGCGTTGCTTGGTACCGATCCAAGTTTGCAGCCAAGTGGGAAAAACCGCTGGCGCAGGAATACAAAAAATCTAGGAAACAAGCCGAGGAGCGCTTCTACGCGCTGCTGGAATACTACGACAAAAAATACGAAGTGCTTCAGGCGCATCTGACTTGGTCGTGTTACATCACGGATGTTGACACGTCCCACTGGTATAAGCTCATAAAGATCCGCCACGGTTGGGAACAGGTGTGTACGTGGGACTACCACTTCGACGTCGGACGGGACAGAACCCCCAAACCCGACAACCTCGGAAAACCCCCATTCGGGGACGAACTGGTCGACTTGACGACCTGGAAGGAACTACCCCGCCACAAGGACGAATTCGGGATCGGGCTTGTGAAACCCGACGAACACGTGGTGATCCACGTCGGGAATCCCCCCAAAGAACCCTACTACCACATCCACTACTTTAATGATTTCTCGAATAGAAAAATGCGCTGCGGCATCGGGCCTTTCTGCCCCTGCCCAATCGGAGACAAACCAATCGAACCAACAGAGGAGTGACCCGACACCTCATGCATAGCACCCTAGTTCATTGAGTATAGCGGTCCGCGCTTTCTCCTCCGTCGCGATCGTCGCCATGTAAAGTTTTCTGCTGTTTGCGGGCAGCGAATGCTCTGAGGGTCAAGGGGATTCTGCGCTTCAGTTCGAGGGCAACGATTGTGGGCAGTACCACTCGTCCCGGGGCAAAAGAATTGTCATCAAATATCACCATTCCGAGCCACACGGCGACGCTGAAGGCCCCGACCGCGACAAATGTTACTGTGCTGGCGAGTACCAGAACTTCCATGAAACTCATCGCCCAGGGTAGCCGCCATGGTTCCCTTCTGCCCGGGATCAGAATCCGAGTCCTCCGGGAGAAGGTAGGCTCGTTCAGGAACCAGAACACCGCAGCCAGGCCCGTGACGATCACGGTGCTGACGATGGCGGGAGCAAAAAGCATGATCATCAAAAGCTCCTTACAGGATCAACCCCGCCGGCATTTTCCCTTCCGACGAGGCGGCTACTCCGCCTAGGCCTTGGCCATCACGGACTCCCCGCCCCCGGCTTGGGTTGATGTTATCGCTCGATGCCGTGATCAGGGTTTTCATGCTGATGCTGGAAGCCTTGCTGTTTCGGGGTTGCTGCGCGAACCGCGGTCCAGTGGCTGCGCTGTAATTTGTCGACTTGCCGCTGTTGTCTGGTCGGCTCGTTGGGCCATGCCTGGGTGGCGATCGCCGTCGCATCAGCTCCGGCCAGACGGGCCACGACCTGGAGAAGGTCATGGTCGACGGGCACGCGCTGGAGTGCGTTGATGGTGGACTCCGCAGCCCGGTACCAGGTTTGGGCCTGCCCGGAGGTCATGGACGTGACGTCCCGAGCCTGGTCGACAACGTCCTGGACCTTCGCGGCAAGCTCCGGACCGCCCCGGGACGCCTCGGTGTCGAGGAAGACACGACCGTCGCGGTCCTGAACCACGACCCTGTCCACGAGCCCGGACGCCACGAGGGTCTCCACGGTGCCCGGAACCGCAGCGGTGGGGATATCGTGGCCTTCGGCCGTGACAGCTCTGCCAGCACCAGTATCACGAACCTGCTCGACATAGCGAGTGAGAATGCCGAGCCGGGACACCTCAGGTGGGACGGCCACGACCCGCAGTTCCGTGCCGTACCCGGCCTGCTTGAAGGCCTCGAACTCCCGCAGAAGCACAGCAGGCTGACGCAGCGTGGTCTCCACCACAGCACTGACCCTGTTATCCCGCAGCCACTGATTCGACATCCCCACCCAGCTCCCGGCTGCCTGAGCCGTAACCTCAGGCATCGACAAGGGGTCGGTTGCCATGAGCCGCGGATAGTCGGGGTGGAAGGTTCTCAGGTCGTCGCCATTGACGATCACCGACCCAGGGTGAGCCCGGCCAGCAGCTTCGATCACCCTACCCTTCCCTGCACCCGGCTGCCCACCAACAGAGATGAACCACGGCCGCTGCCCCGAAGCCGGGTGTTCTGGGTTCTGGTTGTCATGAAGGTGTGGGATGACCCGGGTTTCGAAGAGTTTCTGCAACTCCCCCGGTGGGAGATCGCTCATGCCGCGACGGCAGGCGCCTCGGCCGGCAGGGAACGGAACAACTCCCTCAACTCGGCACGCTTCGCCATGATTGCTTCCTCGTCGTAAGGATCAACCTGGCGAACCTCCCGGGTGACCTGGCTAGCTTGCTCCAGCCAGTACTGCTCCGTCTCGGAGTCAGCGGCGTCATTGGCCCACGCGATGTAGCGGCCGCGGATCTGGTTAGCGGTCTCCCGCATGACGTCATAGCTCATCGAGTAGTAGCCCATGCTTCTCCTCCTGCTCCTGAGGGTCACTCCCCCGAGTCTACTTCCCCGGGCCCAGCGTCGCGCAGGGCTTCCTCCCACTTGCGGGTCGCAAGCTTTTTAAGAACCGAGGGGATGAGAAGCTTCAACGCGGCGAAGGACACCACAGCTGGGGCAAATCGCCATGGTGAGGGCTCGAACAGCCAGAATCCGAGTTCTATGGCGAGAATCAAGGTTCCGGTTATGACGATCCCCATGATGTTGACAAACTTCAAGGCTTCGGTGAGGGTCATTGGCCAGGGCAGCCGGTACGTTTTCCCGCTCCCTGGAAATACGATGCGAGTCCGACGCATAGTAGAAGAAGCAGAAGCGTTGAACCACTCCAGCAGCACGATTCCATTGGACGCACCTACCACGGCGACTGCGAGGAAAAAGATGAAAGACATTATCGGGGGCTCCTTACGGGAGACGGGCCGACCTCAGGGCGGCCGCCCGGTCCGGGGTTGATGGCTGGGGGGCTCGTTGTTGTGATGACGGTGACGGCTCGTGGATGGTTTGGTTGTTGCTGGCCACGTTACTGGGATCGTATTTTTTAGGTACTTAGGAGTTCGGCCGTCCCGAGATTGGCCTGTTGCCCGTCGTTCCAGCCCTGCCCGGTGGCGGCGTTGGTGGCCACTTGGCTGTTTGGCCCGATCCGCCACGGCCCTTCAGTTCGGGTTACGTAGTCCTCCAGCCGGCGCCGACGGGACACCTCAGGTGGCACGGCCACAACCCGCAACTCCGTGCCGTACCCGGCTTGCGTGAAGGCCTCGAACTCCCGCATCAGCACAGCGGGTTAGAGCGCAATTTTGTGTGCTTTAGAAGTGCAGCGTGTCGACATTTTTAGCAAATCGCAGAACGAAGCTGCTTAGCAAAAGCATGACCAGCCCGAGCAGGTTGAGGAAAACATAAATCCACATCAATCGAGCCATTTCTTTCCTCCGCGCTTTCTTTGGTTCGTCTCTTTTGAAATACCTAATAAATGGGAGGGAAAGCAGTTCCAAGATGATCAGGATAATCAATGCATAGCGCATCTCGTTGGCCTTTCTTAGGGGTTCAGTTTGTTTCTTTCTGCTGCTTGGAGCAGGGTCGATGGCTGGGTGGTTCGGTTGTTGCTGGTTACTGGTCGAGTTCTCGGCGGAAAGCGATGTTGTGGATGCGGGTGGCCGCGGTGTCGAGTTGCTGGGGTGTCCATTCCTTGTGGTGGTCGTTCCAGTCGGTGAGGGCTTCCCAGAGTTGATTGGGGATCGTCTCGGGATCGTGTTCTTCCAGGGTTTTGCCGATGAACTCACGTACCTGGTTCACGCGGTCGTGAGCCGACTGTGCGGCTTCGACTTGTCTGGTCGGTCGCTGGCAGGCAGGGAAACGTGGCTCCAAGTCGGTGATGCGATCGAGTAGCTCGTCGGCCTGGCCGCCCCAATAGCGACGCTGCTCCGGGGTTTCGGCTGCCTCCAAGTTCTGGAGGGCCGTGATCGCTCGTGTTCGGAGTTGCTCGATCTTGAACTTGATGGCGGCAGCCTTGGCGGCGGCTTCGGAGCGGGAGGTCTGCATTACCTTGACGATTTCGAGCAGGGGCGAGGTCCCGGCGAGGGCCCTGTGCAACTTGCGGTAGAAGCGAGCATGCCTGTCTGCTCCGGGAGTCATCCATGCTTCTTCGGCCGCAGCGAGACGGCCGTCGGTGAACGCTGAAAGGTTCTCCAGGACGAACCTGGGGTCGGTTTTGAGGACTTGGTGTTGCTGCCACAGTTCCGTGGCGGCTTCGTTGCGGTCGGCGGGCAGGGGCCGCAGCCCCAAGCGGTCCCGGGCGGTTTGGAGGGTTTGCTGGACCTCGATCCAGCGCAAACCCCACCACATGACCTCGATAAATCCGAGTACCGCCAATGGCAGAAGCAGGCTCAGTATGGTCATCGCGGAGCCTTTCGCGGGAGCCGTCCGGGAAGACGAGTTGGTGGGGCCGGGAGGGGGCCGCGGGTACGGGCGTGCTGGGTGGCTGCGGTAATGGCGGTGGCGGCCCAGGCAGAGATGCTGGTCCAGTAGCCGGCGGCGAAGTCGTCTGTAATGGCAGTGTCGATGAGTTCGCGGGTGTGCTCGGTGATGCGGAAGCTGCGTGTGCTGCCGGATGCGGTGGCGGCGAGGGCGGCACGGTCGCTGCTGGTACGGACTGCGTGGGTACGAAGAGCGGTCTCGATCCAGGCGGTGAAGGTATCTGGGCCACCGTGTTCCCAGTCGGCGAGGAAGGCCGCCTGGGCGTCGCGGTACTGCTGGGTGGTGAGACTGACCGAGATAGTTCCCCCTCGACTGGCTGCACTGGCTGCACTGGCTGCGCTGGAAGCATTTGTTGCATCGGGTGAACCGGTTGCAGTGGTTGCACTAGACGGATCGGGTGCGCTGGTTGTGCTTGGAGCAGTGGCTGTGCTGGGTGTGGGTGGTGCGGTTTCCGTGCCTGCCGCGAGGGCTTCCCGGGCTGCGCGTTTCCGATCGGCAAGGGTGGGGCGTTTCGGCATCATGCTTCCTCGAGGATGGTGGTGATGGCGGTGTGGTAGTCGCTGGCGACCGGGTGGTGGGGGGCGTAGTGGCTGACGGGGAGTCCTGCGAGGTAGGACTCCCGGACGGCGACGGCTTCCCGTACGGGAGGGGTGACCCGTCCGGGATAGTGGTCATGGAGCGTGGAGAGGACGTCGGCGTCGAGGCACCGGCCGGCACGCTGCTGGGTGGGGATGATCCAGCCAATGCGACATCCGGGATTGAGGCGAGGAGCGATCCGGGTGGTGATGAGTTGCTGAAGTTCTTCGACCTGGTCGAAAGCTTCCCCGGCCGCTACGACGGGAACGATCACCCGGTCGGCCGCAGCGAGGGCCGCCAGGGTTGCCAGATCAATGGCTGGTGGGGTGTCGATGATGACATCACTCCAAATGGTGAGGGCGGGAAGGATGTCGCGGAATGCGGTGAGTACTTCGGGGTGATGATGCAGGTTGGCGAGGTCGCGGGTGCCTGCCAGCACGTCGACGCCGGCAACCGCGGGTGATGGGATGGCCGCATCCTCGACGGTGGCAGCGCTGAGCAGGACATCAGCAGTGACGGCCGCCACGGGTGTGTCCTCAAGGAGACCGAGGCGGGTACCGAGGTCACCTTGCTGGCAAGCATCAATCGCCAGGACCCGCCGGCCCAAGCCTGCGAAGTGGGCGGCAAGCTCAGCCGCTGTGGTGGTTTTCGCGCTCCCGCCCTTGGGAAGGGCAACAGTCCAGATAGTCACGTTTAGTTCTCCTAGTTCAATTAGTTCTTTTAGTTTGGTTAGCGCAGTCGGTGCACATAGCGCGTGCGAGACAACTGAATGATTCAGCTGTCAAAACGGGAAGCACTCCGCATATCGAATAGCTTGGGCGGTTTCGCACGGCCACGAGACTTGGCAGGTGGGACAAACCAAGCGGCCATCGTTCACCTGGGAGTCATGGAGCCGCCACACGATCTCCAGGACCTCGAGAGCCATCTGCCCACGGCGTTCTTTTTCTTTTCGTTCCTCGTTGTCGTCGACGAGATCGTCGATCAGGTTCTTCGCCTGGTCGACGGTACTGACGATGTCCTGAAGAACGGTGGTGATCTCGGTAGCAGTGGTCATGACTGACTCCTTGTTTCTCCTAGTTCTGCCAGCCCAGTTGATGCGGCTAGTGCAGCTAGCTCGGTCAGTTCTGTTGGTGTGGTTAGTTGTGGTTGGGCGGCCAGCGGGCGCCGGCCACGGTGGATGGCGGGTTAGAGGCCCCTGGCCACGGCTGCTGCGGCGGCGAGCCACGCCCGTTGGGTGACGGGCCGGAGAGCCGAGTACAAGAGTCGGCCGCCGACCATGGCGGGATCGTGGGGAATGGCGACGACTTCGCGGGCGAGGCCGCGGTAGCCGTCGATGATGCGTCGGAGGTCAGCCGACTTCGCGCCGGGATCGGCGCGGCTGACAATCACGACCGCTTGGCCAGCGAGAGCAGCCGATGCCGGGTTACGCCGTTCGAGAGCCTCCAGCAGCAGAGCTCCTGCTTCGGCGTGGTCGTCGCGGGTGGTGGTCGCAACCACGACTTGAGTGGTGTGGTCGATCATGCGTTGCCAGACCGCATCCGACTCGTCATTGCCGGAGTCGATGAAGATCAGCCTGTAGTACTTGGATGCGACGGCATGAAGAGCATCGACATCGTCGGTAGTGAGGCGCTGCGATGAGGCGAGCTCGAGGGGCTGTGACCGGAGCACGTCGTAGCGATCACCAGTTTGGTGATGCACGAACCTAGCAAGGTCGGCGGCTTGAGCTCCGGTACCGAGCAGCCGGTCTGTTTCCGGGAGGAGATCCAGCACGGTAGCGGTGTGGGAGCCCTGCTCGGTGCGCCATCCGAGGGTTCCTCTGGTTTGGTTCAGATCGACGGCAAGGACGCCGGCCCCGCCGTATCGGGCCAGCACGGCGGACAGCAGAATCGTGGTGGGGGTTTTGCCCGCGCCGCCCTTCCCATTGACGATTGCGATGGTTCTTGGTCCTGGCCAGTGCTGACTGACCGCGAGCACGTCCGCGCGTTCCGAGCGTTCTGCACTGCCTGGCCGGACCCTGAGTCCGAGGCGGGTCAACCGGCCTCGCCAGCCCTGCCGGGCCGGCTCCTCCGCAGCCTGCTGATCAAGGAACGACCGCCGAGGCACCGCCGGAATCTCCGCAACACCAACCGCACTGACCGAGCTAGCTGCACTAGCCGCATCAACTGGGCTAGCAGAACTGGCCGGAACAGCCGCGCTAGTGGAGCTAACTGGGATAGGCCTGCTAGCACCACTAGCCGTCGGCAACGGTAGCGTCGGCGACTGCGCCGCGGCTGCCCCAAGAGCCTGATACCAAGCCTTCTGGTCGGAGGCGGTGAAGGTAATCTCCCCCTGCCGACTGGCGGTGATCACGGTGTAGACCCAAGGCTCGAAAGCACCCTGGACGGTCATGTTGGCCACCAAAGCCGTTGCGGCATCGGCATCAGGAAGGTAGGGAGCGGCGTCGCGGAGGAGGTCCCCGAAAGCAACTACCGTTAATGCGGCAGGGTGCTCGCTGTCGGGATCGGCCCAACGGATATCGAGCACCCCGTCCTCGCCCAGAAGCGCGAGAGCCTGATATGTCATAGCGGAAGTCCTTACGTGTCGGCGGCATTTACAGCCGCGCGCAATGAATCGGAGGTGAACGCGAGGTAGCGTTGAGTGGTGGCCACAGAGGCATGGCCGAGGAGTTGCTGCACCACGATCAGGTCTTTGGTCTTCTGGTAGATCGCGGTCGCGAAGCGATGGCGAAGCCCGTGGAGGGTCCAGGGCTTCGGTAGCTCGGCGTTGACCAACTTCCCGAGCCATGTTGCGGATATGTGTCCGTCAATCAGTCCTGGGAATAGCCATCCTGTTGTAATCCCTTTGGCTGCTTGGTAATGACGGATCGCCGTGTCGAGGTGAGTTGAGACGGGAACGAGACGCTCGACGCCACCCTTCCCGTGGACTAGGAGGGTTCGGCCGTCGGGTTCGTCGATGAAGTCGTTAACCTGGACTTGTGGGATCTCACCTCTGCGCAGCCCAGCGAAAGCCGCAAGACGGGCCGCTAGGGTGACGCGGGCATCGGGGTGGGCGGTGAGGGTGTCGATGATATGGTCCGGGACCGGGCGAGCGAGTGTTCGGGGTCTGCGGACAAGGGGGAATTCGACGGGTCGGGGGTCGTTGCGGCGTTTGCGTTCCCAAGTCATGAATTGGCTGAAGCTGCCGTAGAAATGATGCCTGGTCTCTGGCCTCCAGTCCCGGGTAGAGGCCCAACCAAGCACGACCTCGACGGTGAGGTCGTGGGGCTGAAGGTGTTTGTTAGCGCGAGCAAACTGCATGAGGTGCTGCCGTTTGACTCGGATGGTTTCGGGACGGAGTCCTCGGGCTTTGAGCCAGAGGGCCCAGTCGTCTACGAGCTCCCAGCTGGGAGGGGTGTGTTTGCGGTTGTATCTGATGCCCATGGGACATCGTGGAGGGAATCTCGGTCCAGTGACCATCCGATCCGGGAGTTTCGGCCCAGCTCCACGCAGCGGAGGCCAGCCCGGAGGCCACAGGTTCAAATCCTGTCCCCGCTACCACGTTCGGTTCGCCCGAACAGTTCGACCCGAAAGGTCTTTGAACCAAGGGTACGACATCAAAGGCGTCGGGATTCTCCTCCCGGCGCCTTTCTCGTGCCCCGACCCACGGTTGACGCCCTTCCCCCGGTCGCCCATCGACCGCAGCAATCCGGTCCGAACGGGCCAGCAAAGCCACACACCCCCGCCCACGCCTCCGGCAAGGCGAGCACGACGAGGAACCACCGCGCCCTGAGGGCGTCGCACCGATGAACAACAGCAAGAAGCCCCCATCCTCAGGAATTTCTCAGCTATCACTCACCTCGCATGCAGCCCAAACCTCAACCAACCTATGAGTTTCCTGTGAAAATTTTCAGCAAAACCCGTAGTCAAAGCAATTTAAACGCTCAATCTTTCGGCGACGGTCCACGCAACCCTGAAGCAAACTTGAACTTAATCTGAGAATCCCTCAGGATTGATGGCATCTTCCAACCGAAAGGACCGACCATGGGATTCCTGAAGCCCACTCAGCCTCGTCGCGGCTGCGCAGCCTTTGGTCCGGGAGCCATCCCGCGCCGAGCCCTCCCGACTCCACCCGCTCCTTGGCGTCGCCCGCTCGCCGCGTTGGTGTTGGCAGGAAGCATAGGAACGATGGGTATGGCGTCCCAGAGCGCGGCTGCCGCCGAGATCAACCCGTCCGCAGGGCATCATGACGCCGTTGCCGGCAAGTCCGGTGAGCAGGGCTCAGCCTCTGCCAAATCCACGGGTCGGGACAACCAGAAGTCCGGCTCCGACCAAGCTGCGAGCCCGAAGCGCGCCGCCACCAGCGATCACGAGGGCAATGTGCAGTCCGCCCCTCGACGCGCGTATTCCGAATCCGCTCAAGCGTCCTCCGATGGTGACAAGAGCGTCAGCAGCTACTCCTCATACAACCGCAAGAGCTCGAACTCAACCAACAAGAAGAGCAGCTACAACAGCAAGATCTCCACCAACAAGAAGTCGAGCTCCACCACCAAGAAGTCCAGCTCCACCAACAAGAAGTCGAGCTCCACCAACAAGAAATACAGCAGCTCCTCCAAGAAGAGCTACGGATCCACCAGCAGCAAGAAACGATCTGGATACTCCAAGAACTCCTACAACGGCGGCACCCGCTCGGGAAACTACTCCTACACGAGGAGCAGTTCTGGGCCGAGCAGCTCCTCCAGCTCATCATCCACCAGCTCCGCCACCAGCAGTGACGCAGCCGCCCCCAGCAGCAGCACCACGACCGCCAATGGGGCAGCAGCGCCCCTGGCAAAAGGAAGCTACCGGATCGGTGCAGCCTTCGGAGCCACTGGAAGCTGGTCTCGATACCACACTGGTCAGGACTTCGCCGCTAGTAGCGGCACCCCCGTCTACGCCGTGACCTCCGGCACCGTCATCAGCGGGAATGTCGGTTCCTGGGCCGGCAACTACGTCGTCATCCGCGCAGCCGATGGGTCTTCGACCCTGTACGCGCACATGAGCGGTACTGACGTGAAGGTGGGCCAGCAGGTCACCGCCGGACAGAAGATCGGGAACGTGGGCAGCACGGGACGCAGCTTCGGCGCCCACCTGCACTTCGAGTACTACCCCTCCGGGGTCACCCCGGGCGATGTGTACTCCGCCACGAACCCGATGAGCTACCTCCGATCGATCGGGATTTCCATGTGAGACTTCTTCTTCTCTCCCCCTCCTCAAGCTGCGCGGCGCCGGGTTTCTACTCGGCGCCGCGCAGTCTCAGCAACGCGTTGACGGCGATGTCCAAGTTCTTCGTGCGCCAGAACCCCGGAAGGGAGCTGGTCAGAAATCCCCCGTAACGGGCCCTGACGACCCGGGGGTCGAGAATCGCGACCACACCACGGTCGTCCTCACGCCGAATCAGCCGGCCGGCCCCCTGCGCCAGCAACAACGCCGCATGAGTGGCGGCCACCGCCATGAAACCGTTGCCTCCCGCATCATCCACGGCCTTCTTGCGCGCCTGCATCAACGGGTCGTCGGGCCGGGGAAAGGGAATCTTGTCAATGATGACCAGTTGACAGGTCTCCCCGGGAACATCGACGCCCTGCCACAGGGACATGGTGCCGAACAGACTCGTGGCCGGTCTCTCCCTGAAGTTTCGTTGAAGCTCGGAAAGCTGCGCATCCCCTTGGCACAGGAACTCCAACTCCGGCAACGCCCGGCGGCAGTGCGCCACCGCCTGTTCGGCGTTCCTGCGCGAGGCGAACAATCCGAGGGTGCGTCCACCGGCCGCCCAGACGAGCTGCGCGATCTCGGCCAGCACGGCGTCCGTGAGCCCGTCCCTACCGGGTGGGGGTAAAGAGGCGGCGGCATAAAGGATCCCCTGCTTGGCGTAGTCGAAGGGAGACCCCACGTCGACCCCCCGCCAGTTGACGTCATCCCCGTTTCCTTCCGTGCCACCGCTCAGTTCGTCGGCGGGATTCAGCCCGATGCTGGTGGCGAAGGCCCGGAATTCACCCCCCAGCGTGAGGGTTGCGGAGGTGAGCACGGTGGTTGCTCGCCCGAAAACCTGTTCCCGCAGCAGCCCCGCCACCGATAACGGGGCGACGTGGGCCATCTCCCCCACCTGCTCCGAACGTCTCACCCACACCACGTCCTGATCTACCAGCCGCGCTATTCGTTCGGAGATGTCGAAGACTTCGCCCAGGGCCCCGGCGGCTTGGGAACGTTCGGGGTTGTCCCTGTCCTTCCCCAATTCGCTGATCGCCCGGCGCGAGACGTCGCGAAGTCCGGCGCAGGCCACCGGCAACAGCGCATCGGCCCCGGTGATGCGCTCCAAGGGGCTGTCGGCCAGGGCATCGCGCAGTTCTTCGACCGCATCCAGCAGGTCACCGCCCAGATCATCCCCCAGCCAGGCCAGGCAACGTCTCACCACCCGTTCCGCAGCTCCCGCTCCCAGATCCCCGGTAGCGGCCGTGGTGAGGCGGCCCGTCAGTTCGTGGGCCTCGTCGATGATCAACGCATCGTGCTCTGGAAGCGCCGTGCCGCCGTGCATGGCGTTGATCGCCACCAGGGCATGGTTGGTGACGATCAGGTCCGCTTCGCGAGCCGACTCCCGTGACCTCTCAACGAAACACTCCGCCCCGAAGGGACATCGGGAGATGCCCGGGCATTCCCGGGTAGGAATCGAAACCTGCTGCCAGGCCGCGGCAGTGTGGGTCGGGGCGTCATCACGATCCCCGGCGCCGCCCGCGAGGAGCTGCTCCTCCACCCATTCACGCAGCGCCAACACCTCAACCCCGAGCTTCGAGGGGGACCCGGAGCTGCGGGACTCGCTCAGTTCGGCCGCCCCCAGGAGAGTTCCCTGACCGCCGTCCGTCACCTTGTCGCGGGCGCGAAACAGGCAGGCGTAGTTGTTGCGTCCCTTCAGCACGCAGGCCCGGGGCCGTTTTCCCGTCACATGCTCGGCAGCGTCCAGGGCAGCGGGAATGTCGGAGCCTGCGAGCTGGGCCTGGAGAGCCAGGGTGGCCGTCGCGACCACGATGATCTCGTCGTGCTCCACGATCCGCGCCAGCGCCGGTGCCAGGTAGCCGAGGGACTTGCCGGTTCCGGTTCCCGCCTGAACCAGCAGGTGGGTGCCACCCTCCAAGGACTCCGCGACGGCCGCCACCATCGCCGCCTGGCCGGGTCTTTCGCCCCCACCGATCCCGGAGACCGCCCGTTCCAGGATCCGTTCCGCGAGGTCAGACACCGTATTCGCCCAGCTCCTCCGCCAGGCCGGGATGGACGCGCGCACGCACCCTGGTGCCCTCGCCGGTGTGCTCCAGCGTCTCAATGGTTCCCGTCCGGTGGATGCGGTCCATGAGGTCACCACGACTGTACGGAATGAGCGTCTCGACCCACACCTCCGGGCTCGGCAGGCGGGCCTCCACCGCGTCAGCCAATTCCTCCAGACCGTGTCCCGTGCGGGCGGAGACCACCACGCAGCCGGGATGCCCGGCCCGCAGGGCCAGCAGTGTGGTCTCATCGGCACGATCCGCCTTGTTGCAGACCAGCAGCTCCGGCACATCGCTGGCGCCGATCTCGGCGAGCACCTGGCGCACCGCCGCGACCTGCCCCTCGGGGTCCGGGTCCGAGGCGTCGACCACGTGAAGAAGGAGGTCAGCGGTGGTGGATTCCTCCAGGGTGGAACGGAATGCCTCCACCAGGTCGTGGGGAAGGTGCCGGACGAATCCCACGGTGTCGGTCAGCGTGAACACCCTCCCGTCCCGGGTTTCGGTGCGGCGGGTGGTGGGATCCAGGGTGGCGAACAGCGCGTCCTCCACGAGTACACCCGCGCCCGTCAACCGGTTCAGCAGAGAGGACTTGCCCGCGTTGGTGTAGCCGACGATCGCCACGCTGGGCACCCGGTTCCTGCGGCGCTCGGCGCGTTTGCCCTCCCGGGTGACGTCCATCTCGCGGAGCCTACGGCGAAGCTGCGCGATCCGGTGGTGGATGCGGCGCCGATCCGTTTCGAGTTTCGTTTCGCCAGGCCCACGGCCGCCGATGCCCGCGCCGCCTGCGGCGCGGCCGCCGGCCTGCCGGGACAGGTTTCCGCCCCAGCCACGAAGACGCTGTTTCAGGTACTGCAACTGGGCCAGTTCCACCTGGGCCTTGCCCTCCGCGGATTTCGCATGGGATGCGAAGATGTCCAGGATCAGCGCGGTCCGGTCCACCACCTTAACCTTGATGAGGTCCTCCAGGTTTCGCAGCTGCGCCGGTTGCAGTTCCCCGTCGCAGACGACGGTGTCGGCGCCAGTGATGCGAACCACATCGGCCACTTCCTCAACCTTGCCGCGTCCGATGTAGGTCGCGGGATCCGGTTGGCTCCTCCGCTGCACCAAGGCCTCCAGAACCTCGGAGCCAGCGGTTTCGGCCAGCAGTTTCAACTCGGCCATCGCGTTGTCGGCGTCCTCCTGGGTCCCGGAGGTCCACACGGACACCAACACCACCCGTTCCAGCCGCAACTGGCGGTACTCAACCTCGGAGATGTCCTCCAATTCGGTGCGCATGCCGATGACCCGCCTGAGCGAGTGCCGCTCGGCAAGCTCGACCTGATCACCATCGTGGTTCGGCTGTGTCTCAAAGGATGTGTTCATCGTCGGACCATTCTTTCAGGCCCCGACGACAATTCTCAGCTCCAGTACTCGCCACGCGCCACGATCACGGCCGGCCCCGTCAACCAAGCATCATCCCCCTCGAAGGTCACGGTCAGATCCCCACCACGAACACGCACCTGGATCGGGCCGTCGAATCCGCTGCGGTCACGGTAGGAGGCCGCGGAGGCGACCACCCCGGTGCCGCAGCTCAGGGTTTCCCCGCAGCCACGCTCATAGACGCGCATGAGCAGCTCCCCGGGCATGACCTCGTGAACGAACTCGACGTTCACCCCCGCGGGGAAGACATCGGCGGGCTCACAGGCCGGGGCCCGGGAAAGATCCAGTTGCCCAAGCACATCACGGTCCGTGAACACGACGGCGTGTGGATTGCCGACATCGGCAGGCCGTCCCGTGAATGTCTGTCCCTCGTGGGTGATGGTGACGGGTTCCTTTCCCAGACCGACCACACCCAGGTTCGTTGCTATCAATCCCCCCCGAGCGACCCGAACCTGTTTGAGTCCAGCCCGGGTCGCGACGGTGAACTCCCCGCTCTGAACCAGCTGATCGTTCAGGAGATAACGGGAGAACAACCGCAGACCGTTGCCGCACATCTCGGCGACCGATCCGTCGGCGTTGCGGTAGTCCATGAACCACAGCTCCGGATCGAATCCGTGCCCGGCCACCTGCCCGGCCCGCACCACCCGTAACAGCCCATCCCCTCCGACACCCGTGTGGCGGTCGCAGAGCGCAGCGACCGCTTCGGCGCTCAGATCCTGCATCCCGTGTGGATCGTCAATGATGATGAAGTCGTTGCCAGTGGCATGCCCCTTGGCGAACGTGTACCGGAACAAAGTGCCCACCTATCCCTTCCAGCCCGATTCAACAATTCTACGTCCCGGAGATTTCCATGATCCGGGTGGGGTTGCTCGAATCCCCCGCGGGCAGCCACACAATCCTGGGATCCCGCCGGTACCAGCCCAGCTGCTTGCGGAAAAACCTCCGGGTCGCCCGCTTCACATCCTCCTTCGCATCCTCCTCGCTGCACCGCCCGTCGAGGAAGGCGAGAACCTGCCGGTAGCCGATCGCGCGGGAGGCCGTCCGCCCTTCCCGTAGGCCACGAGGAATCAGGTTCTCGACCTCGGCCACGATGCCTCGGCGCCACATCTCCTCCACCCGAGCCTCGATGCGACTGTCCAGCTCGGCCCGACCCAGTTCCAGCCCGAACTGGTGAACCCCATCGAGTTCGTAGGTCCACTCGGGGAGCACCGCCTGATGTCCCCCCGTCAATGCACGGATCTCCAGCGCCCTCACGATGCGCCTGCCGTTTCCGGGTTCGATGCGGGCCGCGGACTCCGGCGCCAGAACGGTCAGGCGGGCATAGAGTTCCTCCACCCCGACGCGCTCCAGTTCGGTTTCCAGGCCTGCCCTGAGAACCGCGTCGGAACCCGGGAAGTTGAAGGCATCGGTGATGGCCCGCGTGTAGAGAGCGGAACCACCGACCAGGATCGGAACGGTTCCACGGCCCCGCAGATCCGCGATCACGGCCCGGGCGCGGGCCTGGAATTCAGCAACAGATGCGGTCTCGGTGACCTCCAGGATGTCGATCAGGTGATGCGGAACCTCGCCTCGTTCAGTCTCGGAGGGTTTCGCGGTTCCGATGTCCATGCCCCTGTAGACCAGCATCGAGTCCGCGTTGACCACCTCGGCGGCCATCCCACGCTTCATGAGTTCATGGGCGAGCGATACCGCGAGCGCCGATTTGCCCGTCGCTGTCGGTCCGACGAGCACTATCAGGGGCGGATACATGGCTACCATCCTGCCAGCTCCGGTGCGGAACTTCGCCGGAACAGGCATGATGGATCTCTACGGTGCGCCAGGCACCCGGACCAGGAGGCAATGACATGGGAATCTTCGACAACATCGGTGAGCAGGTGGCCCAACACGGGGAAACCATCGATCAGGCGATCGAGAAGGGCGCCGAGTTCATCGACGAGAAAACCGGTGGCAAACACAGCGAGCAGATCAACCAGGCAGCCGATTTCGTCAAGGACAAGGTTGACGACCTGGCCAGCAAGAAGGAGGGCGAGTAGAAGGTTTCGCGGGTGGGTACCGCTGATCTCGGTCGCCCCGGCGCGGTCCTCGTCGCACCACCACGGCGTTCCCCACCAAGGCGGTCCTTGACACCTCACCTCGGCAACCTCCGGTCCCGGGCCGGGGGTTGTTCTCTTCTCAGGGGCGCCGCAGGCTCGGCATGCCCAGGGGAACCCCTTTGGGCTCGGGCACGTCCGTGTTGACCGCCTCCCACGCATCGCCGCCCCTGGTCCGCCGCAGTCCCCTGAGGGGGGCATCCGAATTCAGGTGGTGCGGCGCGGCGTGGGTGATGGTCGCGTAGGCGATGTCCCCCGGCCTGGGCCGATCCGACGGCTCCTCACCAACGGCCACGTGCACCAGCCTGTTGTCGCGGGCCCGTCCACTCATGCGGTTGGTTGCGGAGTCCTTCCGCCCCTCCCCCAGAGCGAACATGACCTCTACTTCCTGGCCCTCGAAGCGACGGTTCTCCTCCCATGCGATCCTTCCCACCAGCTCGACCAGCCGCTCGTAGCGTTCCCGGACCGTCTCATGAGCCACCTGATTCTTCATTTCGGCCGCCGGGGTTCCCGGTCGTTTCGAGTACTGGAAGGTGTATGCGGCGGAGAAACGCGCCTCGCGCACCACATCCATCGTGGCCTCGAAGTCCTCGTCGGTCTCCCCCGGAAAACCGACGATGATGTCCGTGGTTATCGCCGCATGCGGCATGGCCTCCCGGACGCGTTCCAGAATCCCGAGGAACCGTTTCCTGCGGTATGAGCGCCGCATCGCCTTCAGAACTGCGTCCGAGCCGGACTGCAGGGGCATGTGAAGCTGCGGCATGACGTTGGGGGTCTCGGCCATGGCGACGATCACGTCGTCGGTGAAATCCTTGGGGTGGGGGGACGTGAACCGCACCCGTTCCAGGCCTTCAACCTGACCGCATGCGCGTAGCAGCTTCGCGAAGGCCTGTCGGTCCCCGAACTCCACCCCGTAGGCGTTCACGTTCTGCCCCAGAAGGGTGATCTCCTGCACACCTTGATCAACCAGCATCCGCACTTCGGTGAGAATGTCTCCCGGTCGCCGGTCGGTCTCCTTTCCGCGGAGCTGCGGAACGATGCAGAAGGTGCAGGTGTTGTTGCATCCGACACTCACCGACACCCAGGCTGAGTAAGGCGATTCGCGGCGGCTCGGCAGGTTGCTCGGGAAGGTCTGAAGAGCCTCGACCACCTCCACCTGGGCGGCTTCCTCAACACGGGCCCTCTCGAGCAGCGCGGGAAGACTACCCACGTTGTGGGTGCCGAAAACAACATCCACCCATGGTGCCTTGCGCAGTATCACCTCCCGATCCTTCTGGGCCATACAACCACCCACCGCGATCTGCATCCCGGGATGGCGTGCCTTGATTGCCGCCATGTGCCCGAGATTGCCGTAAAGACGGTTGTCGGCATTCTCACGCACTGCACAGGTGTTGAAGACCACCACATCCGCTCCTGCTCCGAGAACAGGTTCAGCGGGCTCCGGGGCACGCATCAAGCCGGCTTCCTCCAACAGCCCCGCGATCCGCTCGGAGTCGTGGACGTTCATCTGGCAGCCGTAGGTGATGACGTGGTAAGTGCGTGAACTCATGGTGGCCCAACTCTAGTGGCGCGCAACGCTGAACAGCATCATCTCGGAGGACCCGCCGGCCGTGCTTCAGTATCATTCCCAAGGCGCTTCTCCCGCGCACGCTGATCAATTCCTCGACGCCGCCGGCCATCCTGCTTGTTGACACAGCCTCTAGTGTTGATTCATGGTCTTCCCAACAGGCGAGCAATATGAGATCAACACCGGGAGTTACAGCGCCGTGATCACCGAAGTGGGCGCCAGGCTGCGCAGCTTCACCTTTGACGGCACAGAGCTTCTTGCAACACACGGGCCCGACCAGGCCCCGAAGGGCTGGGAGGGAGCGCATCTGCTTCCCTGGCCCAACCGGCTCCGTGACGGGCGCTACCACCTGGGCGGCCAAGAGTTCCAGCTGCCCATCAACGAACCCGCCCGGAACAACGCGAATCATGGCCTGAACGTGGGCCTGGCCTGGGAGTGCCTGGCCCATCTCGGGACCTCTGTCCGTCAGCGGTGCGTTCTCTGGCCCCGGCGTGGCTGGCCCGGGATCCTCGCGGTGGAGATCCTGCACCAGCTGGATGCAGGAGGCCTCAGGGTGGAGGTCA
The DNA here is from genome assembly GCA_905372155.1 of Propionibacteriaceae bacterium. Taxonomy (GTDB): domain Bacteria; phylum Actinomycetota; class Actinomycetes; order Propionibacteriales; family Propionibacteriaceae; genus Arachnia. Next base: position 18,709 of record CAJPNZ010000005.1, read on the forward strand.
CCGCCACGAACATCGGAACCTCACCCATTCCCTGGGGCTACGGTGCCCATCCCTACTTCCGCTTCGACGACATCTCGAACGTGAAATTGACCGTGCCGTTCGACGCGGAACTGGCGGTCGATCCTGACAGACGGCTTCCCATCCGACTCGGTCCCGTAACCCCCGAACACGATTTCCTCCAGCCTCGCACCATAGGGGAGACGGTCCTGGACACCGCCTTCACCGATCCCCTGACCAGGGACTGGGCCGTCACCCTGAGCGGAGACGGCCGCACGATCGAGGTGTGGGGCGAGGCGACCACCCAGTGGGTGCAGGTGTTCACCGCGCCGCACCGCGACAGCGTGGCGGTGGAGCCGATGACCTGCGGTCCTGACGTCTTCAACGAGGGGCCGACGTACAGGGACCGAATCATGTTGCGTCCGGGCGATTCAGCGAACGCCGTCTGGGGTGTGCGCGCACACGGGCACGATCAATGAGCCAACTCCGTGGCTCGTGATTCACGCACCACCGTGATACGGATCTGTCCCGGATAGGTGAGATTCGCCTCCACCTCGGCCGCGATCTCACGCGCCAGCACCCGGCTCATCACGTCGTCCACGACCTCGGGGGCCACCATGATCCGAACCTCCCTTCCCGCCTGCATCGCGTAGGCGCGGGTCACTCCCTCATGGGCCATGGCGATGGATTCGAGATGTTGCATCCGCTCCACGTAGGCCTCCAGCGACTCACGCCTCGCTCCCGGGCGGGAACCGGAGATGGCGTCTGCCGCCTGGGTGAGGATGGCCTCGACGGTACGGGGCTCAACCTCGTTGTGGTGCGCCTCGACGGCGTGAACAATGTCGGGATTTTCACCGTGACGACGCAGCAGGTCGGCTCCGATGATCGCATGAGGCCCTTCGGACTCGTGGGTGAGGGCCTTGCCGATGTCGTGCAGAAACGCCGCTCGCTTGCACTGTGCCACGTCGAGCCCCAGTTCAGCCGCCATGACCCCGGCCAGGTGGGCACACTCGACCAGGTGGGCGAGAACGTTCTGCCCGAAGCTGGTGCGGTAGGCAAGAGACCCGATCACAGGCAACAGCTCCGGATGGAGATCGGCGATCCCCACCTCCAGTAGGGCCTCGTTACCCGCAGCCCTGATGCGCTCGTCCAGGACCCGGATGCTACGGGCGTGCACCTCCTCGATGCGTGCCGGGTGGATGCGCCCGTCAGCAACCAGATCCATGAGGGTCAATCGTGCAGCTTCACGCCTCACCGGGTCGAAGCAGCTGAGCAACACCGTTTCCGGGGTGTCATCCACCAGCACGTTGACACCGGTGATCTGTTCGAAAGCCCTGATGTTACGGCCCTCACGCCCGATGACTCGCCCTTTCATCTCATCGCTGGGGAGATCGACACTGGAGACCACGGATTCACTCGTCTGTTCAGCAGCGCATCGCTGGATAGCGGTCACGACTATCGCCCGAGCCCGCTGGTCGGCTTCTTTCTTCGCTGTTTCCTCGATGTCGCGCGCCAGAGTGGCCGCTGCCAAGCGGGCCTGTCGTTCGACGTCGGCCATGAGCTCCGCCTGAGCGGCGCTCGCCGTCAGCCCGGCCACTCGTTCGAGCTCTGTCGTCGCTCGTTTCTGCTCCGCTGCGAGTTCATCACGTTGTTTCCTGAGGTCCGCACGCTGCCGCTCGAGGAGTTCTGAGCGCGTGGCAAGTCCCTCAGCTTCTGCCGCGAGCCGATCCTCCTTCTCGTTGAGACGCTCTTCCTGTCGCTCCTGCGCGCTGCGTTGTTCGCGAAGCTCGGCCCTTTGCGTTGCTATTGACGCGTCCAGTTCTTCACGACGCCTGTCGATGTCCGCCCCCGCTTCCTGAACCCACTCCTTCGCCTGCTCAAGCGTGCGTGCTGCATCCGCTCTGAGCTGCTCAGCCGCCTCGATCGCCTGTTTGCGAATTGACGCGGCGTCTGAGCGGCTCCGACGCTCGATGCGAGCTCGCTCCTGAATGAACGAAAGAGCAACCCGCCTCTGTCGCCATGCGAGAATCCCCAAAATGACGCCCAGCAGTCCGGCAATGATCCAGCCCAGCCATTCCATGGCTACCCCTTTGCACCTGACGAAGTGACCTGGAGGTTCAGGGCACCCCGAACTGCTGAACGGCAAACGTGACCACGTCATGCCGGGCTGCGCACGGGCCCATGGGACCAACCAAGATGTCTCGAACCGTGAGTCAATGACCTTACGACCGCCAAGGTTAGTTCACAAGGGCATATCTCTCGTGTCGGGGTCCATTTCTCCGAGCACCTCATCCGCGACGAGCGAGACCACGGACCCCTTGAATCCCCTGCGTCCGAGGGCCCCGACCAGGCGTCGGCGGGCCGTCTGGGGTTCCAGCCCGGCCAAGGCTCGAACACGTCGTTGCGCGAAGGCGCGTGCCGCCTCCATTTCCTCCTCCTGCCCCACCTGGGAAAGCGCCTCGGCAACCACATCCTCATCCACGCCTCGGCGTCGCAGCTCTGCCCGGATCCGGGTGAGGCCGTGCCTGTCCACCTGGAGCCGGGTCTGTGTGAGCGCATCCGCGAAAACGGCATCATCCAGCAGCCCGACCTCACGGAAACGCTCGATCAGTTCCTCGGAAACATCCCCCGGCACACCTCGAGCAGCCAGCCGGTCCCGGAGCTCTGCCTCCGAGCGGCTCCTGACATCCAAAAGTTTGAGCGCAATTCGTCTGGCGAACTCGATCTGTTCCGCACGGCTGGCTTCAGGGCTCAACCTTGACCTCACCCGTCTCGGGGTTGATCATGCCGTCCGGGCTCTCCTCCGCCACACCAAGGGCGGCCCGGATCCGGCGATCGATCTCCTCCGCGATTTTCGGATTGTTCTTCAAGAAGTTCCGGGCATTCTCCTTGCCCTGTCCCAGTTGGTCGGCTTCATATGTGAACCAGGCACCCGCCTTGCGGATGATTCCGTTGGTGACACCCATGTCGATCAGGCTCCCCTCCCGGGAGATCCCCTCTCCGTAGATGATGTCGAATTCGGCCTGTTTGAAAGGTGGGGCGACCTTGTTCTTGACCACCTTCACCCGGGTCCGGTTACCGACCATCTCTGAGCCGTCCTTCAGCGTTTCGATCCTCCTGACGTCGAGGCGCACAGAGGAGTAGAACTTGAGCGCACGACCGCCCGTGGTGGTCTCGGGAGAACCGAACATCACGCCGATCTTCTCGCGCAGCTGGTTGATGAAAATAGCAGTGGTGTTGGCAGATTTCAGGGCTCCGGTCATCTTCCTGAGGGCCTGGCTCATCAAACGTGCCTGAAGGCCGACATGCGAATCCCCCATCTCACCCTCAATTTCAGCGCGCGGAGTCAGCGCGGCCACCGAGTCGATGACGATGAGCGACAAGGCCCCAGATCGAACCAAGGTATCTGCGATCTCGAGGGCCTGCTCTCCGTTGTCCGGCTGGGAGACCAGGAGCTCATCGGTGTTGACGCCGAGCTTTCCCGCATAATCGGGATCCAGTGCATGTTCCGCGTCGATGAAGGCACAGATCCCGCCCTCGGCCTGCGCATTCGCGATGGCGTGGAGAGCAACAGTGGTTTTTCCCGATGACTCTGGGCCATAGATCTCGATGATCCGGCCCCGCGGCAGACCTCCGATCCCCAGGGCCACGTCCAAGGCGACGCTTCCGGTGGGGATGACGTCGATGGGCAACCGGGTGTCCTCCCCCAGACGCATCACCGATCCCTTCCCGTGCACCTTCTCGATCTGGGCGAGGGCGGCTTCGAGCGCCTTGGCGCGATCCGCAACAGCCATGGTGTAATTCCTTTCGATTCCCTGAGCCGTTCCTTCAGGCCCAACTCAACCTTCACCCTCACTGTAGGAATCGGGGGTGACAAAAATCCGACTCACCTCCAGGCTGTGGAAAACCTGAAGACACGCACAGTCTAGCCGAACATGTGTTCGATTGCATTGCGACGTGCCACACCGGCACGCCGCAAGACCCAAGGACAGGATGCCCCACTGACTACCTGCTCCCTGCAGACACGTGAACGTCAGCCAGCGGTGCGGTTTGCCACCGCTCTCGAACCCCGACACGCCAGCCCGACCACACATTCTCCGGAGGACGCGCCCCGCTTCGGAGCAAGCCGACCGCGGGTCGGCTCGGCAGGCTTTGCGACACGCGTTCACCAGCGCACCCTGCTGTTTTCAGCGCATCGTTGCCGGCAGCTCAAGTGCAACCCACACGGCCCTCCAGATCTCCTTGCACGGAACCCCGGCGGCCAAGGCCTCGTCCACGGTGCGGCTCTCGAGTTCCTGCAGGACAACCGTCGATGCCCAGCTCCCGGCATACTCTCCACCAAGCGTGGCTCTGAGCCTCGACCACAATTCCACTTCGCGCATGTGGGCAACCCTACGCAGCCTGCAACTTCCGGCCCACGCACACCACCCCATCCGCAGCCCTCGTTTCAGGGTGTGGTTAAATGCCCCATCGTGAACCGCTGCGTATTTTAACATCACGCACAGCGGCCTCCTGTTCACGAAACACCTCCACAGGATATGAAATCCGACCACCCACCAATCGAGAAACCTCTTATCCCAAGTGGCCTACAGCAAACCGGGGAACTTTCTCGTTACACTGACCCACGAACACGATCACCAAATGGTCAGAAAGCGCACGAAGGAGTCGACATGAACGCTGCGGGTACGCATTCCCACAAGCGCTCCGATCGAATGCTCGCGATGCTCGCGTTGCTACAAGAGAATGGGCAGATGTCGTTGTCCAGCCTCGCCACCGAGCTGGGAACCTCCGAAGCCACCATCCGGCGTGATGTGGCTGTGCTCGCCTCCCAAGGGCTACTGGATCGCACCCACGGTGGTGCCCGCCCGGTCCAGGGCAGTCGTGAACTTCCGGTACGGCTGCGGGACGGACGCAATCAGGCCGCCAAGTCCCGCATTGCGGCGGCAGCGGCCAAGCTGGTCCCCGAGGGCAAGCACGCCATCGGCCTCAGCGGCGGAACCACGGCTGCCGAGGTGCTCCGGGCCCTGCACCATCGAACAGATCTGACGATCATCACCAACTCGCTGAGCATCGGTTTGGAGGCAGCCGAGCAGGGGCAGGGCCGCGTCCTCATCGCCGGTGGGGTGCTGCGTTCCAACTCCTTGGAACTCGTGGGTTCCCTGGCCGAGGCGACGCTCCGGCTCGTGAACGTCGGCACCGCCCTGGTGGGGGCCGACGGGCTCAGTTCGTCCGGAGGGCTGACCACTCATGACGACATCGAGGCGCGCACCAACCACACAATGATCGAACGGGCGCAACGGGTGATCGCCGTTGCCGATGCCTCCAAGATCGGTCACGTCACCCTGGCGAAGATGGCGGATCTGAGCGAGATCGACATCCTCGTCACCGATTCCAACGCCCCGGAGGAGGAACTGGCCCACATCCGGGACCTGGGGGTCGAGGTGGTGATCGTCCCGGTTCCCGCCGACCCGAGGGCTGCTACCGGCAGCTGATCTCTCCCACGATCATTCGGCGGAGCGCCGTGGCTGCTTCCCGCGGGCGCGGATCCGGATGGCCTCGCGGATGTAGTCGGCGCCGGTCACCAGCGTCAGAATCAGAGCCGCCCACATCAGCACCCAGGCCAGGAACTGCACCGCTCCCGGCAGTCCCGGCAGCCACGCGAGAAAAACGATCAGGGCCAGCGACTGGGTGACGGTCTTCAGCTTGCCGCCGCGATTGGCCGCCATGATCCCGTACTTGGCGATGGCCGCCCGCAGCCACGTGATCCCCCACTCACGGAGCAGGATCAGCACCGTGAAATACCAGGGAAGCTCGCCCAGCAGGCTCAGGGAGATGAAAGCCGCGCCCGTCAGGGCCTTGTCGGCTATCGGGTCCCAGAGCTTTCCGAAATCCGTGATCAGGTTGTAGCGCCTGGCGATGTAGCCGTCCGCCAGGTCGGTCAGCATCGCGGCCACGAAGATTCCAGTTGCGATGAATCGCCACCCCTGGTTCGCCGGTTGCCAGAACAGAACCACGACGAACAACGGCACCATGATGATGCGGAGCACCGTGAGCACGTTGGGAACGTTCAGATTGCTGGACCGTGGTTCGGTCATCGGGGTTCTCCCACCATGTCGATTCCTGTGGCGTCGATGAACTCAACTTCAATGAACTGCCCGATCCGGGCATCGGCCCCGGGAAGCTCCACCACCCCATCGGTCTCGGGGCCCTGATGCGGTGCGCGCCCCGATGCCCCGTCGGCGTCGGTTTCCTCGACCAGAACCACGGTCCGCTCCCCCACCCTCTCCGCGGAGCGGGACTCACACACCAGGTTGGCGACATCTGTCAACATCTCCCGCCGCGCCTCCACTTCCGCCTGGTCCAGGTGGGCGTTCAGGCCCTCTCCCTCCGTGCCATCCTCGTCGGAATAGCCGAACACCCCGAGAAAATCCAGATTGGCGTCGATGATGAACTCCCGGAGGGTCTCAACGTCCGACTCGGTCTCCCCCGGGAACCCGGCGATCACGTTGCTGCGAATGCCGGCCTCTGGTTCGGCCGCCCTGATCCGTTCGATCAGTCCGAGGAAGGAATCCGGGTCACCGAAACGCCGCATCCGCCGGAGCACCCCGGGCGCTGCGTGCTGGAAGGAAAGGTCGAAATAGGGCACCACCTTTTCGGTGTCGAACATGACCTCCAGCATTCCGGGCCGGATCTCGGCGGGTTGCAGGTAGGAGACCCGGATCCATTCCAGCCCATCCACCCGGGACAGCTGGGGCAGCAGGGTCTCCAGGTTCACGCCGGGGAGATCCTTGCCGTAACTGGAGGTGTTCTCGGAGACCAGCAGCACCTCCTTGACTCCCTGCTCCACGAGCCAGCGCGCCTCGGCGATGATGTCGGCGACGGGGCGCGAGAGGTAGGCGCCCCTGAAGGCGGGGATGGCGCAGAAGGCGCAGCGCCGGTCGCATCCGGAGGCTATCTTCAAGGGTGCTGCGGGTCCCGATCCCAAGCGGCGACGGATCACGCGCGGCCCCGTTGCCGGGGCCAGCCCCTCGGGCAGGGGGGTGTGTCCCGGTGTCACGACCCGGCCGGCGGCCTGCGGACGGTCCACTGGTGTGAGCGGCAGCAGTTCGCGCCGGTCCCTCGGAACGTGGGCCTCGTGGCTGCCTCCGGCGAGGATCGACCGGAGACGATCGGCGATGTCCGCGTAGTCGTCGAACCCGAGCACCGCATCAGTCTCGGGAAGAGCCCCCGCGAGTTGCGCCCCGTAGCGTTCCGCCATGCATCCCACCGCCACGACCGCCTTCGTCGTGCCGGATTCCTTGAGGTCGGCGGCGGCCAGCAGGGTGTCGACGGAGTCCTTCTTGGCCTGTTCGATGAAGCCGCAGGTGTTGACCACCACGGTCTCCGCCTCCGCCGGGTCATTCACCAGCACGAATCCCCCCGCCGCCAGCCGGCCCGCGAGTTCCTCCGAGTCGACGTCGTTGCGGGCGCAGCCCAGCGTCTGGATGTGGACCTTGTTCATGATCTTCCCAGTATCACTCACCCGGTCCCGAGGGAGGCGAGCAGGTCTTCGAGATCGTCAGGTTTCACGAGCACCTCACGCGCCTTGGAGCCCTCCGAGGGGCCGACGACCCCGCGGGATTCGAGGATGTCCATCAGGCGTCCCGCTTTGGCGAAACCGACGCGCAGCTTGCGTTGCAGCATCGATGTGGAGCCGAGCTGGAGCTCCACCACGAGACGGGCCGCGTCCAGCACCAGCTCGAGATCGTCGCCGATGTCGTCCACGACCTTCTTCTCGGCCGCCGCCGTGGTCACGTCCTCCCGGTAGGTGGGTTGCAGTTGTCCCGAGATGTGGGCGACGATCTCTCGGATCTCGGATTCGTTCACCCACGCGCCCTGAACGCGAATCGGTTTGCCGGCCCCCATGGGCAGGAACAGCCCGTCCCCCTTGCCGACCAGCTTTTCCGCGCCCGGCTGGTCGAGGATCACCCGGGAATCGGTCATGGAGGAGGTGGCGAAAGCCAGGCGTGACGGCACGTTGGCCTTGATCAGCCCGGTCACGACGTCCGTGGAGGGTCGCTGCGTTGCCAGGACCAGGTGAATCCCCGCGGCCCGGGCCAGCTGTGTGATCCGCACCACCGACTCCTCCACGTCCCGTGGGGCGACCATCATCAGGTCGGCGAGCTCGTCCACCACGACCAACAGGTAGGGGTAGGGAGCCAGCACTCGTTGGGACCCCTCGGGAAGTTTGACCTGCCCGGCCCTGACGGCCTTGTTGAAGTCGTCGACGTGCCGGAACCCGAAGGCGGCCAGGTCGTCGTAGCGCATGTCCATCTCGCGGACCACCCAGGCCAGGGCCTCCGCGGCCTTCTTCGGGTTCGTGATGATGGGGGTGACCAGGTGCGGAATGCCCTCGTAGTGGTTGAGCTCCACCCGTTTGGGATCCACCAGCAGCATCCGCACCTCCTCCGGGGTGGCGCGCATCATGATCGAGGTGATCAGCGAGTTGATGAAGCTGGACTTGCCGGATCCGGTGGCGCCCGCCACCAGTAGGTGCGGCATCTTGGCCATGTTGGCCAGTACGAACCCGCCCTCGACGTCCTTTCCCAGCCCGACGGTGAGGGGGTGGTGGTCGGATCGCGCCTTCGGGGAACGCAGCACGTCCCCGAGGCTGACCACCTCCTTGTCGAGGTTCGGAATCTCGATACCGATGGCGGATTTCCCGGGGATCGGTGTGAGGATACGGATCTCGTTGCTGCCGACGGCGTAGGCGATGTTGTCGGCCAGTCCCGTTACCTTCGAGACCTTGATGGCGTTGCCGAGCTCGACCTCGTAGCGGGTGACGGTGGGGCCGCGCGTGTAACCGGTGACCCGGGCGTCGATCGCGAACTCCTCGAGGGTGGCCGCGAGCTGCCGCACGATCCGGTCGGAGGCCTCCGTCCGGGCCTTCGGACGGGTGCCGGGTGCGAGCAGCGACTCGTCCGGGAGCTGGTACATGATGTCGCCGCTGAGCTGCAGCTGTTCGGCGCGCCCCGCCATGGGGGTGTGCACCGGCGGGGGCAGGTCGGGTTTCTCCTCCGGTCCGGGAACCGTCGGGGCATGGACCTGCGGCGTCGGGTCGTCCAGCCCCGTCCCGGATTCGAGGGGGTAGTCCTCGTCAGCCTCGTAGTCATAGACCGAGTCGTCATGGGAGGGTTCGTCGTCCTCCGTTATCAGCGGGGTGTCATAGGGCACGTCGACGCCGAGTTTCAGCTTCTCCTGCGGTTCCTCCGGGCGCTCCACCAGCGACGAGAAGGCCGTCCGGATCCCGGCGAGAATCACCCGCAGGGGTTTGCCGATCACGAAGAAGACGCCCAGGAGGGTGACGACGAGAAGCACGGGAACCGCGACCCACGTCGAGCTCAGGTCGGCTATGAAACTACTCGCCAGGAAACCGAGCACCCCGCCGGCGCGCTGCAACTCGGCCATCTGGTCCGGGCGGGGCAGCCCACGGGAGAGGTTGATGAGCCCGAGCCCACCCATGGCGAGAAGGAACCAGCCCAGCCCCGTGCGAGATGCCCTGTCCACAACCCTGGGTTGTCGCAGGACTCGCCATGCGCCGTAGAACAGAACCGCCGGCACCAGTGGGGCGGTCATTCCGAACAGGGTCGAGGTGATGGCTCCTATGGCCTCCCCCACGGGTCCCGGCAACATGAACCAGGTTCGTGAGGCGAACACGAGAGCGAGCACCAGGATGAACAGGCCCGTGCCGTCCCGGCGTCGTTCGGGCTCGACGTCCTTCTCCACTCCCCCGAAGCTCCTGGCGAGCGTGCCCACCCCGTGGGCGAGTCCCCGGAGCATCCGCCCCAGGAACTGCGCCACGGGATTCGGTCCCGTGGCCCCTCGGGTGCCGGATGAGTTGGCGGCCGGTTTGCGGGTGCCGGATTTCTTCGAGCCACCGCCGGATGTGGTGCTCGATTTCCTGGTCCGTTGCCCGGCACCCGACTTGCTGGAAGAACTCCTGGCAGAGGAAGAGCCGCGTGTCGCCATGATTCCAACCTAGTCCAGAGGGCGTATCAGATGCGAGACCCACTCCGATAACCCGCCCGGTCGGGGCCCGGCACGCAGATTCCCAGGGATCGGCGGGAAGGACTTCTCAGTCCTGCACGCCCACCATCACGGAGGATGCCTTGATCACGGCGACCGCTTCCCCGCCGACCTCGAGGCCGAGGTCCCGGATGGCCTCGTTCGTGATCGAGGAGCTGATGACCAGTCCAGGCGCGACCTCGATCTGGACGATGCCGTTGACGGCCCCCAGCTCGATGGAGACGACGGTTCCCCTGAACTGATTGCGGGCGCTGATTCTCACTGGTTTTCCTTTCATGCGAAGTGATCCCAGCCGACGCTACCCGTCCACGGCATGCCGTCCACAATCACCTCCGCACCTGAGGTCACCGTGCCGATTCGCAGCCAGCCCTGTGGGAGTTCCGCCTCCGCCGGGAAGGTCGCCGCGAGGGCATGGTCCTCGCCGCCGGCGAGAACGAAGCCCAGCGGATCCTTGCCCGTGGCGGCCGCGAGGCGCGCCAGGCTGTCGTGTATCTTCAGTGCCCCGGTCCTCACGTCGATGCCCACCCCGGAGAGCTCACAGATGTGCCCGAGGTCCTGCAGCAGGCCGTCGGAGACATCGATCATCGCGGTGGCGCCGGCCTCCGCGGCCACTTTTCCCTGCCCGTAGGGAACAGTTGGGCACTGCTGTTCCAGGACCAGGTCCTTGGGAGAACCGAATCCCCGCTGCAGGACCAGCAGGCCACCCGCCGAGCAGCCGAGCCGGCCGCACACCGCGACCTGGTCACCGACCCTCGCGCCCGCCCGGGTGATCGCGGGACGCCCGGACAGGTTCCCGAGCGCGGTCACCCCGAGTGCGATGTGCGCCGACGACGACAGGTCGCCGCCCACGAGGCTGATCCCGGCCCGGGCGCACTCCTCGACCACACCCTCCTGGAAGTCGCTGACCCAGCGCCGGTCCAGGCTTCTCGGGAAGGCCAGCCCGATCACCACCGCGCTGGGTTCGGCCCCCATGGCCTCGACGTCCGAGACGTTGACCGCCACCGCCTTCCTGCCGGTCTGGAAGGCGGGCGACCAGGAGCGTTTGAAGTGGACGTTCTCGATCAGCACATCGGTGGTGATGACGATGTCGCCGCGCGGCACCAGCACCGCCGCGTCGTCGCCGGGGCCCAGCCGCACGTCGGGGCCGAATGCCAGGCCGTCGGTGAGTTCGGCGATCATCTCGAACTCGGCGCTCATCAACGCAACCCAACCGGGCGTTCGAGGGCGAGTTCGATGAGCCTGGTGACCAGCTCGGGATACGGAATCCCGGATGCCTGCCACAGGGCCGGGTACATCGATATCCGGGTGAATCCGGGCATGGTGTTCACCTCGTTGATCCACGCCTGGTCCTCGGTGGCGAAGAAGTCGGCGCGCACGAGCCCCTCGGCGTCGAGCGCGTTGAAAGCCCGGCAGGCCAGTTCTCGGAGCATGGCGGCCAGCTCTGGGGTGGTCCTGGCCGGGGCGTCGAGGGCGGCCCCGTCATCGTCCAGGTACTTGGTGGCGAAGTCGTAGAAACCGTCCCCGTCCTGGACCCGGATCTCGCCGACCACCGAGGCCCGGCATCCCTCGGGGGATCCGGGATCACCCAGCACCGCCACCTCCAGCTCCCGGGTTCCGACGAATCCCTGCTCGAAGATCACCTTGGGATCGTGGCGCTGCGCCTCCGCTATGGCGGCCTCCAGCCCGGACGGATCGGTGACCCGGGTGATTCCGATGGAGGAGCCTCCCCTCGCGGGTTTGACGAACACCGGGAACCCGAGCCCGGCCACCTCGGCCAGCACGGCCTCCCGTTCGAGGCGCAACCGGCGCTCCGAGGCGACGACGTAGGGACCGACCGGGAGCCCCGCCGCCTCGAAGGCCAGTTTCATGAAGTGTTTGTCCATGCCCACCGCGGAGGCCAGCACCCCCGGCCCGACGTAGCGGATGCCCATCATCTCGAACATCCCCTGGATGGTGCCGTCCTCGCCGTAGGGGCCGTGCAGCGGGGCGAAGACGACATCCACGTCCTGGACGTCCACCAGCTGGTCGCCGACCCGGGTCGCGATCTCGCCCCCGTGTTCACCGACCAGCCAGACCGCGTCGTGTTCCGGTTCCGGAACCTCCGGCGTGGCGTCCTCGGTGATGTGGAGGTCCGCGACCTCCTCCAACGACATCCGGGACCACCGGCCGCTCTTCGAGATGCCGACGGCGACGACGTCGAACCGCTCCCGGTCGATGGCTCCGAGCACGCTGGCCGCCGTCAAGCAGGAGATGCCGTGCTCCGACGATTTTCCACCGAAAACCAGGGCGATCTTGGTTCGTTCCGACACTGGGCCTCCTGAGCTCGATTGCCGATTCATCCTACTTGCCGCATGGCCCGGACGGATCAGTTCCTGTGGCCGGCTCCGGCGAGGATCTCGTTCAGCTCGGAATCGGTCAGCTCGTGGTGGTAGAAGAGCGAGTAGAACTCCCTCACCTCCTTCTCTGGAGGTCGAAGTTGTAGACGTCCGGGTAGATGGTCTCCGCCGCCCAGACAGCGCCGATCACCTGGTTCACCGAGGGCGGGTCGTCCATCCAGGCCCAGGGGGGCCTGCGGGGAGATCAGCACGTTGCCCTGGGAAACCGCCCGCAAGGGCTTGAAGGCGTCACTCGATGCCAGGTCCGTCCCGCCCTTCCCGGGCATGGCGATGATCCAGTCGGGATCCCAGGTGAGCAGCTGCTCGGCGTTCACGTCGACCCGGCCCGAGGCCTTCTCGGCCGTTCCGTAGACGTTCCTGGCACCGATGACGTCGATCACCTGGGCGTGGATGTTCTTGCCCCCCGCGGTGCTCAGGCCCGCATCGCCCGTTGCGTAGTAGACGGAGACGCGCTGCTCGTCGGTGATCGCCGCCGATCCCCGCGCGAGTTCGGCGTTGATCCTCTCGGTGTAACCAGCCAGCTGCTCGCCTCGCGCATCGTCGCCGAAGATGCGACCCATCATCCGGTAGGACTCCGGCAGTTTCTGGAACTCCGTCGACAGCTGGACCACCTGGATCCCGCTCTGCTGCTCGAGATCGTCGTCGATCTTCGCGTACTCGGTGGAGACCTCACCCGCGTCGAGGATGACGTTGACCCCGTGACCCAGCAGGGTTTCGGCGTTGAACGTGCCGTCCTTGCCGTTCGCCCTGCCGAGAACCGGCAGCGCCGCGGCCTCCGGGGTCACGTACCGGGAGACCTGTTCGGTCACCTTGGTGTTCCAGCCGGCGAGTTTGTCCGCCCCGAAGGTGTAGATCATGACGGTGGCGGGAGGGCTCGCCCCGAAGGCCAGGTTCGCCGGGGCCGCCAGCTCGGTGTCACGTCCGCCCATGTCCTTGAAGCTGAGCGGGCCTCCTGATGCGGAGACCGCGGGGGTCTGGGAGCCGGTCGTCTGCGCGGGGACCGACGAGCAGCCTGTCAGGAGCGTGGCCAGGACGACCAGCCCCGCGAACAACGGTTTCCACTGCGTTTTCATGGGTTCCTCTGCGTTTTCATGGGTTCCTCATGATGTGGTTGAACATGCGAAGTCCTTGGCGGGCCTCAGCCATCCCGCCTCCGAGGCCGATGGCCCGTCGGACGTGACCGGGATCGATCACCAACGATCCCCCGATCTCGGCGACGCAGGCGGGCAGCACCTCGGGCGCGAAGGGCGCACTCGGGCCGACGAGGATCACCCTGGCCCCGCTGCACAGCTCGAACAGCCGAGGCAGGGTTTTGTTGGTGAGGGCGGAACCGGTGATGAAGACGAGCTCGCGGTCGGCCAGCAGGTATTCGGCCGCAGGGTCCGGGAGATCGTTTCCCGAGGGCGACCGTTCCAGGACGATGAGGTCACGGCCCTCGGCGTATTTCTCGATGTCACCGAAATGACCGATGGTGGCGATCCTGAGATCCGGACGGGTTTCCGCGTGACGTTCGAAGGTGGATCTCTCGTCCTCGCCCGGGGTGGGGTGGGCACCGACCCGTTCCTCCGTGGTCAGGAAGGAGTTGATGGCGGCCACCCCGAGAGCGGCCAGTTCCAGGTCCCAGGACTTCACGGCGGACGCGGCGTCCCGGAGGTCGCGGCCGACCATGTCGCGTTCGGCGAAACCGGCCCGGGGGCCGCCGCGGTAGATCATCGCCACCCCGGTACCGGCGTCGGAGGTGACGCAGGCCCAGTTGCCGATACGGGCGTCGCGCACTTTTGTCCCGGGCGGGATCAGGTCGATGAGGTCGTCGTAGAGCTGCCACGGATTGTTCACTGGTCTCCTCTGGTCTCGGGCCGGGTCACGCAGAGGCGGAGCCCGAGCATGTCCGTCAAGTCCACCACCTTCATGGGAAGGTCGTAGAGGTGGCTGAGGTCCTCCCCCGTCAGGTCGGCGACGGGTTTCAGCCCGGGACTGCGCCCCTGCTTGAGGAGCAGGACATCGTCGGCGAACTCGAAGGCGTGGTTGGGCTGGTGGGAGCTGAGCAGCGCCGTCAGGCCCTGGCGGTCCACGAGCCGGCGGAGCCGCCTCAACACCCGGATCTGGTTGCCGGCGTCGAGGGCGGAGGTGGGCTCGTCAAGCACGAGCAACCGCCCGCCCTGGCAGAGGGCGCGGGCGATCAGCACCAGCTGCCGCTCGCCGCCGCTGAGTTCCTGGATCCCGCGTTCCCCGAGCCCCGTCATCCCGACCGCTTCGAGTGCCTCATCGGCCGCCTTCCAGTCGGCCTCCCGGGGGCTGGCCCGCAAACCCCGCCGGGTCACCCGGCCCAGCACCACGGTGTGTCGTCCGGAGAAGTTGAAGGGCACCTCGCTGGACTGCGGGATGTAGCTGATCACCCCGGCCAGGGCCGCCGGACCGTAGCTCTCCAGACGACGCCCGCCGATCTCGACCTCGCCCGAGTCCGCGCGCAACAACCTCAGCAGGATCCGGAACAGGGTTGACTTCCCCGACCCGTTCGGGCCGAGCACGAACGCCAGCCGGTTCTCCGGGAGGTCGAACCCGAGATCGTCCAGGGCCGGGGTTCCGCGCCCGGGATAGCGGTGGGTGAGACCGCGAACCATCAGCGCGTTCACCATGACCTGTTTCCCATCATCAGCCACGCCAGGAACGGCGCACCGAGCAAGGCCGTCAGGATCCCCAGCGGGATCTCCGCATCGAGCAGGGTTCGGCTGATCGTGTCCACCCCGATCAGGAACAGGGAACCCAGCAGGAAGGAAACCGGGATCAGGAGCCGGTGCTGGGGGCCGAAGAGCATCCGGGTCACGTGCGGCACGATGAGTCCGACCCAGCCGATCACCCCCGAGATGGAGACGGAGACGGCGGTCAGGATGGTGGCGCACACGATCACCCCAGTCCTGAGCCAGGTCACGTTCGTCCCCAGGGATTTCGCGGTTTCCTCCCCGAAGGTCACGGCATCGAGCTGCCAGCGGAGCAGCCACAGCGCGATGGCGCACGTGAGGATGGGGGCGAACAGGGCGGGCAGGTCCGCGTGACGCACTCCGTTGAGTCCTCCCATGAGCCAGAAGGTGATGGCGGGCAGTTCCCTGTCCGGATCCGCCAGGTACTTCAGGATCGACACCCCCGCGGAGAACAGGGCGCTGACGATGATGCCCCCGAGAACCAGGGCCAGCACCTGGTCCCTGCGGGTCATCCGGGACACACCCCACGCCCCGAGGACGGCCAGCAGCCCGAAGAGGAAGGCGACCCCCTGGAGTCCGGTCGGTCCCAGCCCCAGCACGATCGCGAGCGCGGCCCCGAAACCCGCCCCGCTCGATGCACCCAGCACGTCGGGGGAGACGAGCGGGTTCCGGAACAGGCTCTGGTAGGCGGCCCCCGCGACGCTGAGCGCGCCGCCCACAAGCAGGGCCGCCACCATGCGTGGGAAGCGGATGTTCCAGATCACGTGCGCGACCTCCGGGTTCCCGGTCCACTCGTAGCCGAGCAGCCGGGAGCCCAGGTAGTCGAGCAGGATCGCGGGATCTGTGTGAAAACGCCCCAGCGTGAACACGCCGACCATGGTGGCCAGGTTGGCCGCCACCAGTAACAGCAGCAACATCGCTACTCGCCGCCTGGGTATCTCCTTTGACATCAGGAAGATTCTAGCGATTTAATCCGCATCCACAGATCCAAGAAGGGGTTGCTATCCGCTGCTGCGGATTCCCCGGGACCGCCCGGCGGGGCGGTGCATCAAGGCTGCGCCGCGACGGCGGAATGTCCCGGTCAACGACGGGAACCGCCTTGAACGCGCACGCCTGCGGACAATTGCGCGGCCGGGCGGCCGCTGTGGCCGGATCCCGCTGGCGTCACCTCCCGGGGTCGCCACGGCACCGAAACACACCGGGGATAGAATTGCTGGAGAATATGTCCTGACAATTTGGGCATTGCTGCCCGGAACGGACCGCAGATGATTGATTCCCTGCCCCAGCCCCGCACCACCGACCCGGCCTCCGTGCCCGCCCTTCGCTGGGGCGTGATCGGAACCGGATGGATCGCCGACCAGTTCGTCACCACGGTGACCCGGAACACCTCCCAGCGCGTTGTCGCCGTCGGCTCCCGCTCCCCGGAACGGGCACGCGAGTTCGCCGAAGGACACGGCATCGAGATGGCCTGTTGCTCCTACGAGGAACTCGTGGCCCAGGACGTGGACGTCGTCTACGTCGCTACGGGCCACCTGGATCACGCCTCCCACGCCCGGCTTGCCCTGGAGGCCGGGCGGAACGTGCTCGTCGAGAAACCCATGACCCCCACCGTCGAGGCCACGCGGGAACTGGTCGAGCTGGCCCGCGACAAGGGCCTGTTCTGCATGGAGGCGGTGTGGTCGCTGGCCCTGCCTCGCTTCGACGTGGTCCGGCAGGTGCTCGCGGCGGATCTGCTGGGCAGGATCGAGGCCGTCACCGTGGACATGGGCGAGTACCTGGTGGATCACCGCCGCGCCATGGACCCGGCCCAGGGTGGCGGGGCCATGAACGATCTCGGGATCTATCCGCTGATGTTCGCCGACTGGGTCCTGCCCGGGGTCGATGTGGTGGCGGCCGCCGGTCCCCGGCACGCGACGGGCGCCGTCGGGCAGTTCATGGCCCTGCTGGGGGACGGCGAGGGGCGCCAGGCGAGTGTGTTCGCCTCGATGCTGACCGACACCCCGAGCGTCGCCGTCATCGGGGGCAGCGAAGCGACCCTGGTGCTCGACGGCCCGTTCTACCGCCCGGGGCCCGTCGAGGTGAGGTTCCGGGATGGCCGGGTGCTGTCCTGGGACGAGCCGCGCATCCACCACGAGGGCCTCTTCCACGAGGCCATGGAGGTGGCTCGCTGCATCACAGCGGGGCTCACCGAGTCCCCGCTGCGTCCGCTGGAGGCCACCATCGCCACCGTCGAACTGATGGAACGGGCCCGCGCCCTGATGAACGATCCCGCCTGAGACTCACCCCCGCTGGGGCACGCGGGTCCCTACCCGCATGTCCCAGCGCCCCTCGGGGGCGGGGCCGCCCCTGAGTTCGGCGACGACCGCGGTGATCGCGTCCATGATCGCGACGCTGGCCCGTTCCACGTCCTCCTTCGCGGGCTCCTCCCCCACCGGGAAGGCGCTGAGGTCCACGGGCGGCCCTGCCTGCACCATCACGGGGCGCCTGCGCAGGGAGAACAGCCGGTGAAGTTCCAGCTTCTTCCGGCCCAGGAGGGCGTCTGTACCGACCTGGCATACCGGGATCACCGGCACCCCGGTCGTGAGCGCCAGGCGGGCGGCACCCGGGCGCCCGGTCATGGGCCAGCCATCGGGATCGGCCGTTATGGTGCCCTCGGGGAAGATCGCGACGC
This sequence comes from Propionibacteriaceae bacterium, assembly GCA_905372155.1. GTDB lineage: Bacteria > Actinomycetota > Actinomycetes > Propionibacteriales > Propionibacteriaceae > Arachnia. The sequence goes on from CAJPNZ010000005.1 coordinate 36,537, forward strand.
ATTCCCCCGCTTCCAGGGCTTCGCGGGCGTGCACGAGCGAGTCCTTGGCCCGTTCGGAGTGGCGTATGACGGGGATCTGACGGCACTCGCGCGCGAACCAGCCGACCACCGGCACCTTCCAGATCTCGGACTTGCCCAGGTAGCGGGGCCAGCGCCCGGACCAGACGAGGAACTCGCCGGTCGTGGGGACGTCGAAGTTCGAGAGGTGATTGGATACCACCAGTACCCCGCCGGGCGGGACGTTCTCCTGCCCCCGCCAGGTTCGCCGGACCAAGCCACCCATCACCAGGTGAACCAGCCGCGCCAGGAAACGGTAGGCGCGGGGCGCCGTTTCTTGGTTCGCCTCACGCAGAGAGCGTTGCCAGGGACGTTTTTCGACTTCCACGGAGCAGGAGAATACCGTCGGGATCGTCACCCGTCCGAGCGGCGGTCCTCAGGAGACGGTGTCCGCGGTCCGCACGGGCAGGGTCTTCGGTTTGAACCCCGGGCGGGTCGCCTCGTACGCCCCGATCTCGTCGTCGTGCTGCAGGGTCATGGAGATGTCGTCCAAGCCGTTCAGCAGACGGTACTTGGTGTACTCGTCGATCTCGAACCCGATCACGAGATCCCCGCGGGTCATGGTCTGCTCCGGCAGGTCCACCGTCACCGGCTCCTCGGGGGCGGCCTCGATGGCGTCCCAGAGCCTGTCCCGGTCCTCCTCCGTGACGAGGGCCACGAGCAACCCTGCCTTGCCCGAGTTGGAACGGAAGATGTCACCGAACCGGGTTCCCACGATCACCTTGAAGCCGTAGTTCTGCAGCGCCCAGACGGCGTGTTCCCGCGACGAACCGGTCCCGAAGTCGGGTCCGGGCACCAGGATGGTCCCGTCCGTGAAGGGCTCACGGTTGAGCACGAAATCGGGGTCGCTGCGCCAGCCCGCGAACAGCCCATCCTCGAAACCGGTTCGGGTGATGCGCTTGAGGTAGACGGCGGGAATGATCTGGTCGGTGTCGACGTTGCTGCGGCGCAGCGGAACGGCGATCCCGGTGTGGGTGGAGAAGGCGTCCATGTCTCAGACTCCGATCAGGTCGGCGGGAGCGGCGAGGTGTCCGGTGACGGCGGTCGCGGCGGCGACTGCGGGACTGACGAGGTGGGTGCGTCCGCCCTTGCCCTGGCGTCCCTCGAAGTTGCGGTTGGACGTGGAGGCCGACCTCTCCCCCGGGGAGAGCTGGTCGGGGTTCATGCCGAGGCACATCGAACATCCCGCCGCCCGCCACTCGGCCCCGGATGCGAGGAAGATCTTGTCCAGACCCTCGAGCTCCGCCTGGATTCGGACCCGGGCCGAGCCCGGGACGACGAGCATCCGCACGCCCTCGGCGATCCTGCGTCCCCGGAGCACGGAGGCCGCCAGCCTCAGGTCCTCGATCCGGCCGTTGGTGCAGGAGCCGAGGAACACCGTGTCCACCGCGATCTCCCGCATCGGGGTGCCCGGGGCCAGGTCCATGTATTCGAGGGCCCGGCGCGCGGTGGCCCGCTCCACCTCGGAATCGAAGTCCTCGGGGGCGGGCACCACCCCCCCGAGCGGCACGCCGTGCCCGGGGTTGGTGCCCCACGTGACGAAGGGGGTGAGCCGGGTCGCGTCGATGTCCACCTGCGCGTCGAAATGGGCGTCGGCGTCGGAGCGCAGGGTCCTCCAGTACTCGACCGCGGCATCCCAGTCGGTCCCCTCGGGGGCGTGGGGGCGGCCCTTCAGATAGGCGAGGGTGGTCTCGTCCGGGGCGATCATGCCGGCCTTGGCGCCCCATTCGATGGACATGTTGCAGATCGTCATGCGGCCCTCCATCGACAGCTGCTCGATGGTGCTTCCCCGGTACTCGACGATGTAACCCTGGCCACCACCCGTGCCGACCTTGGCGATCAACGCCAGGACGACGTCCTTGGCGGTGACCCCGGGTGGCAGGTCGCCGTTGATGTTGACGGCCATCATCCTCGGTTTCTTCTGCGGCAGCGTCTGGGTGGCGAGCACGTGCTCCACCTCCGATGTGCCGATACCGAAGGCCAGCGCCCCGAAGGCGCCGTGGGTCGAGGTGTGGGAGTCGCCGCAGACTATGGTCATGCCGGGCTGGGTCACCCCGAGCTGCGGGCCGATGATGTGAACGACGCCCTGGTCGCGATCACCCAGGGAGTGGATGCGGATTCCGAACTCGGCCGCATTCCTGCGCAGTGTCTCCACCTGGGTCCTGGAGACGGGATCCGCGATGGGTGCGAGGATGTTCAGCGTCGGGGTGTTGTGATCCTCGGTCGCCAGGGTGAGATCCGGACGGCGCACCCCCCGGCCGTTCATCCGCAGGCCCTCGAAGGCCTGCGGGCTCGTGACCTCGTGCACCAGGTGCAGGTCGATGTAGAGAAGGTCGGGTTCACCATCGACAGCGCGCACGACGTGCGCATCCCAAACCTTCTCGGCGAGGGTCTTCCCCATTTTCACGCTTCCTCATTACGATTGGTCGCAGGACAGGGCCTGCCAGATGGCGACACTCTATCTTGCATGTCCAACATCCGAAACGATAATCTCGGAATATGGACGAAGGAAGCGGAGTTGGAGTTCTCGACAAGGCGGCGGCTGTGCTGACCGCCTTGGAAAACAGCCCTCTGACACTCGCGGGCCTGGTGGGTGCCACCGGTTTGGCGCGACCTACGGCACACCGACTGGCCGTGGCCCTGGAACACCATCGCCTGGTCACCCGGGACCTCCAGGGACGTTTCGTTCTGGGACCACGCCTCGCGGAGCTGGCCAGCTCCGCTGCGGAGGATCCCTTGCTGACCACCGCGGGCCCCATCCTCACCCGGCTGCGCGACATCACCGGCGAATCGGCCCAGTTGTTTCGCCGCCAAGGTGATTTCCGGATCTGCTCCGCCGCTGTGGAACGTCCTTCGGGTCTGCGGGACACCGTTCCCCTCGGGGCGCAGCTGTCCATGACCGCGGGTTCTGCCGCGCAGGTGTTGTTGGCCTGGGAGGAACCCGAGAACCTGCCGCGCCTGCTCAAGGAAGCCACGTTCACGGTGTTGTCGTTGCAGCAGGTTCGCCGTCGCGGATGGGCGCAGTCGGTTGCCGAACGCGAGCCGGGGGTGGCCTCGGTCTCGGCCCCGGTACTTTCCCCCTCCGGGAAGATCATCGCGGCCGTCAGCGTCTCCGGTCCCATCGAACGCCTGACCCGGCAGCCGGGACGGCTTCACGCCCCGGCCGTGATGGCCGCTGCCGAACGCCTGAGTGAGGTGTTGCGCCGCAACGGCACCGAATGACCGGTGAACGAGCACCTACTGCGAGACCACGGGCCGGCGCCGCACCACCAGAACCGTCACGACGACCATGACGGCCGTCAGACCTGTCGCCGAACAGACCAGCGGAAGCACTTCATCCAGGCTCTGTCCGCCGCTCGTCGATACGGCGGCGGATCCCAGGAGCACGGTCCGGGTGATGACGGCCTGCGGGATCAGGAGGTCCAGCGGTCCCGTCCCGGTTCCCGAGGCGGCGCTGGCGAAACCGATCATGCATCCGGCCAGGCAGATGGCCACGGGGACGGCGAAGGATCTCATCAGCATCGACATCAACGATTGCAGCAGCACCAGCGGCACGGACACGGGAACACAGAGCGCCGCGGCAACGAGGAAGGATGGTGGCGGCGCGCCCCGGAGCCCCAGCAGCAGCCCGATCCCCCAACTGAGCCCGACGAACGCCAGTTGAACGAGGACCACCAGCAGCAGGATCACCACGGACTTCATCAGCACCAGCGAAACGGGCGATCGTCCCGTGGCCAGAACGCGGTTCCACGAGCTGCTCCGATGCTCCGGACGCCACACCGCGGCGCCCAGGAGCGCAACCCCGGTGGAGAAGAACATCATCCCGTAGAACAGGGTGATCTGCCCGGTAAGGACATTCCAGCCCGTCTCCAGGGCTCCGTTGGTCGTCTGGAGCCAGTAGTTGGCTCCGCCCGAGGCAACCGCAAGCAATGGCAGAAGCGCCACGACCCACCACACCATGGAGCGGCGGAGCTTCATTCCTTCGGCGGCAAACATCACCGTCACCTCTCAACCCGGTCGAGTCGCTTCGTGCACCAGACAAAAGCCGCCGCCCCGAACAGGACCAGACCGGCCAGCCATGGCCACGGCGGCAGGACGGGAACGAGCCCGTCCGATCCGGCAGCCATCGTCACCGGGGTGATCACGGCGTAGTAGCCCCAAGGAATGACACGGGCAACACTCGGCACGAGAAACATGTAGAGCGCGATGAAACCGCCGACCAGTCCGGTACCGACACCAACGAGCTGATTCCCACGGATCGCGGAGAGCCAGATGTGAAAGGCGAGGAGGACCATGTCGACCAGAATCAGCGACACCACGTACCAGGACCACATCGGGACGTCGAGGGGCACACGGATGCCGGTCACCAACCCCAGCGCCACAACAACCCCGGTCTGCACGAGGATCGCCGGGATCACCACCACCACGAGGGCGAAGAACTTCATCCGGCACAACGTCCCGGGGGTTCTACCCGTGGTGGCGTTCAGGAACCAGCCCCCCGAGGAGTGTTCGATGTCGGTCTGACGGGATGCCAGCACCGCCACGAGAATGGGATGGATGAGAGCATTCGCGAATGCGAAATTGAGAAGTGGTTGACCCCAGGGCAACTCGTGGGGATCGTTGAGCCGGGAAACAGCCCCCGGAGCAAACAGGGAAAGAGCGACGATCGGGATCGCGGCAGCCAACAGAACCAACGTCAGGGGCATCACGTGCAGTCTCCGCATCTTCGTCATCTCCAAACGGATCCCGCCCATCACAAGGCCTCCGCCCCACCGGTCAGGTCCATGAAGACCTCCTCCAGCGACTGCTGGATGCGACGAACCTCATGAATGGGGATCCCCGCCTGTACCAGTCGCACGATCAATCGGGCGGCGTCTTCCTGACCGCAACCCTGCACCCTGATCCCGTTCCTCTCCCGGCGGCAGCCCCTGACCAGATTGGCTGCAGCATCGGCCTGCGGTGTCACCACGAGCAGATCCGGAATGGACCGTTCGAACAGTTCCTCCCTGCTTCCCTGGAAAACCAGCCGCCCCTGTGAAAGGACACCCAACACGTCCGCCATCCTGTCGATCTCGGCGAGGAGGTGACTGGAGATCATGACCGTGACCCCTCCGGAGGCCAGGTGGATCATCAGTTCCCTGATCTCCTCGATGCCAGCAGGGTCCAGTCCGTTGGTGGGTTCGTCGAGGATCAGCAGTTCTGGCTCCCGCGCCAGGGCCATCGCTATTCCGAGGCGCTGTTTCATCCCCAGCGAATAGGTTCGTTGCAGCCGGTCCCGGTGGTCGGTCAGACGCACCAGTTCGAGTGCCCTGTCAATCCGGGTGGTCTCCAGGTTCAGCAGCCGGGCCAGGAGCCTCATGTTCTCTGCCCCCGTGAGATGACCGTATCCGGGTGGGTGCTCGATCATCGATCCGATCCGGGGCATGAGCCGTGCCCGGGCCTCGCCCCACGGGTCCTCCCCGAGCAGGGAAATCTGTCCCGCGCTCGGGTGGAGCAGCCCCAGGAGCATCTTCATGGTGGTTGATTTCCCGGATCCGTTGGGCCCCAGGAAACCGTAGACGCCCCCTCGGGGAATGGCCAGGTCCAGACCGTCCACGACAGTGCGTTTCCCGAAATTCTTCGTCAAACCCTTGGTCCTCACGGCCAGGTCGGCGTCTCGTAACTCCATGGCGCCAGTTTCGGGATCCGAGGACCGGAAAACGTCATGCCGGAGGATGGTTCCGGCACGGTTGACACCTCATACCCGGGGATGATGAAACCGGAACGGAACGCCCGTAGGTTTTTCCCATGCCCATCGCCGCATCGCGTGTCCATGCGTTTCTGCCGAAACCGGTGGATGCCGTCGTCGCTGCACTCGTGCTCTGGCTGGGCGCAGTGGCGCCCGGGGTCTCCGGCCTGCCGTACTCGGAAGTGATCTACCCGCTGCTCCTGGTCGCGTGTGGAACCGCCCTGGCCTGGCGGCAGCGGCATCCCGTGTTCTCGGTGTCGGTCATTGGCGGGGTCTTGGTCATCCATGCCGTGATGTTCAACTCCATGTCGTTGCTGGCCATGAGCTCCACCCTCCTTGCCGTGTGGACCGTTCAGTCGTGTCTGAACAGACCATTGCGGTGGGTGTTTCTCGGGTTCTTCACGGCCGGATCCGGGTTGGCCGCCGGCCTGGCCTCCGTTGCCGCGAGCCCGAGACGAGATCCGCTGGAACACGTGATCCTGGTGGGCACGGTTCTGCTCGCCGTGGCGGTGGTGGCGCTGGCCGGAGCAAACAGACGTGCCGCTAGTTCCCGGACCGAGAGGGCGCTGGAGCGGGTGGCGCTCCTGGAAGCGCAACAGGACGCTCTGCACCGCCTTGCCGCCGCGGAGGAGCGGGCGCGGTTCGCGCGAGAACTCCACGACGTCCTCGGGCACACCCTCGCGATCATCGCGGTCCAGGCAGAAGGCGCTCTTCTGATGTTGGAGCATTCCCCGGAACGTTCCCGGGAGGCGCTGCGCAACATAGCAGCCATCAGCCGTAGGGGGGTCGACGAGACGCGTGCCCTGGTCGATGTGCTCCAGAACGACGAAGGCGTGCCCACGTCCCCGGTTCCCGAACCGGAACGGGCCCCACGGAGAACCGCTCCGGGTCTTTTCCCGGAAATCGTGATGCTGGCCGAAAGCGCCGGGCTCCCGGTCCGGGTCACGCTGGATCTCTCGCGGCAGGCCATGCCGCCCTCCCGGGAAGCGCTCGTCCTGGACACGGTCAAGGAGGCACTGGCGAATGTGGCGGGGCATGCCGGATTCGTCCCCGTCCGGTTGTCGTGCACCTTGACCGGGGCCGGTATCGTCCTCGACGTGGAGAACGGGTCAGGGTCCCGGAAAACCATCCCGGTCGATGTGTCCCACACCGGAACCGGTCTGTCCAGGTTGCGGAAACGGGCAACGGCGCTGGGAGCGACCCTCGATGCAGGACCGGGCGATGATGGCTGGCACGTCTCGCTCACGGTTCCGCGGGAGCCGCAGGAACCGTGACGACCGTCGCGCTGGTGGACGACGAGCCGTTGTTCACGGCAGGACTCGCCATGATCATCGACTCGCAGGAAGACCTCGAGGTCATCTGGCAGGCGGACAGCGGAACCCTGGCCCTCGAACGGCAGCAGCGGAACCCGGCCGATGTGGTTCTGATGGACATCCAGATGCCGGTCCTGGACGGCCTGGAAACCACCGCCGAGTTGATCGCGCGTGGGCTACCGGGACGGGTGATGGTGCTGACCACCTTCGACACGGATGATCACGTGCTCCAGGCCATCGAGACCGGCGCGTCCGGTTTCCTGCTGAAGAACACGCCACCGGATCGTTTGCTGGATGCCATTCGGACAGTTGCCAGCGGCGATTCGGTGATCTCCCCGGGTCCCACCCGCAGGCTCCTGCACTCCCTGCGACGGGGACCTGCTCATGGCAGTTCACTCACACCCGTCCGGCTTCTTCCCTCCGATCGCCTCGGCCTCGAGCAAATGACCCCCAGGGAGAAGGAGGTCCTGACGCTGGTCGCGGCCGGTTTGACGAACCAGGAGATCTGTGACCGGCTCTGGCTGTCGATGCCCACGGTCAAGACCCATGTGGGCCGGTTGTTGTCGAAGACGGGATCGAGGGATCGGGTGCAGCTGGTGTTGTTCGCTCTTCGCACCGGTGTGACGGGGCTGGGGGAGATTCTGCGGGGCAGCTCGTGAAACGCGGGATCGGGATGGCGCTCCCCAAGCATGACAAAAGCCTTGGCCAAACCTGCGTCTGACCAAGGCTTTCGTCCTGGTAGCCCCGACGGGATTCGAACCCGCGCTACCGCCTTGAGAGGGCGGCGTGCTAGGCCGCTACACAACGGGGCCAGGCGATGGGATGGGGCCTCCTCGGAGGCCCGCTCCGCAGGGGTACCTGGACTCGAACCAAGACTAACTGAACCAGAATCAGTCGGGCTGCCAATTACCCCATACCCCTGTGCGCTCTCCCGAGCACGGTGAGAAACAGTACACGGCCCGCCTCGGGTGCGCAACTCGGTGGTTCACCCGTTCAGGGAGGCGAGGTTCTCCTCCAGCTCGGGGCTGATGCGGACCTCACCCGGCCTGCTGATCACCGGGTGTCCGAGGCGGGTGAGGATGGCGTCGACCACCTCGAAACGCCCGCGGCCCATGCCGTCGGAGATCTTCACCGCGATCCCGATTCCCTCGGGCAGGCCGACGGCGAGGATTCCCTCGGCGCCCACCTTCGCCACGACCCCCGGCACCTGCTCCACGAGCCTGACCACGGGATGGGAAGTACCGGAGGTGTACTCGGGGTAGCGGCGAAAGGCGTCCGCCACCAGCCTGCCGGGGCCCTTCTTCTCGGAGGCCAGGCGCGCGAAACCACGCGCCAGCCCCGGCAGGGTGGTGGCGAAGGCGGGTGCCGTACAGCCGTCTACCACCGGATCGCCGAGCACACCACAGTACTCCTCGATGACGGCCCTGATGGCCTGTTGCAGGGGATGCGACGGGTCGCGGTAGCCCTCGATGGACCAACCAGCGAGCCTGCAGGTGCGCAGCATGGCCGCGTGTTTCCCGGAGCAGTTGTGTGCCAGCGGCTCCTTCCTCCTGCCGGCGGCCAGCCAGGCCGCGAGCGACGCCGCGTCGCCGGGGAGGTCGGCGGTGTGCTGGAAATCCGACGTGCTCAGCCCGGTCATCTCGAGGATGCGAAGCGCCCCTTCCGTGTGTATGGACTGCCCGAGATGCGACGCCGCGGCCAGCGCGAGCAGTTGATTCTCGAGGTCCAGGCCGCTGCGCAGCATCGCGATGGCCTGGAACGGCTTGAGGGCCGACCTGGGTAGGGTCGGCACGGTCATGTCCCCGAGGGACAGCAGAACCCGCCCGTCCTCGCGAACCACACTGATCCTGCCCCGGTGGTGGCTCTCGGCCACCCACCCTCGGTCCACGATCCCCAGAAGCACATCCATCATGAGGGAAGTGTAGGATGCCGCCAGCCGCGGCCGTCCTGACGGCGAACCGGGCAGGCAGCCGAAGAAAATCAGGGCGTCAGGGTCGCGACGTGCATCCTGCGCCCGATCCACCATGCGGCGGCGCCGAAGACGGCGAAACCCGCAAGATCCGAGCAGGCTGCCTCCCAGGAGATCTCCGAGGTCGCCTTGAGCGCGGCAACACCGCCCGTGAACAGCGCATACCCGAAGGCGAAGACGTTGTTGGCCACGTGGACGGCGATCGCGGCTTCCAGGCCACCCGTGGCCCACACCAGGGTCCCTGCGATCAGCCCGAAACCCAATCGGTGCGCGAAGAGCGCGATGTTCTGATTTCCGTGGAAGAGCGCGAAAACCAGCGCCGAACACAGAATGCCGACCCAGGCCCTGCCCGCCAGGGAACCGATGGCCTGTTGCAGGTAACCGCGGAAGAAGAACTCCTCCGCGGCCGCCTGCAGAGGCGAGGTGATGAGGATCAGCACGAGATAGACCACCCAGTCGGATTGGGCCGCCTGCCAGGCCATGCTCCCGCCGCGCACGAGCCACATGACGACGTTCAGCACCGCTGCCGCCACCACGAAGCAGATCAGCAGGTATCGCCAGCGTCCCCCGGGCTGGACGGAGATCGCCCAGGCGGCCTTCCTGCCGTGCCAGTACCGGTGGATCAGCGGCACGAACAGCAACAAACCCGCGATCCCGAGATGACTCGCCAGGATCCCGTCGGGTAGTTCATAGGCCAGCGCCCGGGACCGGTAATCCTCGAAGTTCGGTTGCCCCCTGAGCAACCAGCCGATCCCCAGCACGACCTGGGCCAGCAGCTGCGCCACCACCAGGAAGGCCAGGAACGCGCCCAGCAGACCCATCACCAGTTTCACGGGATCCTCGCCCCGCAGGGCAACCGGATACCTGAGCCCCGATCCGGGCGGACGGGCGATCACGCGGCGGTCACGGGATTGCTCAGCACCCCGAGCCCATCGATCTCCACCGAAACCACGTCCCCGTCGACCATCGGACCCACCCCCGCCGGGGTTCCGGTGAGGATGACGTCCCCGGGAAGCAGGGTCGCGAACGAGGAGATGTAGGTCACCAGTTCCGGAATGCCCCGGAGCATCTGGGATGTGTTTCCCCGCTGCCGCACATCTTCTCCCACCCGGGTCTCGATCGCGAGATGCCCCGCCTCCGCCGGGGCGAGGTGCGTGTTGATCCAGGGACCGAGGGGACAGAAGGTGTCGCACCCCTTGGCCCGGAACCACTGGTCGTCCTCCCTCTGCCAGTCCCGCGCGGTCACGTCGTTGGCGATGGTGTAACCGAACACCACCTCGGCCACCCTCCGCGCCGGAACCTGCTTGCAGATCCGCCCGATGACGATGGCCAGCTCGCCCTCATGGTGCAGATCCCTGCATCCCTCGGGGCGCACGATGGGCTCATTGGGTCCGATCACGCAGGTATTCGGTTTGAGGAACAGCATCGGTTCCTCCGGGACCGGTGCTCCCTGTTCGGCGGCGTGATCGGCGTAGTTGCGCCCGATCGCGACGATCTTGCTGCGGGGAATGACGGGAGCGAGCAGCCGGACATCCGCGAGGTCGTGCCTGGCGCCCGTGTAATTGACGGGCACCCCGGCCAGCGGGTCCCCCGTTATCGCGGCGACGGTTTCCGGGTGCTCCCCGCCGTCGACCTCCAACTCGATGATGCCGTAGGCGGGATCCTTGCCGGCCACGGCGAAACGGGCGATGCGCATGCCGCAAGCCTAGCGACGGAACCGGGAACGGGGCGCGGGGCCGCGGCGGTCGCGCCCATCTCGGGAAGTGGGAACCGCATTGCCGCCGCCGATGACACGCCTAGTCTTCCCGCATGACACGACAGACCCTGGCAGTTATTGGCGGCGACGGCATCGGCCCGGAGGTAACCGCCGAGGCGCTCAAGGTACTGCGGGCCGCCGCGGGCGAAAACGCCTTCGAGGAGGTTCACTTCGATCTCGGGGCGGAGCATTGGTTGCGCACCGGAGAGGTCCTGCCCGACTCCACGCTGGAGGATCTGCGGGCCACGGACGCCATCCTGCTCGGGGCGGTCGGGGCGGCGCCCGGTTCGGACAGGATCCCGAGTGGCCTGCTGGAGCGAGGGCTGCTGTTGAGGCTGAGGTTCGCCTTCGATCACGCCGTGAACCTGCGACCGTCGCGGCTCTACGCGGGGGTTTCCACCCCCCTGTCCCCCGAGGTCGTGGCCCGGGGCGACATCGACTTCGTGGTGGTACGTGAGGGAACCGAGGGGCTTTACTGCGGCAATGGCGGCGCGGTGCGGGCCGGCACCCCCCAGGAGATCGCCACCGAGGTTTCCGTCAACACCGCGTTCGGGGTGGAACGGGTGATTCGTGACGCGTTCACACGCGCCCGGGCGCGGAGCGGCAGGATCACCCTGCTGCACAAGCACAACGTCCTGGTCAACGCCGGGGGCCTGTGGCGCCGGCTCTTCGATCAGATCGGTGAGGAGTTCCCCGATGTCGCGCGCGACTACCTGCACATCGACGCCGCCATGATCGCCATGGTGGTCGACCCGGCCCGGTTCGACGTGATCGTCACCGACAATCTGTTCGGCGACATCGTCACGGACCTGGCCGCGGCGGTCACGGGGGGCATCGGCCTGGCGGCCTCCGCGAACATCAATCCGGCGGGCGAACACCCGTCGATGTTCGAGCCCGTTCACGGCTCGGCGCCGGACATCGCCGGCCGGGGAATCGCCGACCCGACCGCGGCCATCAGCTCCGTGGCCCTGTTGCTGGCGCACCTGGGGCACCCCGAGGCGGCCCGCCGCGTTGACGACGTGGTTGCCGCCGACATCGCGGGGCGCCGTCCCGGTCCCGTCAGGACCTCCGAGGTCGGGGACCGGATCGCCGCTGCCGTGGCCGGATGATCCGCGAGGCGAAGGGGGCCGGACCCGATCGGGTCCGGCCCCCTCGTGTTCCCGGGATTTTCACTCGGCGGTTTCGCCCTTGAGCACCTTTCCGCTCGTGTGACCTTTCAGGATGTCGAGCAGGTCGATGCCGGTGGTGTTCTTGATCATCTCGACGGTCTGCAGCACGTTGTCGTTGACCTGGCGGGGCAGCGCGGCCGCTCCTTCCGTGGAGACGACGGTGAGTTTGTCGATGCTGCCCATGGGGGCGGCGACCTTCTCGGCAACCTGCGGCAGCACCTCGACGAGCATCTGCAGCACCGCGGCCTCGTTGTAGTTCGCGAAGGCCGCGGCCCGTTTGTTCATGGCCTCCGCCTCGGCGCTACCGACGGCGAGGGCCGCGGCGGCCTTTGCCTCACCCTCGGCGCGGATGGCATCCGCCTCGGCGATGCGGCGTGCCTTCTCGGCCTCGCCGCGGCGCGCGCCCTCGATGGCCTCGGCCTCGGCGAGCGCGGCACGGCGCTGTTTCTCGCCCTCACCGGTGAGGCGTGCGGTCTCGGCCTGGGCCTCTGCGTTGGCGATGGCGGCCGCCTTGCGGGCCTCGGCCTCGAAGATCTCGGAATTGCGCCGTCCCTGGGCCGCGGTTTCGGTCTCGTACCGCTTCGCGTCCGCGGGCTTGCGGACCTCGGTGTCGAGCTGGCGATCCTTCAGAGCGGCCTGGCGCACGGCCACCTTCTCCTGCTCGGTGAGGATGGCCTGATCGCGGTCGGCCTGGGCGAGCGGCCCGGCGGCGGCCGCCTGGGCGCGAGCGGCATCCGTCTCGGCCTTGATCTCGGCCTCCTTGAGCACGAGAGCCCGCTCCGAGATCGCGATCTCCTGTTCGGCGGCCAGCCTCGCCTGCTCGGCTTCCCTTCGAGCGTCGGCTTCGGCGATCGCAGCGATCTGGCCGACCTTGGCCGACTCCGGGCGCCCCAGGTCGGATAGGTAGGTGCCGTCGTCCGTAATGTCCTGGATCTGGAAGGTGTCGAGCACCAGGCCCTGACCGGTCAGGGAGGCCTCGGACTCGTCGGCCACCCGCTGGGCGAAGGCGGCGCGATCACGGATGATCTGCTCCACGGAAAGACCACCGACGATGGACCGGAGCGCACCCGCGAGGGTTTCCTGGGTGAACGTCTCGATCTCCTCCTGCTGCATCAGGAAGCGCTGCGCGGCAGCACGGATGGAGTCCTCGTTGCCCCCCACCTTGACGATCGCGACGCCGTCGAGGTTCAGTTTGATGCCCTGACCGGAGACCGCGTTGCGGATCTGCACCATGATGCGACGGCTGGACAGGTCGAGCACGTGCAGACGCTGGATCAGGGGAATCACGAAGACGCCGCCGCCCATGATGACCTTCTGGCCGGACAGGTCGGTGGAAACCAGACCGGTTTCAGGATTGGTGACTGCCTTTCCCTTCTGACCCGTGATGATGTAGGCCTCGTTCGGACGGGCCACCCGGTACCGGCTGGCGACCAACCAGATCACCAGGGCGATCAGTAGGATTATGCCTCCCACTCCGGTGATCAGGGAGGAGAAATTATTCATGAATGCTTGGACCTTTCTGTTTCCGTTCAGGATTGGGGAAGTTCATCTGCGGTGGGGCGAACCTCGACGGCTGTGGGAGACAGAACTCCGGACACCCAGACCGAGGTTCCCGCGGGAATCGGCAATTCCGCCCGCGCCGCACGCTTGTGGGTTCCGACCCGGATTTCACCGAAGCCGCCTTCCGGAATGTCCGTGATGACGCAGGCCTCCGCACCGATCAGGTGATCGCTGCGGAGCGCCTGCCCGGTTTCCGCGCCTTTCAACCAGCGGGTGAGGGCCACCGCCCCCCAGCCAGCCAGACTTCCCGCGACCATGCCGACCAAGGAGGCCAACCACAAGCTGTCCGTGAATTCCTGGACGGCCACCCCGCCGAACCCGAAGGCCCCGATGAAGGCGGCGATGACCGAGGTTGAGAAGACCTCGGAATCCAAGCCGTCGAAATGAAGAGCAGAATCCAACAGATCCCCCAGGATCAAGGACACCAGCAGGACCGCGATTCCTACGACTCCGAGAATCAGGAAGACGCTCACCCTGTGACCCTCCTGTCGTGTACTACGGGTTCAATTCTATCAATCCGGGGGTGCAGGGCAGCGTGTGCCCAGTCTCCCGGCAAAGCGGTTGAGAAGCAACGAGCGCCCCGGGTCTGATGATCTGGCAGCACATCGGAGGCTCGGTATGCCGAACCACTCGGCTCGAACCATCGGAGGCATTCACTCCCAGTGCAGGCGAATCGCCGAGGTGAGCTGCCACGGATCGATGTCGCGCACCGCACGCACGATGCCCTCACCCTCAGGGCTACGGGCGTACCGAACCTCCCCCTCCCCCACCCATCGCCGCCAGGCGAGCAGGTAGGCATCCGCTCGGTCCCTGTTGGAGGCGAGCACGCTCGGGACCGGATGCCAGGTCTCCAGAGCGGTTTCCCGCCCGATCAGGCCGAGCCTCAACACGTCCCGGGGCCGGGGCGGGTCGGCAGTGAGACGGGAGATCAGGTAGCGGGGTCGGGAAACGGGTTGCAGCGCCTCGTCCAGTGCCTCCGCGAACCTGGCCGATTCCTCCGCGGGCACCCCGGACAGCCGGCAGCGCAGTTCCTGTCCCTTGACCTCCACCACGACCGCTCCGGCTCCCGCGCTGACCAGCCCGCGCGCCCGGAGGGCGTCGGCGACCGCTCTGGCCACCCTGCCAACGCTAACCTTCGCGGCCAGCCCGGTGAGCCTGCGTCCCGCCAGGATCATCCGAACGAGCAGCTCCGTTCCAGCCAGCGCCAGCGCGAGGATCGACCAGGACAGCAGCCCGAGCACCGCCAGCACCAGGGCCGCGCCCAGCAACCAGGGCCACAGAGGAAATCCCGGTCCTCGGGGAACCGCACCCTCGGAACTGTTTCCGGTAGGTGGTTTCTTCGTCCCGGATCTGACCCGCACCACCGACACCTCCCGGCCGGTCCTGATCCGCGGGTCGTTCCATTGATCCGCAACCCGGTCGCGTTCACGGGAACGCCGGGCCGCAAGAACGTTGGCGGCCTCGATCCCGTCCACCCCCGGATGGCGGAATTCGCTGAACCCGTCGGTCAGGTGCGCCACCCCGTCCACCAGATCGCCCTGCTCATCGGGAGCGAGATAGCCATGATGCTTGCGCACGAGACGCCGCCAGTCCGCGTCCCCCATCACCCCGTCGGCGATGCAGGCCACCGACCAGTTGATCGCGACCTTTCCCGGATTCTCCGGGTCGCGTCGTAGGCTGCGCCCGCGAAGCTGAACCACGGCACCGGGCGTGGTTGCGCTGGTCAGGTCCACCAGGCAGTTGACGCCCGGGGCGTCCCATCCCTCCCCCAGCAGCCCACGGGTGCCTATCAGGAGCCTGGTGCCACCCATCTGGAAGAAATCGGTAACCACCGGCACCCACTGGCGGACGTTCCAACCGACCACCCGCACCAGCCCCTCCTCCTCCGCGGTATCCAAGGAGTGCCCGGGGAGCCGTTCCGCGGCGAAGTCCACCAGCGCCCGGGCGCTGGACGGGGTTCCCGCGACGACCCCTGCGGTGACGAGCAACGGTTCGAGGCGCTGCCCGACCGGGTTCTCGGCCAAGGCCTTCAGCGTCTGCCAGGCCGATCCCGAGTCCGCGGTCACCACGTCGCGTAGACCACGTGGCAGCGCGGTCGCCCGCTCGAAGTCGCACACCACCAGGGCACGCAGGTCAGCGCCGAGGTTCTCCTCCTCCAGAGTTGCTATCTCAACCGCGGCGAGAGCCTTGGACGCGCTTCGGGCCATAACCCGGTCCATGGTGGAGGCAGCAGCGCTGATGCCTCGCCGGCTCCACCGATATCCGATGGACGGGAGAACCTCCCGAACCTCGGCGATCAGGGCGCGGTCCCGCGGATCGGGACTGTCGACCAGAGGAAGAAGCCACTGGTTGAGCACCACCACCCAGTCCTCGACTCCGGGATCGCGTCGATGCCGCTCGCCGAACGGCACTCCGACGGGCGGCTCGGCGTAACCCGCGTGAGCCAGGCGCAGCATGGCATCGGTCAGGCGTCCGTCGGCGACCGCGAGGTCCTCCCAGGAGACGTTGGCCTGCAGCTTTGCCACCGCCTCGAAGAGAGGGACGCTCGCCACGTCCGGGGCGCTGAGGTGAGTCAGCAGTTCCTGGATCCTTCCCTGTTGCTCCCCCAGCCAGTCGCGTTCGGCGGCGGTGGGGCACGTCAGCCAACCGAGCTCCTGGTAGGGGACCAGGTCCCCGGCCACCACAACTTGGGGAATGTTCGCGGAGTAGGTGATCTCGCCGAAGAGCTCGTTCTCCAGGGCTGCTTCCGGCCCGGTCAGGGCGATTGCCGGGGTGGCGGTCAGACCCAGCACGACGGCATCGGGCAACAGCCCGAGCACCTCGGACAGCAGCCGACCCCATACCCGGAGCAGGTGATGGCATTCGTCCAGGACGATCATCAGGTTCTCCGTGGCTGCGAGCTCGGCCACCAGAGCCTTTCCGTTCGGGTGCAGGCGGGCCAGCTGCGTGCCCCCACCGGGGTCGTCGCCGAAATTGGCAAGTGCCTGATAGGTCAGGCAGCGAACTTCCGGCGCGGCGGCCTGCCACTGGCCGCGAATGGCGATGTTCGGACTGAAAATCACACCGGTGCGCCCCGACTCGCGGATCGCCCGCACACCTACCATGGTCTTGCCGGCGCCCGGCGGCAGGACGATCCAACCCCTGGAAACCCCCGCCGAGATGTTCTGACGCCAGGCGTCGAGAGCCTCCCGCTGGTGCAACCTCAAGGGCATCAAGGTTCCGGAACGCTCTCTACCCGCCCATCGATGCGCTGCTCCCCGGCCCGGCCCATGTCAATCGATCCCGGCGTCGCGTTTCTCGGGAAGCAGGAAAGCGGCACCCGCGGCCAGCGCGAAGGAAACCGCGAAGACCGCGAAGGTGGTCACGATGCCTCCGCCGCCCATCAGCACCGGAACGAGCAGGGGCGCGATTATCGACGCGAGCCTACCCACCCCGGCCGCCGCCCCGGTACCGGTGCCACGCAGCGACGTCGGATACAGTTCGGGGCCGATGGCGTACAGCGCACCCCACGCACCCAGGTTGAAAAACGACAGGGCACATCCGGCTGCGATGATCATGCCCTCCGTTCCCGCGACCGCGAAACCCAGCGCGGAAAGAGCCGATCCGGCGAGGAACAGCGCCAGGGTCAGGCGGCGGCCGATGACCTCGATCAACCAGGCCGCCACGGCATATCCGGGAAGTTGGGCCAAGGTGATGATCAGGGTGAACTCGAAGGACTTGACCAGGGTGAAACCCTGCTTCACCAGCAGCGATGGAATCCAGATGAAGGCCCCGTAGTAGGACAGGTTGATGCAGAACCACACCAACCAGAACGCCAGGGTGCGGCGCCTCAGCTGCTTGGAGAACAGGGTGAGCCCGGTCGTCTCGATCGTCTCTCCCCGGTGTTTCGCGGCCTGCTCGGCGGTGTCGATCGTGGGGCCGTCGTAGGAGGTTTTCGCCGACCTCTCGAAACGCCCGACCGTCGCCTCGGCCTGCTCATAGCGTCCTGCGGTCTCCAGGTATCGCACGGATTCGGGGGTGCCGAGCCGGATCAGCAGCGCCCACAGGGCAGGCACGGCACCCAGTGCCAGCGCCCAACGCCATCCCTGTTCGGAGCCGGCCACCACGAAATACCCGATGATCGCCGACAGGATCCAGCCCACGGCCCAGAATGCCTCCAGCCAGATCACCACGCGGCCCCGGATCCGACGGGGGGCGAATTCCGAGATCAAGGTGGAGGCAACAGGGAGTTCAGCTCCAAGCCCCAGCCCCACCACGAAACGCAACAGCAGCAGGGCGGCCACCGAGGACACGACGGCCGTGGCCCCGGTAGCCAGCCCGTAGACCAGGAGCGTGAGCGCGAACACGGAACGACGCCCGATCTTGTCGGCCAGCAATCCACCGAATGTGGCACCCAGGGCCATGCCGACGAATCCAATCGAAACGACCCACGACTTGGTGGCGTCGTCCAACCCCCACTGCTGCCCAAGGGCGACGATGACGAAGGAGATCAGGCCCACGTCCATCGCGTCCAGGGCCCACCCGACCCCCGATGCGCCCAATAATCTGCCGTGTTCGCGCGTCATGGGTAGTCGTTCCAGGCGTTCTGTCCTGGTCAGCATTTCAATTTTCCTCCGATTCGGGGCAACGGGTGCCCGTGTTGGGGTCAACGAGCGGCCGTACCCTCCACGTAGTCATCGGTACCGTGGTCCTTGACCCAGCTCATGAGCTTGCGCAGCTCACGGCCGGTGGCCTCGATCGGGTGGGCCTCACCCTTGGCGCGCAGTTCCTTGAACTTGGGGGCCCCGGCGTCCTGGTCCTCGATGAAACGCTTCGCGAAGGCCCCGGAGCGAATATCGTCCAGGACGGCCTTCATGTTCTCCTTGACGTGCGCATCGATGATGCGCGGCCCGGAGACGTAGTCACCGAACTCTGCGGTGTCGGAGATGCTCCACCGCTGCTTGGCAATGCCCCCCTCGTACATCAGGTCGACGATCAGCTTCATCTCGTGCAGGCACTCGAAGTAGGCCACCTCGGGCTGGTAACCGGCCTCGACCAGGGTCTCGAAACCCGACTGGATGAGGGCGGAGACGCCGCCGCAGAGAACCGCCTGCTCGCCGAACAGGTCGGTTTCGGTCTCCTCCGTGAACGTCGTTTTGATACCGCCGGCGCGCAGCGCACCGATGGCCTTGGCATAGGAGAGCGCCAGCGGCCAGGCGTTCCCGGTGGCGTCCACCTCGACGGCGATGATGGCGGGCACCCCCCTGCCCTCGGAGTACTCGCGGCGCACCAGGTGCCCCGGGCCCTTGGGCGCGACCATGCAGACGTCAACACCTTCCGGGGCCTTGATGTAGCCGAACCGGATGTTGAAACCATGGGCGAAGAACAGGGCGTCGCCGGGCACCAGGTGGGGGGCGATCTCCTCGGCGTAGAGCTTGCGCTGCACCTGGTCCGGGGCGAGTACCATGACGAGATCCGCCTCCTCGACGGCCTCCGCCACGGGGACCACGCGCAGTCCCTCCGCCTCGGCCTTCGCGACGGACTTCGACCCCGGCCGCAGCCCGACCCGGACGTCGACCCCGGAGTCACGCAGACTCAACGCATGGGCGTGTCCCTGGGAGCCGTAGCCGATGACGGCGACGCTGCGGTTCTGGATGACGGACAGGTCGGCATCCGAGTCGTAGAACATCTCAGCCATTTCTGTTTCCTCACTTTTCCTGGTGATTTACTTGGACTTGTGATCGGCGAGGGTCCTGGCTCCCCGCCCCAGGGCCACCTGTCCCGACTGCACCAACTCCTGGATGCCGTGGGGGGACAGCATCTCCAGGAGTGCGGCGAGCTTCTCAGAGCTACCGGTGGCCTCGATGGTGACGGACTCGGGACTGACGTCCACGGCCTTTCCCCTGAACAGGCTCACCACGTCGATGATCTGGCTGCGCGAGTGCACATCTGCGCGAACCTTGACCAGCACCATCTCACGGCGCACGGTGTTGGGTCCGAGCTCCAGCACCTTGCGGACCTCGATCAGCTTGTTCAGCTGTTTGACGATCTGTTCCAGAACGGATTCGTCCTCGACGGAGGCCACCACCGTCATCCGGGAGATCTCCGGACGCTCGGTGGGGCCGACCGCGAGCGAGTCGATGTTGAAGCCACGACGGGAGAAGAGGGCGGCGATCCGGGTCAGGACACCCGGCTTGTTGGAGACCAGAACCCCAAGGGTGTGCGTGCTCACAGTTCTTCCTCTTCCCACACTGGGGCCATGTTACGGGCCACCTGGATTTCATCGTTGCTGACCCCCGCGGCCACCATGGGCCACACCATCGCGTCCTTGTGGACGACGAACTCCACCACGACGGGGCGGTCGTTGATTTCCAACGCCTTCGCGATGCACTCGTCCATCTCGGTCTCGTCGGTAGCACGCAGACCGACGCACCCCATCGCCTCGGCGAGCATCGGGAAGTTCGGGAGGTGTTCGGTGTGGAGGTCGGTGTTGGAATAGCGGGAGTCGTAGAACAGGGACTGCCACTGCCGGACCATGCCCAGCGCATGGTTGTTGATGATCGCGATCTTGATCGGGATCCGGTTCAGGGCACACGTGACCAGTTCCTGGTTGGTCATCTGGAAACAGCCATCGCCGTCGATGCCCCACACCACCTTGTCGGGCTGGGCCACCTTGGCTCCCATGGCCGCGGGAACGCAGAACCCCATGGTGCCCGCGCCACCGGAGGTGAGCCATTTCATCGGCCGCTCGTGGGGCAGGAAGTGCGCCGCCCACATCTGGTGTTGTCCGACCCCTGTGACGTAGACGGTGTCCTCGGGGCTGAGCTGCCCGATGCGCTGGATGACCTCCTGCGGCGAGAGCTTCCCATCCGGTGCCTCGTCCCAGCGGGGTTGGTAGCGCTCCTTCATCCTGCCGAGGACCTGTAGCCACTCGTCGGTGTCGGGGGCACGGACGATCTCCTTGGCGAGCAGGGCCAAGGTCTGGCGACAGTCGCCCACGATCGGCACGTCGACCGCCCGGTTCTTGCCGATCTCGGCCGGGTCGATGTCGGCGTGGATCACCTTGGCGTTGGGCGCGAAGGAGTCCAGCCTGCCCGTGACCCGGTCGTCGAAACGGGTGCCGATGGCGATGAGCAGGTCGGCGCGCTGAAGCGCACCCACGGCGGCGACGGTCCCGTGCATCCCGGGCATCCCCATGTGCAGCGGATGGGAGTCGGGGAGCGCACCGCGAGCCATCAGGGTGGTGACCACGGGTATCCGGGCCTTCTCCACCAGGGCGGCGAGTTCCTCGAACGCCTCCGCCTTGACGATGCCCCCGCCGATGTGGAGGACGGGTCTCCTCGACTGCGAGATCAGTTTCGCGGCCGCCCGGATCTGGCGGACGTGCGGTTTGACGGTGGGTTTGTAACCGGGCAGGTCCAGTTCCTCGGGCCAGTGGAACGGGGCCTTCCCGACCAGCGCGTCCTTCGCGATGTCGACGAGCACCGGCCCGGGTCTTCCCGTCGCGGCGATGTGGAAGGCCTCCTTGATGGCCAGGGGGATTTCCTTGGTCTCCTTGATCAGGAAGCTGTGTTTCGTGATCGGCATCACGATCCCGCGGATGTCGGCCTCCTGGAAGGCATCGGTGCCGATGGCGGTTCCGTTGACCTGCCCGGTGATCGCCACGAGTGGGGTGGAGTCCATGTAGGCGTTTCCGATCGCGGTGACCAGGTTCGTCGCCCCGGGGCCGGATGTGGCGATGCAGACCCCCACCCTGCCACTCGCGATCGCGTAGCCCTCGGCCGCGTGCCCGCCACCCTGCTCGTGGCGCACCAGGATGTGACGGATCCTCGAGTCGAACAACGGGTCGTACGCGGGAAGGATCGCCCCGCCGGGAATCCCGAAGGCCACCTCTACCCCGGAACGTTCGAGAGACTCGACGAGCGCCTGCGCGCCCGTCAGCAACTGGCCGTCTGTCCTGGACATCGCTCTCCCTTCGGTCTCAGCCCGGAACTGCTTCGTTCAACAAAAAACCCTCGGCGCCATCTGGCACGCGAGGGGGCGTCTCGATGTTGAATCGAAACGCTGTCAGACGATTACGAGCTGACTGTTGGTCATGCGCTCAAGGATTGCGGGAGGGCCGGAAGCTGTCAAGCAAGGTACGCCACGTGTCCTGAATGGTGAGACGCACCCCACCCGACCCAATCCGGCGAACACGCACACCCCCTCTGCCCTCGAGTGTTTCCGATACCTCTTCCATGGTCGTCACGAGAGTTTTCCGCACGGTTCCTGCTCAAATCACCGGCGACGCCTCGAGGAAACCCTGAACCTCAATCGCCGCTCGAGAGTTTCCACGCCATTTACAGAATCATTTAAACCACCCCTGACTAGGGGATTTACATATTCATGCCGCGAAGTCCCGAAGCTTCCGCTTGAGCTTTGGGCTCATGCTTCCTAACGTGCCGGAATACCCCGGTTCGGATTCACTGGAAAGGACCAACGATGATCATCTCCCCACGAAAGGGGCGCGCGCTGAGGCTGTTGCGTGATTCAGCCATCGGGCTGGTCCTCACCGCCCAGTTGACAGTCGTCGTGCCCGCCATCTTCCCGGACGGCAGGGCCGAGGCCTCCGGTGGCGACGTCACCGCGAGGGTGGCCGTGAACGTTCGCTCCGGCCCCGGGACCGATCACTCCCGTCTCGGCGTGCTCTACCCGGGTGAATCGCTGTCGACCCGAGGTACGACTTCGAACGGTTGGATTCCCGTCACGTGGAAGGGCCGGAGCGCCTGGGTGGCATCGGCCTACGTCACCGGTGGAGCAACCCGGGAATCTGGCTCATCCATCGGCGAGAGAGGTTCCGCCTGGACACAGGTGAGACTCAACGCACGCAGCTTCCCCTCCCTCAGCGCCGGCGTCCAGACGATCCTCGACAAGGGCGCCCGGGTTTCCCTGACAGGTCAGGTCTCGGGGCGGTGGAGCCAGATCGACCTGAACGGCGACACAGCCTGGGTGGCCACCCGCTACCTGGGGTCCTCCGCCCCCGAAGGGTCCACGCCCGCATCCGCTTCGACGTCCGTTTCCGCCGCCAGCGTGCCCGAGACAATCGGTTCCCGCTGGGGAAGCACCGAGCTCAACCTGTGGACCGCCGCGCGCGGTGACCGGTTCGTCGAGGTGGCGCCCAAAGGCACCGAGTTCAAGGTCACGGGCACCGTCTCCGGCGGGCGCGCCCAAGTCGTGTGGAAAGGCGCGGTGCGCTGGGTGACCGCCCGCCACCTGACCGACAGCGCCCCCGCCAGGTCATCCGCCCCATCCGGTGGGGAGACCTGTCTCGCCTCGTTCTACAGCGACGACTCCGCCACGGCATCCGGTGAGCCCTTCGACCAGTGGGCGATGAAAACGGCCCACAAGACGCTGCCCCTCGGCACCAGGCTGCGGGTGACCAACCCTGCGAACGGCAGGAGCGTCGACGTGACGGTGAACGATCGCGGCCCCTACGTCGCCGGCCGCTGCCTCGACCTGACCACTGGTGCGTTCAAGGCCATAGCGGACACCCGGCAGGGGGTCGCGAAGGTCAGCTACGAGATCATCGGCTGAGAACACGACCATCGTCCTCGACGGGTCCGGGGCCGTGGAATAGTTGAGCCATGGTAGACACCGCAGCGATCGCTGCCATCAATCTGAGACTGAATCTGCTGGGGCTACGGGTTCCGGTGGCCGTCGACCACGCCAAGGGGTCCGATCTGGTGCGTCCGATGCTGGCGCGGCAGCGCGAACTGGACCGGCGGCTCTCGCACCGGCTTCCCGCGGTTGATGGCCGCATCCAGGCGTTCCTGGATTCCTACCTGGAGGGAACCGGCGCCTCCCCGAAGCTGCCCCGGCAGACCTTCGTGCTGGATCAGGCCGGGTTGGCCAGGACGTTGTCCCTGCCCGTCGGGGCCGACCAGTTCTCCTCGGAATACCTGAGCAGTTACCGCCTGGTCAACGGGGTGCTGCACAATCCCCTGAACGATCGCCGCACCACCAAGGGTGTCTTCCACATCGCAGAGGGTGGCACGGCGGTGCAGGACGACAAACTGGCGGTTCCCCGGGAGGTCTACGGGCGCCTGCTGGAGCACGCCCTGAACCCGCCCGCGGAGGCGATGACCCTGCCCTACTGCGCGGGAGACGAGGCCCCTGCTCGCGCGTGGGTGTCCCTGCTGCTGCGTCCCGTGGTGGTTCCCCACGTCCCGGGTTTCGCGCGGGAACGCAGCCTGGAGGTGCGTTTCTTCGCGCCCGGCACGTTGGTGGCGAACCTTGATTTCGTGGAAGGCATCTTCGGCAACGGGGGCGATCCCTACCTGCCTGACAACGACGCCTCCCTGAAACCCCGGGGCTGGACGGGGCACACGGGCGCGGTGATCCTGGCCCCGCACCTGACGAAACTGACCAAACGGGAACTCGGCCTCCCCCACCGCGACGCCGCGACGCCGCGGCAGCGCCGCGACGGAATGTGCTGGCAGGACCCGGAGGAGCTCTACAACGGCGGAAGCGCGTTCAAGGTGTGCGCCCGCGACGAACGCGGGGTGATTGTCACCGTGATCGCGGACAACTACTTCGGGTACTGCAAGAAGGAGGTCAAGGCACAGATCAGCTACTCCGCCAACCTGCTGGGCCTGGTTGAGGAGGAACACGCCGGCGGCGCCATCTGCTTCCCCCGCTACAACCTGGGTCAGCAGTTCACCGACAACTACGCCGATCCCAGCTATCGGCTGGCCGACATCATCGCCCGCGACCCGCAGCGTTTCGTCTCCCAGCCCGAGGGGCACGCCCTGGACCTGGAGAACGAGCACATCGTCCTGGTCCCCGAGCGCTCCACATACAGCCTGCGCGACCAGACCGTCACCTGGGAGGTCGACGGCCGCAGGGGTCAGATCCCGCTGCACGCCGACAAGGCATACGTCGGGCCGGACGGTTATCTCGTGCGGCTGCACCACCTGGAGGCCGACGGTGCCCAGTGGACCCTGGTCGGAACCGCCCCGAGGACCACCCACTGCCACAAGCCCGCCACGGTCTCGGGAGGCGGCAAGTCCGAGATCTCCAAGGCCATCACCGACGCCGTGATCACCGGCGACGCCTACGTCCGGGATTTCGACGAGGACATGGCGGCGGTCGCCCGAATCCTGGACCATGACTTCAGCCATCGCTTCGCGGATCCCGCCCGGAACGGTCACGACGCCCGGCCCGTGCTGTCCGACCGGCGTTCCGTGGGTTCGGTGATCAAGCTGCTCACCCCGAGCCGCGACTACAACGACGAGTACAACGCGTGGCTGGAGGCGATTCCCAACCACGTCAAGGAACTCGTGTTCGTGGTGAAACGGTTCTATCGTCCGGAATGGGGCGAGGACTGGGCCAGCCATTTCACGGTCGGCATCATCAACGGGCGAAAAGGAAGCTCGCTGCGCCTCGACGGGGAAAAGATCCGCGTGAACATGCTGCGGGTGGGATTCGCCCCCGACGGTTCGTGGCGGTTGTTCGGTCTGCGCCACGATTTCCAGCCCGCGGCGAAGGTGCAGACCGAGGACGACATCACCGCCAGCATCGTCGTGCCCCCACGCCCCTCGGGCAGCGAGCTCTCCCGGAAGTTCGTCACCAACTGCGAACAGCTGTTGTTCCAGCGCCCCGACGACGCCATCCACCGCGGATACGACAAGCAGGCGGAGTGGGACATCTCCCGGCCCGGTACCTTCCTGTCCAATTTCGAGCCGCTCTCCCGCCAGGACGCCCAGGAGCTGGTGGACAACGCCATCGAGTTCAGCCAGTTCACGGCCCCCGTCCAGGAGCTGATCCGCTCCTTCGCCGCCTCGCCCGCCCCCTCACCCTCATGGTTCGTGAGCTCGGCCCATCCGCGCCTGATCAAGGGCGAACCATCCAAGAACCCCCGCTACCTGCAGCGCCGCCCCGACATCACCAACCCGGAGCGCTCCGCGGAGGCGGAACTGGCCGCCCGGCTGCACCGCAAGCTGCCGATGGCCCAGGAGCTGCGCCTACCGGTCGATGTGGTGGCCGCGGGCCGTCGGAACAATCCCGCCGAGCCCGGCATCCCACCGCTGTGCTCCTATTCCCCCCTCCACTACATGGAGCTCCCGGAACTGTTCATGGAGTTCATCAGCTCCATGACCGGCAAGTCGCCCTCGACGACGGGAGCCGGTTCCGAGGGGGCCATGACGAAGGGCCCCTTCAACGCTCTTCCATCGGTCATCGACCTGAACGCCGCTTTCCTGTCCTTCGCGCTGACCGGCTACGATGGCTGGCTGTCCAGCGCCGGGGTGGTGGGTCCGCACGTCCGGGTCGACCACGACATCAGCCTCCTGGTTCCCGAGGTCTTCTGCCGGATGTCCGACTCCGAACGCTGCGCGGCGAACCTGATCGAGGAGGGCTGCCTGGAACGCGTTCAGGACTACGAGGTGGACGGCGAACTGATCCTCGCCTCCCGGCTCGGGTACCGCATGACCGAGAAGTTCGCGTCCAAGTACTTCGGGCGGATCTTCCTGCACCCCCACGTCGTCTTCACCCCCGAGATGCTGCGCCCCGAGTTGCAGGACCCGGAGGTGTTCGCCGAATCGGTGCGCACAATCTCAGCCACTCACGCCCGGGTCGCGCAGACGTATTTCGACGACGGCACCGTGGCCCTGGCGGTCCCCCCGGTGCGTGCACTTCTCGAGATCATGGCAACCGGTCACACCCAGGATGGCCTGACCCTGGACGACGCCCCGTTCCGAGAACTGTTCAGCCGTGATTCCGTGCTGGCCTCCGGCTGGTACGCGGAACGCGTTTCCGCGCTCCGCGAGGTGGAACTGGCCCGTCTGGAGCGCTCGCTGGGTTCCATCGACGCCTTCACCGCCAATGAGCTGCACGCCGAAACCGCCGAACGTCTCGGGCTCGCGGACCGGCGCGCCTCGGTGGAGTCGCGGATCGAGGAGCTGAACAAGGTTCCCGATCTGCTCTGGGGCACGATCGGCCGACAGGTCACCTGGCGGCTGTGAGGCCTTCCAGGACGTCACGGTTCGGTGAGCTGCCTCGCTCGGATGCAGCAGCGTTCATTCCGAGGCCGATCGCCTTTCCCCCGCACGTGGATCTTCTGTCCGTTCATGCCCATGACAGCGACCACCCACGAGGACGGGCCCGGCCCCGGAACGTTCCGGCAAGGAGTCACCGGCCCGGGAATGACCGGAACCGTCAGGAAGGTCATCACGACCAGGGGGCTGGAGCAGGCGATGGCGTGACATCATCGCCTGTTCCTTGACCATCGGTTGCGCGCAAACCCCGACCAGTGGGTGACCGCGGTCAACGGACCCTGGTGACGCGATCCCTCAGTAGGCTTGCGTTGATCCCGACTTTCCAACGTGACTGATGCGAAACGAGGCACCGGATGGAGATCAACTCCAACACCGAGGCGAGGGCCGAACGCGCGCAGAGGATACTTCAGGCCCTGCGCGCGAAGGACGAGACCACTCTCACGGAACTCACAAGAGTGACGAAGATCTCCCGCCCAACCGTCGGCAACATCATCGCCGATCTGGAGTACTACGGAATCATCGCGCAGCGTTCAACGAGCACGGGGGCCGGCCGGCCCGCGGCACTCTACGGCTTCGCCCCCCAGCACGGTTTCGTCGTCGCCCTCGACATCCAGCGGGACATCTTGTCCACCACCATCGCATCCTTGGCCGGCGACATCCTTCATACCACCATCATTCCCCTGGAGACCCTGGCGCGCGAGGAACGCCTGGAGGCCATCTCACAGCATGTGCGACAGGCTGTCGAAGTGTTGCGCATCCAGCACGGCAACCCGATCTGCGGATTTGCATCCGCCACGGGAATCATCGACGGGGACGGCACGGTGCTGCGCAGCTATCTCGTTCCGCAGTGGCACGGAATCAATCTCGCCGAAGAACTCACACGCCGTTGCGGCTTTCCCTTCCGCGTCGACAACGACATCAACACCGCTGCCTACGGCGAGTTCATGATACGTGTAGCAGGTACGCGGCTGAATGCTCTCGACGGCATGCTCTTCTTCCGCCTGTTCGCAGGATTCAGAACAGGATTCGTCCTGCGAGGCGAGGTCCACCACGGACACAACTGGCACGCGGGAGAAGTCAACGACCGGCTCGACTTGGACCTTCGCGCCCGCACCATCCCGGATGATGAAACATCCGGTTGGGAACTGCGTGCCGCGACGACCATCGGGACGATCTGCTCCGTGATCGACCCCACGCTCATCGTCCTGTCCGCCGCCCCCGAAACCGCCCCCCTCCTCC
>CAJPNZ010000006.1 GCA_905372155.1 Propionibacteriaceae bacterium
CTCGACCGGCTCGCAGAGCTCGCAGGTCGGCTCAACCAGCTTGGAGAGGGCGATGTCGGTTGTGTCGGGTCTCGGTCAAGGAGCGGCCCTCCGGTTGGTAGACCCGACCACCAGTTGCTGGACATTCTCGCCATGGTTTCGACTCGACCGGCTCGCAGAGCTCGCAGGTCGGCTCAACCAGCTTGGAGAGGGCGATGCCGGTTGCGGTGAAGAGGGGGTTGTGTCGAGAGCCTTTCGGGTACGGGGCGCAGGGCGTTTCGGTAGAGTCCCGGCATGCGGATCATCGAACCGGACGAAAGGTTCAGGGTTTCGTTCCTGGAAGCGTGGGATGAGTTCGACGCGGAGGACGAGCGGGGCGCAGAATGCACCGGCGCATTCGGTTTCACCCGACGGCAGTGCGACTCCGCCACCGGGTTTGCCGGGATGTGCGTTCGTCGGCGCCTGGATAAAACCGATCCGCCGGAGGGTTTCGTCCCGGCGA
This sequence comes from Propionibacteriaceae bacterium, assembly GCA_905372155.1. GTDB lineage: Bacteria > Actinomycetota > Actinomycetes > Propionibacteriales > Propionibacteriaceae > Arachnia. The sequence continues at coordinate 482 of CAJPNZ010000006.1, forward strand.
CGATGCTGTGGGCCGTCGATGGCGACCGGTGGCTGGGGCGGGTTTCGGTCCGCCACGAACTGAACGAGCACCTGGTACGTTTCGGCGGTCACGTCGGGTACGCCGTCAGGCCCTCAGCGCGCCGCCGCGGCATCGCGACCACCCTGCTCCGCGTGGGCCTCAGGATGCTGAACGGAATCGGTGTGGGGGAGGCCCTGATCCTCTGCGCCGAAGACAACGAGGGGTCCCGGCGGGTGATCGAAACGGCCGGAGGTGAGCTGGAGAAAGTCGTGGAAGGGCTCCGACGCTACCGAGTGGCGACCGGGTAGTGGGGCACCCGCTGCGGATGACGGTTGAGCAGCACTCACCCCGGTATTTGCCGCCCGTGGGGTGATTTCGGGCGCTGGCCGCTGCGCAACCGGGTAAGCACCGGTTAACGGGCTCCGGGGTGGCTGTGTCGTAACATGTCTGAAACAGCTGAGACATTTGGGACAGCTCGAAGAGGAGGACCCCCATGACGGAGATCGACACCCTTGCCCTGAACCCCAACCCGCTGGTTCGTGCGCTCGGAAAACAGCCGCACGAGTTCACCCGCGCCGACATCATCCACTTCATCGCCGAGCAGGGCATTCCCATGCTCAACCTGCGATATCTCGGCGGGGACGGGCGGCTGAAGGTGCTGAACTTCGCGATCCAGTCGGCCGACCACCTGAACAGGATCCTGACGATGGGGGAGCGGGTCGACGGGTCGTCGCTGTTCGACTTCGTTGACGCCGCCAGTTCCGACCTCTACGTGGTGCCGCAGTTGCGCACCGCGTTCCTGAACCCCTTCTCGGAGCTGCCCACCCTCGACATCATGTGCGGCTTCTACGACGTGGAGGGCAACCCCCTCGCCAGCTCCCCGCAGCAGATCCTCCGCAAGGCCCAGCAGGCCCTCGAGGACGAGACCGGTTGCCGGCTGGAGGCCCTCGGTGAGTTGGAGTACTACCTGTTCTCGCCCGCCGAGGAACTGTTCCCCGTCGAACCCCAGCGCGGCTACCACGAGGCCGGGCCGTTCTCGAAGTGGGAGGTGGTGCGCGTCGAGTCCCTGGCCCACCTGGCGCGGATGGGCTGTTCCGTCAAGTACGCCCACTCCGAGGTCGGGAACTTCATCGCCGACGGTCTCCAGATGGTGCAGCAGGAAATCGAGTTCCTTCCCACCGACGTCACCCGCGCTGCCGACGAGATGGCCTTGGCGAAGTGGGTGGTCCGGCGGGTGGCGCATTCCCACGGCATTGAGGTGTCGTTCTCGCCGAAGATCGTCGTCGGGCAGGCCGGGTCGGGGATGCACTTCCACACCCGGTTGATGAAGGATGGCGTCAACCAGTTCTCGGAGGGCGCCGGGCTCACCGACGTGGCGCGTCGCGTCGTCGGCGGCTATCTGTCGCACGCTGCTTCCCTCACGGCTTTCGGCAACCCGGTCCCCACGTCCTTCCTGCGGCTCGTCCCGCACCAGGAGGCCCCCACCGCCATCTGCTGGGGGGACCGCAACCGTTCCGTGCTGGTGCGGGTGCCGCTCGGCTGGCAGAACCTCGACGACCGCATGTTCCGCGATGCCAACCCGCAGGAAGGACCTGTCGGGGAGCTTCCCAACGATTCCCAGACCGTCGAGCTCAGGTCCCCCGACGGCGCGGCCAACATTCACCTGCTGCTGGCGGGCCTCACCGTCGCGGCCAGGATCGGGCTGAGCGACCCGGCGATGCTGGACTACGCGGCGGCCCGTTACGTCAGCGGCGATGCGTCCAAGCACGAGGGCCTCGACCAGCTGCCTTCCTCCTGCGCCGAGGCCGCCCGTCGTCTGCTGGACCAGCGGGCCGACTACGAGGCCCTGGGCGTCTTCCCGTCCGGTCTGATCGACGCCTGGGCCGAGCAGCTGTTCGCGCTCGAGGACGAGAACCTGCGTGAGGAGCTCGCGGCCGACCGGGTTCTGGTGGAGAACCTGGTGGCGCGGTACTTCCACATCGGATGACGACATCCTCGCCGAGAGGATTTTCCCGCGGGTCGGGAAGGGCGGCGCCCGCCCCGACCCGCGCCCTCCGGGGCCTCCAGTAGGGTGATCCCATGACCCGGGACGGCCACCGCACCCGCAACGCCGAACGCACCCGCGCGGCGGTGCTCAAGGCCGCCGCCGAGGTGCTGGCGGAGCGGGGAACGGGCGCTTCGCTGGCCCGGATCGCCGAGGTGGCGGGGGTGTCCAAGAGCGGCCTGCTGCACCACTTCGCGAATCGGGAACAGCTCATCGTCGCCCTCCTGGAGGACGTGGTGGCCACCCTCCGGGAGGCTGTGATGCAGCACCTCGACGCCTCGGACGAGCGTCCCGGGAGGTTGATGCGCGCCTACGTCAGGGCACTCTGCACGGGATCGGAGGACGTGCTGCGGTACTTCTCCCCGACCCCGGTGTGGGCGGGGGTCCTCGACTTCCCGGAGGCCATCGAGGTCGCGGAACGGGATTCCGCGTGGTGGGCCGAGAACCTGGCGGCCGACGGCCTGTCCCCGCAGCGGGTCCTGGTGGTGCGCCGCGCCGCCGAGGGGCTCGCGATGGCCGCCTGCTACGGCGAGGAGACGCAGGCCAGCCTGGCCGAGGGCAGGCAACTGCTGCTGTCCCTGACCGAGGGTGGCGAGCTACCGGACTGAGCGTTCCATGTCGGCCCGGGGAGTCTCTGCGGGGACGGTCTCCTCGCCCGACGGGGTGGCGCGGGGGATGGTGCACCAGGCGAGGACGGCGGTCGCCGCGAGCAGGACCGCGGCGATCGCCGAGGTCCACTGCATGGCCGTGGTGAAGGCGTGCCGCGCTCCGGCGAGGGTGGGGTCGGCCGGGTCCAGCAGGGAGACCGCGGAGGCCAGCGAGTCGCGGATCGCGGGATCGGCGCCGGACGGCAGGGCCGCGCGGTACAGGGCGGTGTGGACGGAACCGAGGAGCGCGATCCCCAGGGCCGTGCCGAGTTCATAGGCGGTCTCGGCTATCGACGACGCCGCTCCGGCGCGTTCTGTGGGCACCGCCCCGACGATGGCGTCGGTGTTGAGGGTCATCGACAATCCGATGCCGAAACCCACCAGCGCGAAGGCGACGACGATCCCGGCCAGTCCCGTCGCGGATTCGGCGAACGCCAGGACCACCAGGCCGACGCTGCCCAACCCCAGCCCGGCGCTGATCGCACCACCGGTCCCGAGTTTGCGGACCGCGATCCCCGTGAACGCGACCACCACGATCGCGGCTGCTGTTCCCGAGAGCTCCAGCAGCCCGGTCTGGAACGGGCTGAGTCCGCGCACGAGCTGAAGGTACTGGGAGAAGAAGAACAGCAGCCCGACGAAGGCGAAGATGGTCACGGTGTCGGCGGTCACGGCTGCGGTGAAGGAGCGGTTGCGGAACAGGGAGATGTCGATCAGCGGGGTGGTGAGGGTGCGCTGCCGGCGCAGGAACCACCAGCCCGTCGCCGTCCCAAGAGCGAGGGCGACCGCCGCGGTGACGGTGAAACCGGCGGAGAAGATCTCCTTGACGGCCTGCACCAGCGAGATGATGGCCACCATCGACAACACCGCCGACAGCAGGTCGATCCGTCCCTTCCCGGGGTTGCGCGACTCCGGCAGCAACCACAAGCCGCCCGCGACCACCGCGACCATGACGGGAACGTTGATGAGGAAGACGCTGCCCCACGGGAAGCGCTCCAGGAGCGCCCCACCGACGATCGGCCCGATGGCGGCGCCAGCCGTCGCACCCGCCGACCAGATGGCGATGGCCCGCGTTCGTTGCTGCTGGTCGGGAAATACCGAACGGATGAGGGCCAGCGTCGACGGCATGATCGTCGCGCCGCTGATTCCCAGCAGGGCCCGAGCCGCGATCAGCAGTTCGGGGGAGGTGGCGAACGCCGCCAGCAGCGACGACAGCCCGAAGCCGACCGACCCGATCATCAGGAGGCGTTTGCGACCGATGCGGTCGGCGAGGTTGCCCATCACCACGAGCAGGCCCGACAGGGCGAACGAGTAGATGTCGCCGATCCACAGGACCTGCGACGCGCTCGGCGCCAGGTCGGCGGTCAGGGCGGGGATGGCCAGGGTCAGCACGGTGCCGTCGATCGCCAGCAGCATGACGGCCAGGGTGAGGATGCCGAGGGCAGCCCAGGAACGGCCGGTAGCGGTGCGGGTGCCGCAGGAGTTGGTCATACCGACACCTTACCGACCAAATGGTCGGTAACAAAGTGGTGACGTGCCGATCGGGCGACCGGGGGGCGTGGACCACGATGCTCCGGCGGCCGATTGGCCACCGGAGCATCGCCGTGTGGGAATCGGGTGGACCCGGTTCGAGCGGTGCGGATCCATCCGGGGTCGTTGGGCTCGACCCTCAGGTGCCCGGCCGGAGGTTGGAGAAGGCCTCGGGTGGCGTGGCGCAGCAATTCCGATGCCAGGGTCCGAAAGTTTCCTTCTCGTTATCCTCGTGGCGAGAACCTGATGCCCGATAGTCTATCCCTGAGAGGTGGAAGAATCATTTTCGGTCTCCTCTCAAAGTTGAAAAACCAACATGGGAGCACTGCGACTGAACTTTCGTTAACAAACGAAAGTTCGGCGCAGTGTGAGCGTGGGTGCATGAGCTCATCTGTGCGGCAGGTCTGTACCTTGGGGAATGCACGTTTTTCGGCGCACAACACGACTTAATTAAATAATCAACTAGTGTTCGTCGGGGCTTCCGGCGGGCTTGGTCCCGGGGCGGCGTCCCCGTGGGCCGGTGTTCTGGACCGCCACCTGGCGGCGTGAGAGGAGGTGCGGTGACCCCAGAAGAGGAACTGGCGATCGTGGAGTGGGCGAGCCGGATTGTCCTGGCCGGGGTCATGATCTTCGCGGGATGGTTCATGTTCTTCCTGGCACGTTATATCCGCGGTAGAAATTTCAAACGCGGGGAGAAGATTGGCATTCGGACGATCAGTACGATGGCGAGTCGAGAGGCGTGGCACGTGGCGCACGTCCGGGCCGCCAAGTACGTCCAGATCTCGGGGTTCGTCTCCTACCTCTCCTCCGTGTGGGTGATGATTCCGTATTTTTCTTACCAGATTGCTTCAATGGGCTTCTACACGATTGTCATGGCCGTTGTCGGTATTGTCGCGTACGGTGCCCACCTCGGGGACCAGGCGGCGACGGAGTACCTTCGCAATCAGACGGATGAGACGACAGAATGAGGAACTTCGTGTGACCCGACGAAGTGCATGGGGCGTAGCCCTCCATGCCTCGGGCCGGTGCGTCTCCGTCCGGGGGAGCGGCGCGTGACCGGTCGTTGGTGTGCGCGTCGCGATGTCCCCGTTCCCGGTGACGTTGCCCGGTTGCTGACCGGTGTCCCGGAATGGTTCGGGCGCGAGGATGCGAATGCCGCGTACGTCGTGGACGCCCGAGGGCTGGAAACCTGGACGGTCCGCGACGCCACGGGAGTGGTTGTCGGGGTGACCCTCGTGGCGCGGCATTTCCCGCACGTCGCGGAGGTGCACCTGATGGTGGTTGAACGCGCTCATCACGGTCGCGGGGTCGGGAGCGCGATGCTCGAGGCCATCGAGCGTGATGCCCGGGGTGGTGGTGTCCGGTTGCTGGAGGTCAAAACCCTCGGCCCATCGCATCCGGATCCTGGCTATGCCTGCACCCGTCGGTTCTACGAGCGAATGGGATTCTTGGCCCTGGAGGAAACCAACCTGTGGGGCGAGGGCACCCCCTGCTTGATCATGGTCAAGCCGCTCGCCGGGTGAACGGCCGCCTCGGGTGTGGACCGGGACACGTCGCAGTTCGCGAAGGGTCCGCGGCCGATGCTGGTGTCCCTGCCGGTCGAACAGGTTCTGCTCGGATGCACGCGTGATTCCCGCGACACACCACCGCCCCGCAGAGCAGTGCCTGCGGGGCGGTGGGCGGGGTGGGCGCGGGGCGCCGACTGCCTGGATGTGACGCGGGCACGACCGGAGTGCCGCGAATCGGGACGGCGGTATGGAGAAGGCCTCTGGTCGCGTCGGTCTTGAGGGAAAAGGAGACCTGGTTCATTGAGCATGGGCAGGGCAGATGCCCGCGAAGCCCGGTGATGGCTTCGAGTGTTGTCGCGGGGGGATGAAGGGGCGTCGCAGCCCCGGCCCGGAATCAAAAAAAGAGACTGATAGCCGCACAGAACGTCCGGGCCAATTCCTCCCGGAAGCACCTCACCACCCCGCCTCTCGAGCGTTCCAGCCTCAATATATAGACCAGTCTGGAAGACCGGAACAATCGGCCCGTTCACCAACACCTACAGCACCATGTTCACCCGGTACCAATGTAGTCCGGTCTGGAAGACCGGAACAATCTCGCAGCAAACGATCAATCCGTTCGACCTCACGTTGTCGTCTCAATGTAGTCCGGTCTGGAAGACCGGAACAATGGAGCTGAAAGAGGACGTAGGTGAGGAGGTAGCTCAAGTCTCGATGTAGTCCGGTCTGGAAGACCGGAACAATCGCTCATGATGGAATTGGACAGCGACCTGGTGCAGGTTGGTCTCAATGTAGTCCGGTCTGGAAGACCGGAACAATTTCGCAACTACACCCCACACGCGCTCGTTCTCTACTCGGGTGGCGTCTCAATGTAGTCTGGTCTGGAAGACCGGAACAATGGCCAACCGCGACATCCTGGCCGGCTGGCAGTGGTATGCGTCTCAATGTAGTCCGGTCTGGAAGACCGGAACAATGCCGAGCCGTGCGCGGGGATCCACAGTGTGGATTCGTGGTCTCAATGTAGTCCGGTCTGGAAGACCGGAACAATCCCAAGGCATCGCTCTGGAAGAACCAACATGGTGGTGGTCTCAATATAGTCCGGTCTGGAAGACCGGAACAATCCGGGCAGACTCGATCGGCTGTCATCGGGCGTACCAAGTCTCAATATAGTCCGGTCTGGAAAACCGGAACAATTTGAGGCTGACCGTTGATCCCGTATAGCCCATCACGTCTCAATATAGTCCGGTCTGGAAGACCGGAACAATCTAAAACACTATGGACCAATTTTGTGAAAACTATTCGTCTCAATGTAGTCCGGTCTGGAAGACCGGAACAATCGGGTTTCACGTTTTCTGAAAAACCGGCAGAAATATCGTCTCAATGTAGTCCGGTCTGGAAGACCGGAACAATGCGGGACGATCGCCGTCGGAACATATACGATGGCTTGTCTCAATGTAGTCCGGTCTGGAAGACCGGAACAATGGAAACTCTTGCTACCAATCCTATCGGATGGGTATGGTCTCAATGTAGTCCGGTCTGGAAGACCGGAACAATGGGGACTCGTAAGGGCCACTCCCGGGATCTATAGAAACGGTCTCAATGTAGTCCGGTCTGGAAGACCGGAACAATAGTGCCCTGTCGGACATCCTGCCGACGCAGAACGTAGCGTCTCAATGTAGTCCGGTCTGGAAGACCGGAACAATGAATTGGTTCAGTATATACAAAATTGCGAGAATTCCGTCTCAATGTAGTCCGGTCTGGAAGACCGGAACAATGAATAGCTCAATGGAGCGGTGTTGCACAATCCCTCGTCTCAATGTAGTCCGGTCTGGAAGACCGGAACAATGCGGCTCAGCCTCAGGTTACCAATGGGCAGTCTGAGGGTCTCAATGTAGTCCGGTCTGGAAGACCGGAACAATAGCTGAATAACCACTTGCCTCAAGACTAGGATTGGGTTGTCTCAATGTAGTCCGGTCTGGAAGACCGGAACAATAGTGCATCGAACTGATGATACTTTTCCTTATCCAGTCTCAATGTAGTCCGGTCTGGAAGACCGGAACAATTCCGCCGGATTTGGACCCCCAAGTTGCCCGTGCAATCACGTCTCAATGTAGTCCGGTCTGGAAGACCGGAACAATCCGTCTAAAGCCGCCCTGTCAAGCTGACACGCCGCCCGGAGCCGTCTCAATGTAGTCCGGTCTGGAAGACCGGAACAATAGAGCGGCCCGGTCGTGGTCATTCAGCGCGGGCCACAGGTCTCAATGTAGTCCGGTCTGGAAGACCGGAACAATGTCCCTAATGCACGTTTTGGCTCTGGCACAGTTTTCAGTCTCAATGTAGTCCGGTCTGGAAGACCGGAACAATCCGGGCTGTGAGCTCAAGAGGCGAGTTGGCGCATGGCACGTCTCAATGTAGTCCGGTCTGGAAGACCGGAACAATCGGAAATGACGCAGGCCGGACTCTTCGAGGACTATAAGTCTCAATGTAGTCCGGTCTGGAAGACCGGAACAATTTGGCAGTTGCCAAGTGGCAGCTGGGTCGGGTGTTCGAGTCTCAATGTAGTCCGGTCTGGAAGACCGGAACAATGCGCGATGAGCTGGTATTTAATCCGGAGCAGTCACTGTCTCAATGTAGTCCGGTCTGGAAGACCGGAACAATACAAGCACAGCTCTACGACACGACCAGGGTGATTATTGTCTCAATGTAGTCCGGTCTGGAAGACCGGAACAATTATGTTGATGCCGCTATGGACACCCAGAAAGACGGTACGTCTCAATGTAGTCCGGTCTGGAAGACCGGAACAATGGCTTAGCGGTTCTGCGGAGCAGGCTAAACATAGCTGGTCTCAATGTAGTCCGGTCTGGAAGACCGGAACAATTAAGGGGGTCGAAATCACAAAAATGAAAAGAAAAGCTGTCTCAATGTAGTCCGGTCTGGAAGACCGGAACAATGCTCCTCGCCCCGGAGTAGCGGTCCGGGTCACTCCGTCTCAATGTAGTCCGGTCTGGAAGACCGGAACAATTCATTTTAGCGAGCTGTTGAATTGGGGTTTTCTGGCTGTCTCAATGTAGTCCGGTCTGGAAGACCGGAACAATATACTTGGGTTTCTGAACAGACTTTTGGTGAAAAAATTGTCTCAATGTAGTCCGGTCTGGAAGACCGGAACAATTGGAGCACCTGCCGTTGAGCCACTTTGGGGTCGAATTGTCTCAATGTAGTCCGGTCTGGAAGACCGGAACAATGACGAAATTGCTGCTAAAGGCCCTGACCAAGGTAATGTCTCAATGTAGTCCGGTCTGGAAGACCGGAACAATTTCAAGTGCACCGCACCAAATCCGACGGCGATTGTATAGTCTCAATGTAGTCCGGTCTGGAAGACCGGAACAATGTGGCTCGTGGAGGGCGCTCTGGAAGGCGATGTCAGCTTGTCTCAATGTAGTCCGGTCTGGAAGACCGGAACAATAAGAATGATGAATTGGTTGTGGAAAATTCCGATGCCAGTCTCAATGTAGTCCGGTCTGGAAGACCGGAACAATGTGGCGGGGGGTGGGGGGTCTCCCCTCCCCCTCGGTTGGTCTCAATGTAGTCCGGTCTGGAAGACCGGAACAATCAGCCCAGAGAAGGTGCTCTGATCGCTCCGCGCGGTGCCGTCTCAATGTAGTCCGGTCTGGAAGACCGGAACAATACGAGGACGAGCTGCTGCGCGCCTGCCCGTCCCTGCCGGGTCTCAATGTAGTCCGGTCTGGAAGACCGGAACAATTCGGTGACGTCACCGACCGCAGCCGCTGGTACGACACGTCTCAATGTAGTCCGGTCTGGAAGACCGGAACAATGGACGGGCCGTAGTGCTCCACTGCGGCTGCTCGGATCACGTCTCAATGTAGTCCGGTCTGGAAGACCGGAACAATTTCGGTGGCTGGTTCAGCACGCCGACTTTGACGGTCTGTCTCAATGTAGTCCGGTCTGGAAGACCGGAACAATAATCGGTTGCTGCCATGTACAAACGGAAGGTGGAAAAAGTCTCAATGTAGTCCGGTCTGGAAGACCGGAACAATTTTGGGTTGAAGGGCGACGAAGTCTCGGCAGCAATGGTCTCAATGTAGTCCGGTCTGGAAGACCGGAACAATTTATATGGTACTAAAGAAAGCGAGCCCCCGATGGGTATGTCTCAATGTAGTCCGGTCTGGAAGACCGGAACAATCCAGGCCCAGTTCACCGGCTTCCCGGCGGGTCCGGGGTCTCAATGTAGTCCGGTCTGGAAGACCGGAACAATCAGGTTGTTTCAGATCGAGGCTCGAGAGGGGTACGTGTCTCAATGTAGTCCGGTCTGGAAGACCGGAACAATTCCTCATCCCGGTGAGGCCCCGCGGCCACCCCCAATGTCTCAATGTAGTCCGGTCTGGAAGACCGGAACAATCCGACCTGAGTCCCCCGTAGTGTTTGTCAAGTTCCGGTCTCAATGTAGTCCGGTCTGGAAGACCGGAACAATTCGGCAGCATGGGGTATGTATTCCAACTGAACTAACGGTCTCAATGTAGTCCGGTCTGGAAGACCGGAACAATTATCATGCAGCGCATCGGTCTGCAATTCTTGAAGAGAGTCTCAATGTAGTCCGGTCTGGAAGACCGGAACAATCATCGTTGGCGACGGTATACCTGGAAGGGATGTTTGGGTCTCAATGTAGTCCGGTCTGGAAGACCGGAACAATCATGGAGTGTGGTGCAGGGCTTCCATCACTTCATCGGGTCTCAATGTAGTCCGGTCTGGAAGACCGGAACAATGGGAAAATGGGTAGTGTCGAGCTGGCTACTGGCTATTTCGTCTCAATGTAGTCCGGTCTGGAAGACCGGAACAATACTCATGCTGACACCACCCCATCGTCCAGGAGAATATGTCTCAATGTAGTCCGGTCTGGAAGACCGGAACAATAGTCATACAAGGTACTCCGAGCTCTTGGCAAAGCTCCTGGTCTCAATGTAGTCCGGTCTGGAAGACCGGAACAATGGCTTGTTATAAAGGCCGGTTTATCTCTATCGAGGTGTCTCAATGTAGTCCGGTCTGGAAGACCGGAACAATTCATTTACCGGCAGAGTGCCAGGTTCTCGGGTGATCGTCTCAATGTAGTCCGGTCTGGAAGACCGGAACAATCTGAGGGCTATAGTTGGAGCCGCACTGCAGTCGACCGGTCTCAATGTAGTCCGGTCTGGAAGACCGGAACAATGCACCGGTCTCGACAAACATAGAGAACTCAGACGCGGTCTCAATGTAGTCCGGTCTGGAAGACCGGAACAATGGCAGGCAATACCGGTCGGAGTGCGGCCCCGCCCGGTGTCTCAATGTAGTCCGGTCTGGAAGACCGGAACAATGCGTGGTGCCGGATGGGATGAGGTTCCATCGTCATGGTCTCAATGTAGTCCGGTCTGGAAGACCGGAACAATATGTCCCAACAAAAATGGACTTCATGCGCCGGTATTCGTCTCAATGTAGTCCGGTCTGGAAGACCGGAACAATATTATGGCCCTGTTGGGCGTAGAGGAGGATCTGTGTCTCAATGTAGTCCGGTCTGGAAGACCGGAACAATCCGGATACTTCCAGCTTGTCCCGTCTATGCAGGGCGCCGTCTCAATGTAGTCCGGTCTGGAAGACCGGAACAATAGCCAGGTCCACGACAGCCGCATAAACCAGGTCATAGTCTCAATGTAGTCCGGTCTGGAAGACCGGAACAATTTACCTATCGGAAGAACCGGATCAAAAGCCATTACAGTCTCAATGTAGTCCGGTCTGGAAGACCGGAACAATGGCTCGCCCCGGGAGGCGGTCCTGACAAGGAACTTTACCAGTACCTGCGAGCGCTCCGCACCACAGACCCCCACAGCAACACTCTGTTGAGTTGTCACGGGGTAAAACACCTAGTCAAACCCCTGCGAGCGCTCCCTAGGGGAGACGACACGACCAGAGGTCTCGCAGCGGCTCACACCACCACGGGCCCCTCGTCGGGCAACCTACGCGGTACCCCAAGCATAACGCTGCCCGTTGGGGGAGTGGGCCATCCCGAGGCCTCTCCCTGTGTGAATGAGGTGGGGACGGTCTTCTTGGATCAGCTGCTGGCACTCGTTGCGAGGCGTGATGGTATTGGTCAGAAAGTGGTGACTCCGTCACGATTCATGAAGGCGCCGTGTCCGGTATCGCTGTTCCAACAGGTCAGTCCGTTCTCCTCGGAGGCACACACATATTTCTCGTAGTAGACGACGGCGCCATAGGGGACCACCTGTGGTTCGCGGTCGGGACTCGAGAACAGAGGGCGGCGTACCGCCTCCACTTTTTCGACGGATCCATCGATGGGAACCCACCAACGTGGTATTCCGTTCTCGCTGCCGTACGGCTGGTCCGATTTGTAGCTCTGGATTCCGCAACCAGCGTAGTCAGGAGTGATTTCGCAGCCGATGTTTCCCGAGGGAGTTTTGATGACGGCCATGATGGGAACGGAGGCGACTCCTTCCAGCGGATAGACCGCTGTGATGAGAGTGGCGTGTGCGGGTCGGGGGCCGCCGGCGCCGGGATAGATTCCTGGGTTGTTCGGTTTCGTCTCCTTGGCCGTGGGGGTGGCTGGCTTCTGGGTCCGAGTGTCGCGTGCTTCGGGATTGTGGGTGTCGGGGTCCCCGATTCCTTCCGTGCTGGTGATCGTTCTGCGTCCCTCGGCGGTGGTCGCCGTCGCGGGTGGGGGAGTGGTGGCGTAGATCGTGCAACCGGTCAGTGGGAGAAATGTCGATATCAGCGTCGCGACCAGCGCGGCAGTCCGTCGGGAAGCGAATAAGAGCCGGGACACCGTGTTCTCCTGTGATCCGTGATGACCCACCTGGTGGTGTGAGCGCAGAATACTCCTGAATCGATTCGTGAATACGGGTTTGAACAGGTCGACTGCTCGGATCAGGAACAGGGTGCGATGCGCAGAGGAGACGCGGTCTCGTCGCGACTGGACGAACCAGCCAGCGGGAGCCGGTGAACAGGTCGGGCCGTATCCTGCGTGACGGATTCACGGACACGCAGTGAAACCCGAAAAGGGAGGACCTGAAAGATGGTGACGATCGAGCCCTACACATTTGACCACCGGTCGGTTCTTCTTGAGTTGTCGCTGCGATCCTGGGCGCCGGTTTCCCGTTGATGAAGGAGGACGTCCCTCGCTTCGTCCACGACTCCTCCTACCCGGATGGCTGGGAGAAACGCCAGTACGACGACCTCGCCCGGGTCCTGGATGCCGAACCCGAGAACGTGGACGTCGCGATGCTGGACGGCGTCCCGGTCGGGTGGGTCTGCACCCGCGTGCACCCGGAGGACCAGAGGGGGGAGACCCACATCCTCGCCGTCGACCCCGCCCATCAGCGCCACGGCATCGGGCGGGCCCTCAACGAGCACCCCTACCGAAGTTCCCGGGAAGCGGGGCTCCGGATGGTGATGGTCGAGACCGGAAGCGACCGTGGACACGCACCGGCCCGCGCCACCTACGAGGCCGAGGGTTTCGTCCGGTGGCCGGTGGCGCGCTACTTCAAGGACCTCGCCCCGCAGGAGACGGACGACGCCGAGGCGTGAGGATGTTCGCGGCTCACGCCGAACCGCGAACATCCCGGGCCCGGTTCACACGATGCGCAGCTCCGGGTACTCCGGTTTCCACATGCGCTCGTAGATGTCCTGGATCGGGTTGGTCAAAGGACGCCTGGCCAGACCCTGGGACTCGGCGGTCTCCGCGACCGCCTTCGCCACCGTCGCTGCGACCATCCGGAGGTCGCGCATGGTCGGCAGCAGCGACGCCCCCGGCTGGTGCTCGTTGACGAGCCCGGCCAGCGCCTGGGCGGCCGCGTAGATCATCTCCTCGCTGACCAGCCTGGCCCGCACCACCGACACCCCCAGCCCCAGGCCCGGGAAGATGAGGGCGTTGTTGGCCTGGGCGATCGTGTGATGCACGGAACCGCGACGCACCGGCTCGAACGGGCTGCCCGTCGCGATCAGGGCCTTGCCGTCGGTCCAGTCGAGCAGATCCGTGGGGCGGGCCTCGCAGCGGTCGGTGGGGTTGGACAGCGGCATGATCACCGGGCGTTCGCAGTACGAGTGCATCTCCCGCACCACCTCCTCCGAGAACGCCCCGCCGCGCGCGGAGGTGCCGATGAGAATGGTGGGTTGGGCGTTCCGGACGGTCTCCAGGAGGTTCACGCGATGCGGATCGGCCACGTCCCAGCCGTCGATCTCGGAGCGAGGCCGCGCATAGGGCTTCTGGAACTCCCGCGTCCCGGGGCTGTCCTCGATGATCAACCCGTTGTGGTTGAAGGCGTAGAACTGGCCCGGGTCGCGGCCCGCCGCGCTGAGCGCGCCCTGGATCATGTCGGCGATCCCGATGCCCGCGGTCCCGGCCCCGTAGATCACGAACCGGTGCTTGCGCAGCGGGATCCCGGTGCGCCGCACGGCCGCGATCGTGGCGGCCAGGACGACGGCGGCGGTGCCCTGGATGTCGTCGTTGAAGGTGCAGATCTCCTTGGCGTAGCGCTGCAGGATGCGGTGGGCGTTGGCGACGCCGAAATCCTCCCAGTGGATCATCGCGTTGGGGAACAGCTCGGTGACCACCCGCACGAAACGGTCGATGAACTCGTCGTACTGCTCGCCACGGACCCGGGCGTGACGCTCCCCCAGGTAGCGGTCGCTGTGCAGCAACCCCAGGTTGTCGGTGCCGACGTCCAGGACCACCGGAATGGCGCGCTGCGGATGAATGCCCGCGGCCGCCGTGTACAGCCCCAGCTTCCCGATGGCGATCTGGATACCGCCGATCCCCTGGTCGCCGATGCCGAGGATCCCCTCGGAGTCGGTGACCACCACCAGATCGACGTTCTCGGGCGTCAGTTCGAAGTTGCGCAGCGACTCCTCGATGCGTTCGGGATGATCGATGGACAGGAACACGCCCCGGGTGCCGACGTACTCGTGGCTGAACCTCTCGATGGCCTCCCCGATGGTGGGGGTGTAGACGATGGGGAGCATCTCCTCCAGGTGCTCGCTGACCAGCCGGTAGTACAGCACCTCGTTGCGGTCCCGCAGCTGCGACAGGTAGATGAACTTCGACAGCGGGGAGGGACAGCGGCTGAACTGGCCGTAGGTGCGCTGCAGCTGCTCCTCGATGCTGGAGACCCGGTTGGTCAGCAACCCCGCCAGGTTGAGCTGTTCCCGCTCGGCGTCGGTGAACGCGGTGCCACGGTTCGACACCGGGTTGGTGAGCACCAGCCGACCGCGGGAGCTGATCTCCAGGATGGTTTTCCGCGAACTGGTGTCCAGTTTGAATCCCGACTGCTGCATGTCGACGTGCCTCTCGCCCTTTGTGGTCTCAATTGTCCAGGAACCCGGGGAAGCGCTGAACGGGGCTGTTCTCGGCGCGGGCGTCCCGAGTGGGAAGGGACGGTCCCAGGCGTCCGGCTTCCCGCGCCGCAACGAGCCGGCCGGGATGTCGGTGCGCCGAATCGCCCGTTCCCGGGAGTCGCGGCCACGACATGATCACTCAGTGTTTCCCGGGCATCAATCTACCGGGACGGGGCCGCCCACGAGACCATGTGGGTGGAAAGGATTGGATCGCGGACACCGACCCGCATGGGCCACCCGGGAGGCAACCTGTCACACTGTGCGGCGGGCAGCCGCCCCATCGTCAACACAACAAGGAGTGAGCAGTGTCCGAGGCCATCCCGGGTTTCGTGGGGTCCATCGATCTCGACGACGGCAGTCGTTCCGTCTTCTTCGAGTGCGACGCACCACCCACCTGGAAGATCGTCGAGGCCCACGGCCACCAACCCAACGGCTACTTCTGGGCGGGCGTGGCGAACTGGCTCATCTCCCGGGGCCTGGCGCCCGAGGTCGGCATGGATCCCGAGAGCAGCATGTTCTCGGCCCAAGGCGCTCCGGCGGAGCTCGACGCCTTCCTGGCCGCCATCTCCCCGTACCTGCTGGAGGACGACAGGATGGCCGCCCTCATTGAGGAGGCCGACGCCGCCGGCCACGACTTCGACGACTGACCACGCCGCCGAGGCGCAGGAAACGCCGTGGTGACCTGCCCCGTTCCGGGGAACCAGCCACCACGGCGCTTCGTTGAATATGCCGACAATCTGGTCGGTGCGGATGCTTCGGTCGCGATGATTTTCTCCCGAATCGGCACCGTGTGACGGGGCTCGCTGGTTAACTGGGCCATGACCATCTCCGTGGGGGAACAGGAGGATGAAATGCAGATCCCCAGTCCCGTCGAGCGTGCCGCGCTGGCGGAGCGTGCCGTTCGGACCCGCAGCATCCGACGTCTCTGGGCGCTTCCCGGGACCCGCCTCGGGGTGGTGTCCCACCCGGCGAGGTTGTCCCATCGGCTGTTCCTGGCGTGGCGATACTGGTGGCAGGCACACCTGTTCGACTGCATCGTCGACGCCCAGATGCGCCATCCCGAAGCGGAACGGACCTGGTTGGCGAGGAAAATGGCGCGCGCCAGCCTGATCCGCAACGGCTTCAAACGCACGAACAGCTACTACGACGACATGGCCTGGTGGGGGCTCGCCCTCCAGCGCGGCAACGACGTCCTCGAGACCTCGGTCAGCGTCGAACCCATCATCCGGGCCTGCCGCGGTGCGATCCGACCCGAGAGCGTGGTGCCCTGGCGAGTCGGCGACGACTTCCTCAACGCCCCCGCCAACGGGCCGGTCGCCATCATGCTGGCCCGCGCCGGGTACCGCGACGAGGCGGTGCGGATCACCGACTGGATCGCCAAGAACCTGATGCTCGGCAGCGGCCTGGTGGCCGACGGGGTCGTGGCCTCCCAGGAGGGGCCGCGGCTCGACGCCACCGTCTACACCTACTGCCAGGGAGTCGTGCTGGGCGCGGAACTGGAGGTGATGGGGCCGGAATCCCCGCGCCGGATCGCGGACCTGGTCTCCGCCACGTGGCGACACCTCAGCGACTCCGACGGGGTGCTCACCGGTCAGGGCGGGGGCGACGGCGGTCTGTTCGCCGGGATCCTGGCCCGCTACCTGACGCTCGTGGTCAACCGGCTCCAGGGCAACGACGACACCCGCCAGCTCGCCGTCCACATGGTGCGATCCTCCGCGGAGGCGGCGTGGCGCAACGCGGCCAAGGACGCGGACGGGCTGCCGAGCTTCGGGCCCGAGTGGAGCCAACCCGCGCAGACCCCCGAACGGAACCGGTGGACCACGGAACGTGACCTGTCGGTGCAGCTCTCGGGTTGGATGCTCATGGAGGCGGCAGCGGCCCTGTCCGCATGAGTCCTTGCTCTCATGGGTTCTCGTGGCGGTTCATGAAGTCGAGTACCGCCGACCCGGCCCTCTCCGGGTCCTCCAGGGGTAGCGAGTGCGTGGCACCCTCCCAGAGGCCCGCCTCCGCCCCCGGCACCAGCTCCTCGGCGCGGCGCACCGCACCCGGGGGATCGGACAGGACCGCGCTTTCTCCCGCCATCGCCGCGTACACCGGGACGCCCAGGGAACCGAGCTGGGCGTCGGTGAACTGCGGTGGGAGGTCGCGGGCGGAGGAATACCCCTTCGTTCCCGCGTCGATCATGCGGGCCAGGGGGTCGTCGTGATCGACGGTCTCGTTGCCACCGATCCGCGCCAGGGCGGCGTCGCGCCACGACTGCGGTAGCAGCGGGATCGACGCGGGGATGGCCAGCAGGTAGACCTCCCATTTCAGGGAGGAGAAGGTCTGCACCGGGTCGAACAGGCTCAGTGAGACCGTCTGTCCGGGATGCCGCAGGGCGAAGTTGGTGGCCAGCCAGCCGCCGAAGGAATGCCCGACGACGTGCACGGGCGGGGTCCCGAGCGCGGTGAGGGTCTCGCTGATCCAACCGGCGTTCGCCTCGGGGGTCTCCAGCGGCACCGACTGGTTGCTGAGGCCCGCGTCTCCCAGCGCGTCGACGGCGTAGACGGGGCGTTCGCGGGTCAGGACCGGCAGGAGATCGCGCCACATCGGGATGCCCGCTCCCCACCCCGGCAGCAGCAGGACGGGCGTTTTGATTGATCCTTCCGGCCCCGGGAACAGGGCGACGTGCACAGCGCCCCAGGAGGTCGCGACGTTCCACTCCTGCGCCGCGGGCATGCCCGCCATCACCTCCCGGTAGGCGGCGAGGTAGGTCTCGCGGGCCGAGGCGTTGCGCCACTGCCCGACCCTCGGGCCGCCGCGCGCGGCCAGCAGGAGCACGTTTGCGGCAAGCGAGACGACCAGGGCCAGGATCAGCAACCGACGGCGTTTCCGGCGAGGGGGGCGTTGCGTGGGTTCTGGAGAAACTTCTGCGACCATGGCAATACGTTTGCACTGTTTCCTTGGCGGTGCAAGTGCATCGTCAAAACCTCTATGCTTGTCCCGTGCCGAAATTGGTGGATCACGACGTGCGACGCCGGGAGATAGCGCAGGCGGTGTGGGCCGTCATCGCCGAGCGGGGGATCGAGGGCGTGACCCTGCGCTGCGTCGCCGCCGAGGCCGGGGTCTCCGTGGGTCGCATCCAGCACTACCACGCCTCGCGGGAGGAACTCGTCCGCGACAGCTGCCGGGAACTCCTGAAGGCCGCGACCCAGCGGTTCGAGGCCGCCGGCGACGCCACCCCCGTGGAGAGGCTGCGCCGGCTCATCCTGGGGCGGATCCCGACCACCCCCGAGTTCGCCATCGGGACCTCGATCTGGCTGGCCTACGAGGCCAAGAGCGTCGACGACCCCGTGATCGCCGAACTGGTGCAGCGGGGGCACGCGGGGGGTGTGCGGGAGACGGCAGCGCTGCTCGGTGAGTGCGGTGTCGCCGACGCCCCCGCCGTCGCCCTGCGCCTCATGGCGACGGCCGAGGGGCTGGCCATCCGGGTGCTGGTCGGGGGGCTGGAGCCCCGGGCGGCCACCGAGCTGCTGGAGGATCTGATCACCGAGGCGCTGCCCGGCTGAGTCGGGCGGAAGGTTTTTCGTTCAAGACGCACGCGCGACCCCGCCGTGTGATTCGATCAGGATGGGAACGCCGTTGTGTACATCAACTGATGCTACGTTTGATGCCGGAGAGGACGACTCATGAGAACCACCGTTACCCTTGAAGACGATCTGGTGGCGCGCGCCCAGGAACTGACAGGCGTCAAGGAACGCTCCGTCCTGCTCCGGGAGGGCCTCAAGACACTCATCCGCGTCGAGAGCGCCCGCCGCCTGGCCGCGCTCGGCGGCACCGAACCGGACGCGCAGGTTTCGTCACGGGCCCGGGACATCGGGGACCTCGCGAAGTGATCCTCGTCGACACCTCCGTCTGGATCGACCACTTCCGTCGCAGCGACCTGCGTCTGGTGCGCCTGCTGCGCGGCGACGAGGCGGGCTGCCACGCCATGGTCATCGGGGAGTTGTCGCTGAGCTCCATGCCCGCCCGTTCGGTGCGGACGTCATACCTGTCCAACCTGTACCGATTCCCCAGCCTCCACGACGACGAGCTGCTGCACCTCGTCGAGTCCAGACGACTGTGGGGCCGAGGCCTGAGTCTGGTGGACATCAACCTCATCGGCTCCGTCCTCGTGGTGCCCGGGGCGTGCCTGTGGACCCGCGACAAGCGCCTCCACAAGGTCTCGGAGGAGCTGGAGATCGCTTTCGAGTGAAAGCCGGCGGTCCCGTCCACAAGACGGGCCGCTCCTTCGTCGCGGCCCGGCCCAACCGGCTTCAAGAGAAGGGAACTCAGCCCTTCAGGCCGGAGGTGGCGAGTCCCTCGATGACCTTGCGCTGCATGGCGAAGAACAACACGAAGATCGGCGCCATGGCCATGGCGGAGGCGGCCATCATGAGGTTCCAGTCGGACGCGTGCTGGCCCGCGAAGGTCGCGATGCCGGCGCTGAGCGGCATATTCGACTCGCGGGTGGTCACGATCAGCGGCCACAGCAGGTCGTTCCAGCTCCACAGCACCGTCGTGATGGCGACGGCGAACAGGCTGGGCTTGACCAGCGGGAACATCACCTTCCAGAACACCTGCCACGGGTTGCAGCCGTCCAGCCGTGCCGCCTCCTCAAGCTCCTTCGGCAGCGACATGAACGCCTGCCGCATCAGGAACGTCCCGAAGGCCGAGAACAGGCCCGGCAGTACGATGCCCCACGGGGTCTCGAGCAGGTTGAGGCCCTTGACGATCTGGTACTGGGTGATCAGGAACGCCTGACTGGGAATCATGAGGATCGCCAGCAGCAACCCGAACAGCACGTTGCGACCCTTGAAAGGCATCCGGGCGAAGGCATATCCGGCCATCGAGCACAGGATCAGCTGGGCTCCCGTGCGGAGCGCGGTGATCAGGAACGACGTCCAGAACTGCGACAGGAACGGAATCCTGGCGAACACCTCCGCGTAGTTCCCCCACTGCGGTGAGGCCGGGAGGAACTGCGGGGGCACCGCCTGGATCTCGGTGTTCGTCGACAGCGACATCAGCACCTGCCACACGAACGGGAAGACCATGGTCAACCCGCCGAGGCACAGAATGATGTGGGCGGGCAGGAGGCGGCTCTGCTTGTGCATGCTCCTGTGCGGTCGATCAGACATAGTGCACCCACTTCTTCTGTCCCCAGAACTGAATCGCCGTCACCACGCCGACGAGCGCGAGGATCAGGATGGAGACCGCGGCTCCGACCCCCCGGTTGTTGTTGACGAACGCCTCCTGGTAGAACAACGAGACCAGCGACCGCGACGAGTTGGCGGCGGGATTTCCCGCACCCAGCATCGCGTAGAGGGCGTCGAACAGCTGGAACCCGCCGATGGCCTGCATGATCGTCAGGAAGAAGATCGACGGCGTCAGCAGCGGGACCGTGATGTTCTTGAACTGGTGCCAGGAACTGGCCCCGTCGATCTGCGCCGCCTCGTAGAGCTCCTTCGGGATCGCCTTCAGGCCCGCCGAGAGGATGATGACGTTGAACCCGATCGAACCCCAGATCCCGAAGATCGCGACGGCCAGCATGACCACCCCGGGGGTTGACAGCCAGTAGGGCGGGTCCGATATCCCGATGGCCTTCAGCATCTGGTTCAACAACCCGAAGTTGCCGTTGTAGAACAGTCGCCACACCTGCACGATCGCCACCGGCATCGCCAGGTAGGGCATGAAGAACAACACCCGGTAGACGGCGCGTCCCTTCAGGCCCGGAAGCTCCAGCAGCGACGCGATCACCACCGAGATCGGCACGGCCAGCAGCACCACGGCCGTGTAGAAGAGGGTGTTGATCATCGCGGAGGGGAGATCCGGACGGGAGAAGAGGGTCGAATAGTTTTCCAGCCCGACGAACTTCTGATCGCCGCCGAAGGCATTCGTCCTGGTCAGCGACGCGTACAGGTTCCCGATGATCGGGAAGTAGTAGAAGATGAGGACGCCGAGCATCAGGGGGCCGATGAACAGCAGGGGCCAGGCCCCTGCCGACATCGGGTTGACGCGACGTCGCCGGGAGTACGATGCCTTCGCTCCGCCACTCCTGTCGACGGTCATTTCCGCTTACTCCTTCACTCCTGATCGAGCGCCGTGTTCATCTCGGCGGCCAGTTTCTTGCAGCCCTCCTCTGCGGTCACCTTGCCGGTGAACACCTCGCTGAGGCTGGTTTCCTTGTCGGCCCAGGCGGAGGTGTTCTTCGAGACCGGGTAGGGCACCGCGTAGGTCTCTGCGGCCTTGGTGAACACGTCGATGTTCCAGCTGGGGGCCTGCTCCAGCCACTTGGCCTGGGTGCCGTTGAAGGCCGGGATCGCGGTGCCGTTGGCCGCCTCGGTCTCGGCCGCGGTCTGGCTGCTGAACGCCCGGACCGCTGCCTTCGCGGCGGTGAGGTTCTTCGACTTCGCCGAGGCGACGTAGGCCAGCCCGTGGATGATGGTGGCCTGGGTCTCCTTCTTCGGCAGCGGGACCACGACGACCTCGTCGCCCTTGAACTGCTCGCGCAGTTCCTTCACGTGCCAGGAACCGGCCCACATGATGCCGGCCTGCCCGTTGAGGAACTGCTGTTTCGCGGGGGTGTCGGCGAGAACCTGCATGTCGGGCATCGAGCCGTCCTTGACCAGATCCACCCAGTACTGCACGCCCTCGATGCTCTTGGGATCGTCGAACCCGGACTTGTGGTCCTTGATGACGTATCCACCGGCCTGGTGGATGGTGTTGTAGTAGCTGGCCTGTCCGTCGTCGAGCCCCACGACCACACCGAACCCGGCCTGGGCGTCGGCGATGGCCTTGGCGGCGGCGTGGTGCTCCTCCCACGTCCAGTCCCCGGTGGGCACCTGTACCCCGGCCTTGGCGAAGATCTCCTTGTTGATGAAGCAGGCGATGGTGTCGTAGTCCTTCGGGACGCCGTACTTCTTGCCCTCCACCGTGTAGAGGTCCACCAGCGCCTTCGGGTACTTGTCCCAGGCGACGTCCTTGAGGTCGTCGATCTCGGCGAGCATCCCGTTCGAGGCGTAGAGCTGGATGTTGGGTCCGTTCATCCAGAACACGTCGGGCAGCTGGTCGCCCTCGGCCTGGGTGCGCAGCTTGGTCCAGTAGTCCTTGTAGGCCGCCACCGACGGGGTGATCGTGATGTTCGGGTACTCCTTGGTGAAGGCCTGGATGTTGGCCTCGACGGTGGGAGTCTGGTTCTTGTCCCAGTAGAACAGAGTCAACTCGGCCTTGGTGTCCTTGTTCAGCTCCTCGCCGGTTTTCTCCTGTCCAGAACAGGCCGACAGGGTGGACGCCGCTCCGAGCACCGAGGCGGCTGCCAGAAAGGTGCGACGCTTCATCGGATTCTCTCCTTCTGATCGGTGGTCACTTGACCTGGTTGTTGGTGAAGTAGGTGATGATGTCCGGGTCCAGCTCCGGGACGTTCCGGGGGGAAGAGCCGTTGCGGAGGGAATCGGTGGCGGCGATGGCCGCGGCGACGGCGTACCAGGCGCCGAGCGGGGAGGTGTCGGTCGGGGTGCCGTCGGTGATGAAGGAGACGAACTCGCTGATCGTCAGGACGTCGGCGTCGTCGTGTCCCTTGTCGTCGCCCTTGATCGGGAACCGGGCGTCGCCCTCCGGGTCGTAGAGGTGGCGTCGGTTCCACAGCTTGATGTGACCGCCCTCGTAATCGCCGAAGTTCTCGATGCGACCCTCCGTGCCGATCACGGTGTAGTTGCGCCAGTAGTCGGGGGTGTAGTGGCACTGCTGGTAGGAGGCGAACAACCCCGACTCCATCCGCATCAGCATCATCGAGATGTCCTCGACGTCCACCACCGGGTTGAGGCCCTTCTGCGACAGCGGCGGCCAGTTCCCCATGTCGAACCAGTCACCCAGCAGCTGCCCGGAACGGTCCTCGCGATCGGTGATGCGGTCGTAGAGGGTCAGGCCGCCCATGGCGGTGACCTGTGTGGTGTGGGAGCCGGCCAGCCAGTGCATCACGTCCAGGTCGTGGGCGGCCTTCTGCAGCAGCAGGCCCGTGGCGTGCTCGCGGGTGGCGTGCCAGTCCTTGAAGTAGTAGTCGCCGCCGTTGCCGACGAAGTGGCGGCACCAGATCGCCTTCACCTCACCGATGGCGCCGCGGCGGATCAGGTCCCGCATCGAACGCACCACGTGCATGTGACGCATGTTGTGCCCCACGTAGAGTTTCGTGCCGGTCTCGTGGGCGGTGCGCAGGATCTCGATGGCGTCGTCCATGCGGGTCGCCAGGGGTTTTTCGACGTAGACGGGGATCCCGGCCCGGAGCAGCTCGCAGGTCACCTTCGCGTGGGTGTCGTCGGGGGAGGTGACCAGGGCCGCGTCGATGCCCTCGGCGATCAGCTCCGTGACGTTGCGCGTCAGCTTGATGTCGCTGCGGCCGAGGCGCCGCGGGAGGCGCGCCTCCGCGTCCGGGTGCGGATCGGCGGCGGCGGTGATGCGGCAGTTGAGCCTCGGGAGCTCGAAATGTTTGGCGATGTCGGCCCGGGCTCCCACCCCGACCACGCCGATACGCAGCGTGGCGCGCTCCGAGGCCGCTGGTTGTGCCATGGACATTGGCGAATGGATTCCTCTCGCTGTGATTCTCGTGATGTGGCCGATTTCCTTGGGAATCGGAATCAGCCGGGTGGACTCGCCGAAGAGAGCGGTCCGGGCCTCCCGGAGGGCCAGGGACAGGGCGCCGACGATGGCGGCTCCCTGCCCGAGCCGGGAAACCTGGAGGTTCAGTTCGGCCGCACTCGACTCGCGGTTGACGCGCAGGTGATCGATGATCTCGGCGAGGATGCCCGGGGACTCGCGGTTCGGCAGGGTCAGGACGATGCACGCGGGATCGAGGACCGCGGAGACGGTACCGATGCTCTCCGCGGCGCGCACCAGGTTGCCCGGTGCCGGACCGGACTCGTCAACGATGCGCAACCCCACCTCACCCGCGTTCTGCCGGTTTCCCCGGTGCAGCTCGCCGCCCATGACCAGGCCGGTGACGATAGCACGCGACAGGGCGATCAGGAGGAGGTCGTCGGTGGGCTGGAGGGAACCGTCGCCACAGCGCAGGGCGAATTCCCCGAAGGCGGAGGCGTTCACATCGTTCTCGATCCGCACCGGCAGGTGCAGGCGTTGCGAGAGTTCGTGGCCGAGGGCGAAACCCTCCCACTGGGGGACGGCGTCGCTGCGCATCAGGCGGCCGTCGAGGTCCACGGTGCCGGTGGTGGACACGACGATCGCCAGCGGCGGGCCCGCGGTGCCCTCGGCGATGTGTCTGCCGATCAGGTCCAGCAGGGTTGTGAACCGGACCGAGGAGTCCACGCTGACCCCGGACCTGTGGTCGGTCTCGATGATCTCCCCGTCGAGGCGGGCGACCGCCAGCAGTGCGCTGCGGTGGAGGAGGTCGACGCCGATGACCACCCCGGCATCCTTGCGGGGGGCCCAGGTCTCGGCGGGCCGGCCGACGTTGCCCTCCGCTCCCTGGGGGGCGACCAGACCCAGCTCCGTGAGGGAATCGAGCAGGGTGGTGATGGTGGGACGGGACAGACGGGTTCGTTTCATCAGCGAACTGACGGTGGCGTTCGGGTGTGCGACGAGGGCCTCGTAGACACCGGCCAGGCGGCCCGGCCTACTGTTGTGAATGCTCGTGGGCATCAATGACCTCGTTTTCTCAAGATACTTACGTAAGTATCAAGCTGAACGAACCGAGGGTAGAGGGGAGGCGGGCGGATAGTCAAGAAAACAATTAAAGCTGGGGCTTTCTCCGGTATATCTCGCCAGTGGCGCTCGCACCGTCCGCGCATTCTTCCCGCGGAATGGAAGATCTCGTCTCGTTTCGCGGGAGTTCCGGCGAATGTTGCGAGGTGCTCTGGACTCCTCGCAACGAGCGGACAGGGGAACGCTCCGAGGGTTTCCGGCCGGGGAACAGACCAACGGCTTTTGGTCGGGCGTCGTGATGGGTGCGGGGTAACGGCGTAGCATGACCGCATGTCAAAGCGCCTGCCCGACGAGTATTTCCGGCAGACCATTTCCGAATCCTCCGACGTGCGCGCCACCTCGTCGGGCGACGGGTCGTCTGCCTCCCCGGGTAGCAGCGAACACAGGTCCCACTGGGTCTCGCTGCGCCTGGTGGTCGTGAGCTGCGTCGCGGCGGCGCTGGTCGGGGTCATGGGGACGCGGCTGGTCATGCAGCCGGAGAGCGAGAACTCCTCAGCGGCCCCCAGCCCGTCCGTCACCAGCGTCCTCGACCTGACCCCTTATGACGGGGCCGTGGTTCCCGTCGCTGCCTCCCGCGCCACCGGGGAGTGCTCGCAGGACCGCCAGGACCGGACCGCCGCACTGTTGGACGCCCGGGCCGACACCGTCTGGCGCTGCCCCGGCGGTGGGGTCGGGGAGGCGGTCACCTTCGGTTTCCTGCCCGGAACGGAACTGGTCGGGGTGCGCATCATCAACGGGGACACCACCGATGAGGCCTACCGGAGGGGTCGCAGGATCACGGCGGTGCGCTGGACCTTCTCCGATGGCTCCTGGACCGTGCAGCCGCTCGACATCAGCCAGCCGGAGGGTCAGGAGGTGCGATTTCCGCCCGTCGTCACCGACGAGGTCCTCATGACGGTGCTGTCCACCACCGACCCCGGGGGCCCGGAAACCGACGCCAACGCCGTCGTCGTCTCCCGCGTGGAGTTCCTGGGGCGCGGCTGAGGGATCGCGGCAGCGGATCCGCTGGTCCCGCGTGTTCCCTGTCCACCTCGTCGGTTTGCTGGCCTTGTTCCTGTTTTGCTGGCCTTGTTCACGTGTGCCTGCGCTGTGAGGCCAGCAAACTTGAACAAGCCCAGCAAACCGACGATAGGGCCAGCAAACAGACGCCGGGCCGGCAGCTGGGTCACTCCCAGGCCGCGGTGTCGATGAGGATGGTGATCGGGCCGTCATTGACCGAGGCCACCTGCATGTCGGCGCCGAACCGGCCGCGTTCGACGGTGGCGCCGAGGGCCTCGAGTTCGCTGGCGAGGGCCTCGACGATCGGTTCGGAGACCGGCCCGGGGGCGGCCTTCGACCAGCCGGGGCGGCGGCCCTTCCGGGTGCTGGCGAACAGCGTGAACTGGCTGACCACCAGGATCGGGGCGTCGACGTCGCTGGCCGAGAGCTCGTCGCGCAGGATCCGCAGCCCCCAGATCTTCGCGGCCAGGGTCTTCGCCGCCGCGGCGTCGTCGTCGCGGCCGACGCCGGCCAGCACCAGCAGGCCGGGGCGGGGCAGCTCGCCCACCACCTTCCCGTCGACGGAAACGCTGGCGGAGGACACCCGGGTGATGACAGCACGCATGGGTGCTGTCTACCACGTTGCCCGGCGAGCGACGGGTAGGGTTGCGGTTCGTGGGAATGATCACTGCGTGGGTGCTCGTGGTGGCCGCCGCCGGGATCGCGGTCGTCGCGCTGGCGCTGGCCGTAACCAAGCTGCTGCGTGGGTTCAAGGGACGAAAGGACTGAGCGTGGAGGGTTTCCAGAACATCGACATCGAGGTGCCGGAAGGCCTCAACCCGGAGCTGGTTGCCCTCGGATGGCTCGTCGGCGTGTGGGAGGGCTCCGGCAACGGCACCGACCACGAGGGCAACGACTTCACCTTCGAGCAGCGTATCGAGTTCACCCACAACGGCGGCGACTACCTGTTCTACGTCTCCCAGGTGTTCGGCATGGGTGAGGACGGAAAGTTCGACCAGCCGCTCGGCATGGAAACCGGTTTCTGGAGGCCGAAACGCGACGCCTCCGTCGAGGTGACGCTCACGAACTCCGACGGCTGGACCGAGGTGCTGGTCGGCAGGATCCAGGTCACCCAGATCAGCCTGCTGACCGACGCCGTCGTGCGCACCGAGGGCGCCGCCATCAGCCACACCTCAGGGCAGCGGCTCTACGGAAAGGTGGAGGGCGACCTGATGTACGCCCTCGACCGCTCCACCGCCGACCACGAGCTGCGGCCCCACATGTGGGCGCGCCTGGCGAAGCAGTGAACGCGATCCTCGTCGAGGACGGCGTGGACGCCGGTCTCGTCTGGCACCACGGCAACCCGGTCGCGGAGGCGCGCGCCATCGAGGCCGGGGATGCGGTGGTGGACCTGTCCAACCGCGACGTCCTGGAGATCACCGGGGCGGACCGGCTCGGCTGGTTGCACTCGCTGACCTCGCAGCACCTCGAATCCCTCGGGGCGGGGGAATCGTTCGAGGCGCTGGTGCTCTCGCCCAACGGGCACGTCGAACACGTCCTGGCCGGGGTGGACGACGGGACGCGGATACTGGCCTGGACCGAACCGGGACGCGCCGCCGCCCTGGTGGATTTCCTGACCTCGATGCGTTTCATGATGCGGGTGGAGGTGCGTCCCCGCGACGACCTGCGGCTGACGTGGGTCGGTGACGGGATCGAGGTTCCCGGCGACTGGGCGCGGCGTCCTGCGCTGGGGGGTCGCGAGGTGTTCCGTCCCGCGGACGCGCCGCTGCCCGGGGGCAGGCCCACCGGGATCTGGGCCTTCGACGCGCACCGCATCGCCTCGGGGGTGCCGAGGATCTTCGTCGACACCGACGCCCGCACCATTCCCAACGAGATCGGCCTGTTCGGCACTCATCTGGACAAGGGCTGCTACCGCGGCCAGGAGACGGTGGCGCGCGTCCACAACCTGGGCCGCCCGCCCCGCCGCCTGACGCTGCTGCACCTCGACGGCACCGCCGAGGCGCTACCCGCCGCCGGATCCGCGCTGGAGGTGGGCGGCAGGGCGGTGGGTTTCGCCGGCTCCTCGGCCCGGCACCATGAACTGGGGCCGATAGCCCTGGCCCTCGTGAAACGGGCCGTCCCCACCGATGCCACCCTCACCGTCGACGGGATCGCAGCCGCCCAGGAGGTCCTCGTCGACCCGGAGGTCGGTCTGCACTTCCGCGCCAATCTGCGCTGAGACCCCGGGCCTCGCGCGCGAGACGCCGGCGCGGCGTTTCGAATCCGCACGCAGCGCGACGACCGATCGCCCCGTGGGCCGGTCCTCGTGACATGCTGGGACTGCGATGCGGGTCGACAGGGTGACACGGGAGGTGGGACATGGGCATCGATGTGCTGGTCGTGGGGTCCGTGAACGAGGACGTCGTGGCGTCCGTGGAGCGGCTCCCGGGCCCCGGGGAGACGCTCCTGGCCTCCGATCTCGCACTCTCGTGCGGCGGCAAGGGGGCCAACCAGGCCGTCGCCGCGGCCCGCGGCGGGGTCCGGGTCGCAATGGCCGGTGCCGTCGGCGACGACGAGGCGGGACGCAGGCAGGCCGAGGCCCTCGATGCGGCGGGCGTGGACATCCGGTGGTTGCGGCGGCTGGCCGGTGTCCCCACCGGCACCGCATTCATCCAGGTGGATGCGCGGGGGGAGAACACGATAGTCGTCGTCCAGGGCGCCAACGCCCGGGTCGCGCTCCCGGGTGGTGACGTCGAGGCCCGGGTCGTCGTGACGCAGAACGAGATACCACCGGCCGCCCAGCAGGCGGCGGGCGAACTCGCCGCCCGCGCCGGGGCGCGGCTGGTGATCAACGCCGCCCCCGCGCCCGGGAGTCCGCCACCCTGGTACGGCAATGCGGATCCCCTCGTCGTCAACGAACACGAGGCAGCACAGCTGGCGGCATCGAACGAGGCCGGTGCCGGGCTGCTCCGACGGCTGCGGGAACGCACCGGGGCCCGGAGCGTCGTGATGACCCTCGGGGAGCGCGGGGCCCTCGTCGACGACGGGACCGGGGTGCACGCGATCCCGCCGGTGGTCGTGGAGCAGGTCGTCGACGCCACCGGAGCGGGGGACACCTTCGTCGGCGTCCTGGCGGCGCGGCTGGCCCGGGGAGAAGGACTGGTGGCGGCGGCCTCCGCCGCGAACAGGTTCGCCGCGGAGGCCGTCACCTGGTCGGGGGCCCGCCCACCCGCCGGCTGAACGAGCAGCCGGCGAGCGGGCGTTTCCCAGAAGCTGGTTGAGCCGACCCGCGAGCGTCAGCGAGCAGGTCGTGCCGAAACCATGTGGTGGTGTCCGGAGAGCCGCGGTAGGTCTCGGGCTGCCGGTGGATGGTCTCGGCTCAACCGACTTTTTTCTGCCCGCGACACCCCGAATGGGTCAGAGGGCGGCGATGGCGGCCTCGTAGTCGGGTTCCTGCTTGATCTCGGGAACCAACTGGCTGTGGGTCACGTTGCCCTTCTCGTCGAGAACGATGACGGCACGGGCCAGGAGCCCCTCGAGGGGACCGGTGATCATGGTCACCCCGTAGTCCTCACCGAAGGTGGTGCGGAAATCGGATGCGACCGTCACGTTCTCGATGCCCTCGGCGCCGCAGAAACGGGCCTGCGCGAAGGGCAGGTCACGCGAGATGCACAACACCTTGGTGTTCTCCAACCCTGCGGCGCGTTCGTTGAAGGTGCGCACGCTCGTGGCGCAGATGCCGGTGTCGACGGAGGGGAAGACGTTGAGGATCAACCGGGAACCGGCGAAGTCGGCGAGGGCGACGGGGGACAGGTCGTTGCCCACCAGGGTGAATCCCGGGGCCTTGGTGCCGACGGCGGGCAGCGAACCGTGGGTGTGGACGGGGGTGCCGTCCAGGGTGATATCAGTCATGCAATGAATCATCGCCGATCCCGGCCCCGGATCAAAGGAAAACCGGACGCGGGAGATGGCGGAGGGAGCGACGTGCCAAGCTTGGTGCATGAACCAGAACCTGCGTGAATTCATCGACATGGTGCGCAACGAGGGGTACACCGTCGGTGATGTTCACGGCGAGGACCAGTACCTCATCGACCCGCTCGGCGACGCCGTCGAGACCTGGCGGGACAAGTACCCCTACGACACTCTCCTCGGGCGCGACAGGTACGAGGCGGAGAAACGCCAGCTGCAGATCGAGCTGCTGAAGTTCCAGTACTCGGCCCAGGACAACGGCACCAAGCACATCATCCTGTTCGAGGGACGTGACGCCGCCGGCAAGGGTGGGGCGATCAAACGCTTCACCGAGCACCTCAACCCGCGCGGGGCGCGGGTCGTGGCGTTGACGAAACCCACCGAGAAGGAACGCGGGCAGTGGTACTTCCAGCGTTACATCGAACACCTCCCGACCGTCGGGGAGATCGTGCTGTTCGACCGTTCCTGGTACAACCGCGCCGGTGTGGAGCGGGTGATGGGTTTCTGCACCGAGGAGGAGTACCGCATTTTCATGAAGCAGGCGCCGGTCTTCGAACGGATGCTCATCGAGTCGGGGATCACCGTGACGAAGCTGTGGTTCTCCGTCACCCAGCGGGAGCAGCGCACCCGGTTCGCGATCCGGCAGCTCGACCCGGTGCGGCGCTGGAAGCTCTCTCCCATGGACCTCGAATCCCTCGACCGCTGGGAGGACTACACCCAGGCGAAAACCGCCATGCTGAAGCAGACCGACACCGAGATCGCGCCGTGGTACCGGATCAAGTCCAACGACAAGAAGCGCGCCCGGCTCAACGCCATGCGTCTGTTCCTCGACCTCCACGACTACGACGGAAAGGACCCGTCGGTGATCAAACCCACCGACCCGCTGATCGTGCAGCGGGGCCGCAAGAAATGGGCGAAGAAGAACGCCGACGGCGAGATCGTCCAGCCCGACGAGAACGAGGACTGACGTGGAGGTCCCGGCGGTGTTCCCGATCGCTGGTGGGGTGGCTGCCACCCACAGAAGTGCAATGGGCCCGGCCCGGCATCTACCATGAGTCGAAGGAGGTGAAGATGAGCGACAACCAGCGGCCCGAGGCGGGCCAGGAAATGCCTCCGCAATCGTCGAGGGGAAGCAACATCGGTCTGATCGTCGTCCTCTTCCTGATTCTGGGTCTCGGCATTGCTTCCGGATTCTGGTGGATTCTCCGGGGCGGGCAGGACACCGCCGACCCCGCGGTCACCACGCCTGCGGAGTTGCCTCGGCCCACGGAGCCCGCCCCCGTCCAGGAGACCAGCACGTCCAGCGCGATGGCGACGATACCCACGCAGGGGAGCAGCACCCCTGTCCCGACGCGTGTGGGCAGCAAGCAGGCGGTTCCCGCCATGCCGAGGAAGTTCGGCGATTTCGAGACCAGGAACGCCGCGGACGGCAACGATTCCCTCGTCACCTACTGGACGGCGAAGAAGGACAGGTTTTTCATCATCGGATACATGCAGGGCGGTTCGGTCGAAACGCAGACCAAGGACCTGAGGGAAGTGAGAACCATCGGGAAGACCGTCTGCGGGACCAACGACTTCAAGGGATACGAGTGCTTCGCTCAGGTACACGGCGGCGTCGGGAGGACGACGATGGGCCCGGGTGGGACGCTGGAGGAACTGGCGGAGATCAGCAGGACCTTCTACGAGACCTGGAGGTGACCGGGCAGGAGCCCCGGGACACCCGCGTCAGGGAAGAGCGACCAGGGCAGCGACCAGGGCAGCCAGGGGACGCAGCCCGTGGTCGTTGATGCGCTGGGAGTTGGCCGACGGGGTGACCCCTTCGAGTTTCGCCGCCGTGGCGTTGTCCTTCCCCGCCCGTAGGTGCACCCAACTCCGCCGGGCGCCCGGGCTGAGGGACGCCAGTGTGGCATCGACCATGCGCAGCACGGGATCGGTGAGGGGATTCGCGACGGCGCGGGCGTCGATCAGTGCGGTGCGGGAGGTGCGGTTCCCGGGTTGCCGGGACAAGGCCTCCGCGCGTTCGATGGCCTCCCGGGCCCTCCACCACGCGGGCCCGTCCTGGATTCCGCGTTTCGCGTCGATGACCTGCACGTCCCCGCCTCCCAGGCCGCAGCGCACCTCCGCGGTCCCCAGCATCTCGTCGCGCAGCAACAGCATCGCCGCCACCGCCTGCCCGAGGGTGGCGTAGACGCCCTGGATCTCGTCGCCGACGGTCACGCGCAGCGGATCCAGGGGAGGATGGGCGTCGTTGCAGGCGGCGATGGCTTTCAGCAGGGTCTCGTGAACGCGCGCCCGGTCGGAGTCGCGGGAGCGCACCACGTCTCCCAACAGAGCCACGCATTCAGGAAAACCCTTCATGTGGAGGATCTTAAGGGATGTTCTTCATCCACCTCTTCCGGGAGGCGTGGCAGGCGCCGCGACTTCGCCAGTCCCAGGACGTGGTCCCGGAACAGCGCGGCCGACGGCAGCAGACGCCGGCCAGCGGCCCAGCTGAGCCCGATCTCCCGGAAGGCGTCGTCCTCCGCGAGGCGCTGTAGCCGCACCCCGGCCCTGACGCGGCCGGGAGCCAACGCCACTCCGAGCCCGGCCGCGACGTAGCCGTAGAGCGTCGGGAGGTCGTCGGCGACGAGTCCCGCCGCGGGTTCGATTCCGTGACGGGACAGCAGGGAGCCGGTGATGGCCCACAGCTGCGAGGTCCTGCGCATCGTGATGAGGCGTTCCCCGCTGAGCCGGGTGACGGGGACGGGGGCGGCGCCGGCGGCGAGCGGGTGCCCCTCGGGCAGCAGCAGCCGAAGCGGTTCGCGCAACAGCCCGCGCCAGTGGTGGGCCCGCCCGCGAGGCCTGAGCGTTGTCAGCTCCAGGTCGGTCTCGGAGCCCGTCCCGGTGGCCGGGGTGGTCTCGTCGTGTCTGGCGCTCATGTCCAGCTGCACGTCGGGATGCTTCTTCAGGAACCCGGCCGCGATCCGGGGCACCAGCCACTCCCCGAACGAGTGCGGGAAGGCGAGGGTCACCAACCCCGACTCCGGGTCCATCAGCTGTGCCACCTCGGCCAGGCCGTCGTCGAGCTGGTGGAGCATCGCGTCCACGTGGTGCTTGAACGTCGCCCCGGCGCGGGTGAGGCGCAGGACGCGTCCCTCGCGCCGCAGCAGGGGGGCGCCCACCTCGTCGGAGAGCCTGGCCAGGGCTCGTGAGATCCCGGGTTGGGAGGTCCATTCCAGCTCGCTCACCTCGGTGACGGTGGCGCCGTCGGCGACGAGCTGGAACCAGCGGAGGACGTTCGTATCCATATTCATAACCTAGCTGCATGGATTATCTTACAAACGGGTATTGGACGCATGGGATCTCCCGGCGCAGCATTGAGTCATGAGCATCCGTAACTTCCTCAACCGCTTCCTCGATTCCGAGTTCGGTGTCTACCCCGCCACCCGTGGCGCGGTGGTTGTGATGCCGACCCTGACGGCCCGTCCCGCCATCATCCGCACCTCCGACACCTCTGAGCACGCCGAGGTGAGCTGGCCCGGACGTGACTGGGCCACCGCCCACTGACCCCTCGATTTTCCCGTGCGGGGCCGGATCGTGAATACGAGCCGGCCCCGCACTTCTTCCCGGAAGGCTCGCGGACCGAGGCCGTCTTCCCCGGAGCCGCTCGAGGCGGGTCGTGTCGGGCCGTTGTGTGTGGAGCCGGTTGAGCCGGGCCGTGAGGGACGAGCGGCCCGAGTCGAAACCATTCGGCAGCCGAACAACGCACCCGATCGCAAGCCCCCGGACAGGCGCACGATGGTTTCGACACGACCAGCTCGCTGACGCTCGCAGGCCGGCTCACCCAACTTGATGCGAGATGATTCCGACGCGACCTGCTCGCCCGAGGCCCACCGGTCGGCTCAGCCGGCCTTGACCGTGTGGTTTCGGCACGGGGCCGCGCCCGATCATGGCGGGCAACGCCTCCTAGCCACCCCAGCAGGTGCGCACGCCGTACTCGACGTTCTTCGACGTGACGCCCGGCGCGGGTGAGCCGGTGACCAGCTCGGTGCCGGTGGCCAGGTAGCCCGACGGTTCGCGTCCCTCCCGGACCTTCGCGACGATCGCCTCGACGCCCTCGCGCGCCATGTTCTGCGGGAACTGCATGGCCGTGGCGTCGATGTCGCCGGGGCGCACCGAGTTCTTCATGGCCTCGCACCCACCGTCGATGGCGACCACCACGACCTTCGACAGGTCCTTGCCCGCCGACTTCAACGCGTCGACGGCACCTTGTGCGGCGGGTTCGTTGACCGCGTAGACCACGTTGATTCCGGGGTTCCTCGTCAGGGCCTCCGTCATGGCCTGCTGGGCCAGGCCCCGGTCGCCTTCGACGTTGGCCTGGGCCACCACCCAGCCCGAGTCGGCGGGGATGTTGAAGCCCTCCTGGAAACCGGTGCCCCGGCTCTCACCCGAGGCGATTCCGGGTGAGAGGTTCAACATCACGATCTGCGGGCTCAGCCCGAGTTCGTCGCTCTTCGCCCGGGCGTAGCGGCCGATCAGTTCCCCGGCCCGCTTGTTGTCGGTGCCGAAGTAGGCGTTCGTGGTCTCCTGCGGCTCCATGGGGGTGTCGAGGGCGATCACGGTGATGCCCTTGTCGCGTGCGGCCTGGATGTCGGCGGCCAGGGCGGTCGAGTTCGTCGGGGTGATGAGGATGCCGTTGACCCCCTTGTCCACCATCTCCTTCAGGGCCGTGCGCTGCGATTCGACGTCGACGTCGCTGCTGCCCGTCGCGGCGGTGAGCGTGGCACCGGCCTTGCGGGCCGAGTCCTCGGCCACCTTGCGCAGTGTCACCCAGTACGGGTTCGTCTCCTGCTTCGTGATGAGCCCGATGCTGACCGGTGTCCGGTTGTCGGAGCAGGCGCCCAGGGCGGCGGTGATGCCGACGGCCAGGGCGGCTGCCAACCACTTCGACAGGGCTTTCATGATGCCTCCTTCCTGGTGTGGAGCATGTCGTAGGCGGCGTAGGCGGCCACGAGCGCCAGACACACAGCCGGCACGATGAAGCCGACCGCCGATCCGGCGACGTCCATCACACGAGCCTGGACCATCGGGATCAGGGCGCCGCCGAGGATGGCCATCACCAGGCCCGCGGAACCGAATTTCGCGTCGTCCCCGAGGCCCTTGAGGGCCATACCGTAGATGGTGGGGAACATCAGCGACAGGGCCGCCGAGATGCACACCACCGCGATCAGACCGATGATGTTCAACACGAGAATCGAGGTCAGACAGCATCCCACCCCGAAGAGCGCCATGATGAGCAGCAGCACCGCCGGTCGTACGATGCCGAGCACGAAGACCATCACGAACCGGGCCACCAGGAACAACAGCAGGCTGCCCTGCAGCCACCAGCCGGCCGCCTCGGGGGAGGTTCCCATCACGTCCTGGGCGTAGATGATGGTGTAGGTCCAGGTGCAGGTCTGGGCGGCCACGTTGAAGAACTGTGCGGCCACGCCGTAGCGGTACAGCTTGTTGCCCCACAGGCGCCCGAAACGTCCGCTCCCTCCCTTGGGGGTGGCCTCCTGTGGGGGCAGGGGGAGCCTGCGGAAAGCGATCAGCAGCCAGATGATCACCAGAGCCGTTGCGATTCCGAGGTAAGGGCCGAGCACCAGACCGAGATCGGCCTCCTGCGCGGCGAGGGCCTCCTCCTCGTTCATGATGGATTTCGCGGTCTCGGGGGTCAGGTGCGGCAGGATCAGCACCGCACCCATCAGCACACCGAGGTTCGCGCCGATCGGGTTGAAGGCCTGCGCCAGGTTGAGCCTCCGGGTGGACGTCGTCTCGTCGCCCATCGCGATCACCAGGGGGTTCGCGGAGGTTTCAAGGATGGACAGCCCGGCGGCCAGGGTGAACAGTGCCAGCAGGAACATGGCGTAGGTGAGGGTCTTGGCCGCCGGGAAGAACAGGAAACCCCCGATCGCGGCCAGCCCGAGACCGGTCAGCAGGCCGGCCTTGAAGCCGAATCGCTGGTTGATCATCGCGGCTGGAACCGCCAGCAGGAAATAGGCTCCGTAGTACGCGAACTGAACCAGCGACGACTCGAGGATGGTCATGGTGAAGATGCTCCGGAACACACCCACCAACACGTCGGTCAGGTTGGCGGCCGTGCCCCAGGCGGCGAAGCACAACAGGAGCAGCAGGAACGGGACACGCAACTCCTTTGCTACCAGCGCAGGACGTTGCTGGGTTGACGGGGCGGCCATGTGACCTCCTGTTTCCGGGCGTCTTCGCCCTGTAGGGTTTCGTCAGTTTAACCCCGGTGAAGGACGTTTTCCCATGGTCCGGAGAAAATTTGTTCCGTGGAATTGTCGGTGGTGGGTGGGAGGCTGGTGACATGGAGATCTACTCGCGGGTCACGGTGGTGGTGCTGGGTTTTCTGCTGGCCACGGTGGCGGGCACGCCGGTGGTGCGCGGGTTGTTCCGGCTGGTGGACTGGCAGACCCGGCGTGAGGCCCAGCGGCGTGAGGCGGCCGAGGAAGGGGAGGGTGGTCCGGAACTGATAGACCTCCGGCTGGTCAGGGCCGGGAAGGAGCTGCCCGGGGGGCGCTGGCTCGGGTTGCTCGAGCGCGCCGCCACCTACGCCTGCATCGTCGCGGGTTTTCCCGCCGGGATCGGGGTGGTGATGGTGGTCAAGGGATTCGGCCGCTACCCGGAGCTGCGCACCCCCGACACCGCCAAGAGCGAGCGTTTCATCATAGGAACCCTCGCCAGTCTGCTGTGGGCGTCGTTGTGGGCGGGGGCGGTGGCGCTGAGTTTCTCGTTCACTGCGGGCTGAGCCGGATCGAGGCCCGGTGCGGATGGTTCGCTTCTTCCGCTTTTTCCGGTGGGGCCCGGGTTCGTTGGGTTGGCTTTCAGCATGAATTGAGTGGCCCTCTGTGAATTGTCCGGCTCGGGGTGTGGATCTGGTCCGTGGCTTCTGGTTTGTTTGTCTATCGGGCAACCAGGTCCGGTTGTTGGCAAGGCAGTTCGACAGGTCTTGTTTAAACTTGTCGGAAATAAGTTGAACGGCGTTCTTGTCGCCAAAGACGCGACTACCGGCGTGTTCTCATGTTTGAAACTTCGCGCATCATGGGTCAAGCGGTGCAGGTGGACTTTCTCCGTGGTTGGCGGTGAACCCCAAAACTCTTGCTCAATCCCATGTCGGCCGACGTGTCTACCCGCGTGGATGGCTGTATTTTCCTCTCTGGAACCGTGATAATTTTCGCTTCATGAGCGAACCCGAACAGGTCGCCGTTGGTCGCGTCATATCGATCGCACTTCCCGTGGCGCTGCAGAGTCTTCTCATGTCCACTCTCTCGCTCGTCGACCAGTTGATGGTGGGGCAGATTGGTTCGACGGCCGTGGCGAGCGTCGGCATCGGTGCTCAGGTCACGATGCTGGTCTCAGTCGTGGTCACAGCCCTGTCGACTGCCGTGGGCGCATTCACGGCGCAATTCGCGGCTACGGGTCAGACCGGTCAGGTCCGTGGAACCCTGCGTTATGCCAGCCTTGTTGCAATGTGTGTTGCGGCTCCGGTGGTCGTGGTGGGCGCCATCGCGCCGGCCTTCCTTGTCCGCCCCTTCACTGCGGATCCTCACCTGGAGGTGACGGGAGCCCCGTATTTGCGGTTGGTCGCTTTGTGGGTCCTGCCCACCGCGGTCATCCTGGTTTGCACGGCCATCATGCGATCCATGGGTGAGACGAAACTGCCCCTGCAGGCAGCAGCGGCCGCGATCTTCGTCAATCTTTTTCTCGATTGGGTGCTCATCTTCGGCAATCTCGGAGCGCCACGTCTGGGACTTGTCGGCGCTGGTGTGGGTTCTTTGGTGGCCCGTCTGTCGGAGTGTGTCTGCATTGTCGTCGCCATGATGCGGCTGTTGGGGGCCAAGGGCTGGGGGAAGCGAATGCCCGCTGCCATGCGGCGCAAGATTCGAGACGCCGCTTTGCCGCTGGTGTTGACCGAACTGATCTGGGTTCTCAGTGAAAACACGTACGTGGCTGTCTACGGGCGTATCGGTACGGAAGCGTTGGCCGCAATGACGATGACCTACCCCGTTCAAGGGATTGTCATGGGACTCTTCAGCGGCCTGGCAGCCGCCTCGGTTCCCGTGCTCGGTGACGACCTGGGGCACGAACGTCGGGACAAGGCACTGGTCGATGCCCGCGCACTCTTGCGGATTGGCATTGTCGGTGCCGCCGTCGTAGCCATGATCGTGGCGCTTCTTGCGCCCTTCTATGCACATGCCTACTCGGTGACGCCATCGACGGCAACGTTGTCGGAGGCCTGCCTATGGGTCTTCTCGGCCTATCTCGTGGCGAAGGTGGGAAACCTGGTCATGTCCGGGGGCATTCTGCCAGCAGGTGGCGACACGCGTTACCAACTGGTCATGGAGAGCCTTGCCACGTGGCTGCTGGGGGTCCCTCTGGCCTTCTTCGGTGCTTGTCTTCTCGGCTGGCCGACATGGGCCGTGTACGCGCTGCTGAGCGTCGAGGAACTGGCGAGGCTGCTGATCGGATGGCGCCGGGTGAGGAGCGGCCGCTGGATGCGCCTCTCGGTGGGTTCGGTCGCCCACAACGCGGGGGGCGTCCGATGACAGGTGCTGGCTTGTTCACGCAGGTGAGTCGGGTGGCCCTTTGGCGGTCAGTGGTATCGACGTGCTCGAGCCGTGGTTGCATGACTGCCACGTGGGCTGCTGTGACGAAGACCTGCTGAAGCTGGAGCTCGCGGCTACTGTTGAAGCGGCACACCGTTACGGCCTGAGAGTTGTCGTGGGCTTCAGCCTGCGGACGGTGGTGGTCCGCGACTGTGAACTCCTCGAGTCTGCCCCGAGGATTTCTGTTGGGTGCATTGTCCTGGGAGCCCGAGCCTCATGCCTCCTTGCGCGGAAGGTGTCGCACTCAATTGCCTCGTGAGGCCTGCTCACAGGGGGCGCATCGGCCAGCAAAGCCCTTGGCCAGAGCTCGTTTGAAGATGGTTGGAACAAGCCTCGATGCGTCGCTGGGACGGCGAGTATTTCACGGCGTTTCCGGGTTTCTGGCATGCCTCTGCCCCGCCGCGCGTGGTATCCGGAACGCGACACCTTCAGGTGGCGACACATCAAATGGATCAAGGTGCCGTGTCCTCCGCTTGTTCACCCGGCTTCCTGCAGTTTGCGCGGCCAGATCGTAGGATCTCGCCATCTCGCTGATCGCGTGGAACTCTTCGACAACCTCCAACGCGACCCGCTGCTTGAAGTTTTCACTGTACTTGGATGCCGACGCAATGCGGATCTTACCTCGCCTGTTCGATCAAATCTGTTTTTCAGCACTGCCCACGAAACACGTGGCACTCCATTTCGTTAATTCCCTTCCCTGGTTCGTGGCCTCGTGGCTACTCTTCCGGAGGGAGGAAGTCCAGCCGGCGGGGTGTGTGTTCCGGGAGGTGCGGTCCATTCCGTCGCGAAACGACGCGATGACACCACCTCGAGGCTACCCCTGAATCGATTGCGTGATGTACTCTTCGGCTGTTCATCATGAGGGGGAGGAACCATGCCGGAAATCATCGTCGGCGCCCACGCGACAATGCCGTTTGAACGGGGCGATCAGGAGAGTTTCTACGCGGGGCTGGCGGAGAGAGATCTCGCGACGGCTCTCGAGATTCCCTACGCGGATTCCATTCATGAGGATCCGGTCTGGTTCGCATCCCAGGTTCGTGGCCGATTCCGGCACGGCGTCGTCACGGCCCTTCCCGGCACGGTGAGACGCCTCGCGGACGATCCTGCCTTCGGACTGGCCTCCACCGACGACCAGGGCAGGCGGGCCGCCGTCGAGTGGATCACCGAGGTGCGGCGGGCCGCTGAGGAACTGAACCAGCGAACCGGGGAGGAAACCGTCTCGTTCGTTCACGTCCATTCGGCCCCGGGGATGAGGGCATCTGCTGACGCCTTCCAGCGTTCCCTCGCCGACCTGGAGGCCGACGACAGGTTCCGGGCGGAGATGGTGATCGAGCACTGCGACGCCTATTCGCCGATCTTTCCCGGGGACAAACGATTCCTCAGCCTCATCACCGAACTCGCCGTCGCCGATGAGTGTGGATTCGCGATCAGCTGGGGCAGCTCCGCCCTCGAATGGCAGAATCCCGACCGCCCCCGCCAGCACGTCGAGATCCTCGCCGAGGCCGGACGGCTGCGCGGCCTGATCTTCTCCGGTGTCGCGGCCGTCGACACGCGCTGGGGAAAGGCGTGGACGGATCTTCAGCTTCCCCTGTCCACCGACGAGCCGGCCTCGCTGATGACACCGCAGCGGGTGACCGACTGCGTCTCCGTCGCCAGCAACCGGGTCGCCTACCTGGGCGCGAGGGTCAAGGCCCCGGCCGGGGCCAACGTCGAGACCAGGCTGAAGGTCGTGGCCTCCGTGGTCGACCTGCTGAAACCCCGGGACTGACCGCGGTCCGTGCCGAAGCCTTCCACCCCGAAGCTGGTTGAGCCGGCCTGCGAGCGTCAGCGAGCGGGTCGTGTCGAAACCTCTTGCGCGTGTCCGGGGACTTGTGGTCGGGTTTGTTGTTTGGCCACCGGGGGTTTCGACTCGGGCTGCTCGTTCCTCGCAGTCCGGCTCAACCAGCTTGGGAAGGGGGCCGTTCAGCCGCGCCTCAGGCGGGCGCGGTCCTTCTGGCCCAGCACCACCTTGCGGATCCGCACCACCGCGGGGGTGACCTCCAGGCACTCGTCGGCGGCGCAGAACTCGAGTTGCTGTTCCATCGACATCAGGCGCGGCGGTATGAGACGTTCCAGCTCCTCACCCGTGGAGGAACGCACGTTGGTGAGTTTCTTCTCCTTGGTGGGGTTGACGTCCATGTCCTCGGGGCGAGGATTCTCGCCGACGATCATGCCCTCGTAGACCTCGGCCCCCGGGCCGACGAACAAGGTGCCCCGCTCCTGCAGGTTGAACAGCGCGTAGGAGGTGACCACCCCGGTGCGGTCGGCCACCAGGGAACTCGTCGGGCGGGTGCGGAAATCCCCGGCCCACGGTTCGTAGCCCTCCGCGACGTGGTTCATGATCCCGGTGCCGCGGGTCTCGGTCAGGAACTCGGTGCGGAACCCGATCAGGCCGCGAGCCGGAACCAGGAACTCCATCCGCACCCAGCCGGTGCCGTGGTTGACCATCTGCTCCATGCGGCCGCGACGCAACCCCATCAGCTGGGTGGTCACGCCGACGAACTCCTCGGGGGCGTCGATCGTGAGGCGCTCGATCGGTTCGTGCACCTTCCCGTCGATGACCTTCGTCACCACCTGCGGTTTGCCGACGGTCAGTTCGAAACCCTCGCGCCGCATCATCTCCACCAGCACCGCCAGCTGCAGCTCGCCGCGGCCCTGCACCTCCCAGGTGTCGGGACGGTCGGTCGGTTTCACCCGGATCGAGACGTTGCCGATCAGTTCTTGTTCCAGCCGGGCCTTCACCAGCCGCGCGGTCAGGTGTTTGCCCGACCTGCCCGCCAGCGGGGAGGTGTTGATGCCGATGGTCATGGAGATCGACGGTTCGTCGACGTGGATCAGCGGCAGCGGTTTCGGGTCGTTCGGATCGGAGAGGGTCTCTCCGATGGTGATCTCCGGGATGCCGGCGATGGCGACGATGTCGCCGGGGCCCGCGGACTCTGCCGGGACGCGTTCCAGGGCCTCGGTGACCAGCAGTTCGGTGAGTTTCACGTTCTGGACGCTGCCGTCGTGGCGGCACCACGCCACCTGCTGGCCGCGTTTCAGTTCACCCGCCACCACTCGGCACAGCGCCAGCCTGCCCAGGTAGGGGGAGGCGTCCAGGTTCGTCACGTGCGCCTGGAGGGTGGCGCCCTCCTCGTAGGAGGGGGCGGGCACGTGCTCCAGGATCGTCTCGAACAGCGGTTCCAGGTTCGGCGAGTCCGGCATCTCGGAGTCGGCGGGCTGGTTCAGGGATGCGCGCCCCGCCTTCGCGGAGGCGTAGACGATCGGGAAATCCAGCGCGTCGGAGGCGTCGTCGTCGAGCAGGTCCATGAACAGGTCGTAGGTCTCGTCCACCACCGCGGAGATCCGGGCGTCGGAACGATCCACCTTGTTGACCACGACGATCAGCGGCAGCTTCTTCGCCAGGGCTTTGCGCAGCACGAACCGGGTCTGCGGCAGCGGCCCCTCGGAGGCGTCGACCAGCAGCACCACGCCGTCGACCATCTCCAGGCCGCGCTCCACCTCGCCGCCGAAGTCGGCGTGGCCCGGGGTGTCGATGATGTTGATGGTCACCTCCCGGCCGTCGGCCATCCGGTGTCGCACGGCGGTGTTCTTCGCCAGGATCGTGATGCCCTTCTCGCGTTCCAGGTCCATGGAGTCCATGACTCGCTTGTTGACGTCGGCGCCCTCCCGGAAGGCGCCCGACTGCCACAGCATGGCGTCGACGAGCGTCGTCTTCCCGTGATCGACGTGGGCGACGATCGCAACGTTGCGCAGGTCGTGACGGATGGGCATGCGGGCTCCTCGAAGGTTCGGTGGCAGGGCCGCGGGACAGTGTACGCCCCGGAAGCCGGTGCCTCGGGCACGCGACGGCTCCGGGCGACTCGCGCCCGGAGCCGGGAAGGCAGCGGAATCAGCCCTTGAGCTTCTCGACCTGGGCCTTGAAAAGTTTCGCGGCGGTTTCCGGGGAGGGATCCTGACCCGTGAGCGTCGTTGACTGGGCGACGACGGTGGTGCCGTCAACGCTGCCGACCAGCAGGTAGACCTTGGCGTTCACCGCCTTGCCGTTGACGGTGGAGTCGGAGGAGGTCTTCACGGCGACGAGGTCGTTCACGCCCTCGACGGCGGGCGCCTGCTGCATTTCGACGCTCTGCTTGAAGGGGCTGCCGCTCACGGTTCCACTGACCGAGGAGCACCTCTGCGCGTACCCCTTGTACTTGCCGGGGGCGGCGGCATCGGAGCTCAGCAGGAGCGACTCGATCCCGGTTTTGGTGATCGCCGTGGCGCCTGCCCCGATTTGCGTGATGCCGGTGCTGGCGCAGTCGGCGGGCTCGAGCTGGGCATCGACATCCTTGAGGGCTTTGTCCAGGTCCGGGAGCTGGTCCAGCTTCGTGAGCTTCACTCCCGCGACCTCACCCGTCAGGATCTTGGAGCTCAGATCGGGATCGGCCGCCTTCTGCGTGGGGCCGGCGGTGCTCTCGGGATTTGTCGCCCCGGGAGAGCCCTGGGAGCTCTCGGAGGCGTTCGCCGCAGGGGAAGCCTGCGAGGCCGTCTGCTGATCCGCGGACGGGGAGGTGGTGGGCGCGGTGTTGGAGCACGCTCCCAGGCCGATGGTGAGGACGGCCAGCGAGGCGACTGTGATGTGGGGGAAACGACGGAACATGAACAGTCCTCCGATTGGTTCGACGACTGGTCCAGTCTTGCATTGTTCGAGGGTCAACCCCTGAGTTTGTCCACCTGGGCCTTGAAAACCGCCACGACGGTGTCGAAGGAGGCCTCCACACCCGCGTCGTTGCCGTCGAACGTGGTGGTCGTGTAGGCCACGACGTTGGTGGTGCCGACGTTGCCGGTGATCACGTAGGACTTGTAACCGGCGTCCCCCTCCGAACCCGGGATGCCGTGGTCGGTCATCGTGGCGACGACGTCGCCGGCGCCCTCGATGTCGGGGACCTTCTGTTTCTCGATGTTCAACAGCACGGGATAACCGTCGACGGTTCCGTTGACCTCGGCGCATTTCTTCGCGTACTGCTGGTGTCTCTCAGGGGACATGACGTCGCTGCCCAGCGCGACCGTGACGATCTCGTGTTCGGTTTGCGCCTGGGAGCCCACGACGAGTTTCTCGATGCCGGTCGCCTCGCACGCGGCAGGGTCGAGCTGGTGTTCCTCGAAGTAGTACGGGTGCGACAGCTTCGTGAGCGGCTCGGAGTTGGTCTCTTCCACCTCCTCGAGTGTGAAACCGGCCACGGACCCGGTCAGGATCTTCGAGGCCGGAAACGATCCGTCCCCTTGGCCGGAGGAGCCAGGAGAAGTCGTGGGATCCGCGGATGCCGTGACCGACGGGGAGCTCGTGGTCGATCCGGAGGTTTTCGGCTCCCGGGGCATCGGCTGCTGGGCGCTGGACGCGGGGTCGGTGGGCGCGGCGTTCGAGCAGGCGCTCAGGCTGAGGAGGACCGCGGCCACGGAGGTTGCTGCGATCGCGGGGAGGAGGCGGGGCATGAAAACTCCTTGATGCGTTTGCATGTGCGATCATCCTGCCATGCCGATGAGTCATGGCGTCCCCACGACCTGCCCCGGGCGGGCCGCACCGGGGCAGGGCCGGGCCGTGGGGTCAGCCGTTGAGTTTCTCGACCTGGGCCTTGAAGATCTCCGTTGCGACATCGGCGGAAGGAGAGCCCTGGTCATCTGGTGTCGGACGTGTGCGAACCACGACGTTGATGTCGCCGACATTGCCGCTGACGACGACCAGCCATGGTTCGTTCTCGGGCGGTGTCTCGCCGTCATAGTGCCAGGTGCTCGCCGTCACG
Organism: Propionibacteriaceae bacterium; assembly: GCA_905372155.1. GTDB lineage: Bacteria > Actinomycetota > Actinomycetes > Propionibacteriales > Propionibacteriaceae > Arachnia. The sequence goes on from CAJPNZ010000006.1 coordinate 44,744, forward strand.
ACGATGTCGCTGACGCCTGCGATGTCAGGTTCCGGCAGCAGCTCCACGTTCAGGGTGAAGGGCACTGAACTGGCGGTTCCGCTGGCGGAGGGGCACTTTTGTGCGTATTCCCTGTGCTTCCCGGGGGAGGAGGTGGCGGAGCCCAGCATGACGGTGGCGGTCGCGGTGGCGCCGTCTGTCTGGGAGGCCACTTCGGGAGAACTGAGGCCGGTCGTGAGGCACTCGGGGGGATCGATCTCGCAGTCCCCGCAGTGACCGAAGACGGTTCCTATGTCGTGTGGAAACATGTTTCGGTCGATTTCCTGGAGATCGACACCGGCGATCGGGCCGGTCAGGAGCTTGTTGGACAGGGCGGAACCGGACGACGAGGACACGTCGGTGGAGCTCGGGGACGCGACCGCCCCGGGGCCTCCGGTGGCTTGTGAGGCGTGGGAGCCCTGGTGCGGAGATGGTGTCTGCTGGTCAGTGGATGACGCCCCGGAGCAGGATCCCAGAGCGAGGGCCGTCAGCAAGGCGATTGTGACGGCGTAAATGCGACGGCGCATGAGTCCTCCTTGCAAAGGGAAAGGGTCTGGGCATCATCGCATCCCGGTGGGTCATCCGGTCCCGGGAGACGCAGAGGACGACCTGCGGAAGCGTGCGCCTCCGCAGGTCGTCCTCGAGGTTGGGGTTAGGGTCGGCTCTCAGCTGTTGAGCTTCTCGACCTGGGCCTTGAAGAGCGCCACGGCGTCCGTGAAGGAGGCATCCTGGCCGTCCTCGATCGGGAACAGGTGGACCACGACGTTGACGTTGCCGACGTTTCCGGTGATCAGGTAGGACCTGGGGCCGACCTCGTCGGTGTTGGGGGTGCTGCCGCTCATCGAGGTCGCCACAATGTTGTTGGCGCCTTTAACCACGGGGGCTTCCTCCAGCGTGACGGACTCGAAGATGGCTTCCCCGTTGACGGATCCGGTGATCGTGGAGCACTTCTGCGCGTACTGCTTGTGCTTCTGGGGGGAGGAGGTGTCGGTCCCCAGCGCGACCCTGGCGTGTACGGGGCCGTGGGAGCCCTCGGTTCCCGCGGTGAGGTTGTCGAGGCCGGTCTGGTCGCATCCTTCGGGGTTGAGCTCGTGCTCCGTGGCCTCGTAGAAGGAGTTGGAGATTGCCGCGAGCGGGCTGAGGGATTCCATCGGTGCCAAGGAGAAACCGGCCACGGAACCGTTGATGAGTTTCGAGGACAGATCCTGGTTCGAGGTGTTCTGGGAGGGCGTGCTGCTCTCCTGGGAGGATGCCGGCGGTGTCTGGGAAGGGGCGGTGGAGTCCTCGGCGGAGCCGGAGGAGCCCTTGAGCTTCTTGACCTGGGCGTTGAAGATCTTCACGGCTGTGTCGAGGGATGCCTCCTTGCCCGTGGAGGCGTCCGCTTGGGATGGGTATGTCTGGACCGTGACGTTGATGTTGCCGACGTTGCCGGTGATCAGGTAGGTGGAGAAGCCCGCGTCCCCCTCCGTGCCGACGAAGCCGTGCTGGGTCTTCGTCGCGACGACATCGATGACGCCGTCGATGGCGGGAATCTGCTGCGTTTGGATGCTGTCCCGGGTGGGGGTTTCGGTGAGGTGGTTGGTGATCTCGGTGCACTTGTTCGTGTAGTCCTTGTGCTTCCGGGGGGAGGAAGTGCCGGTGCCCAGTGCGACCCGGACGCCCTCGTTCTCGGTCTTCCCCTCGGATCCCACGAGGAGCTGCTCGATGCCGGTGGCCTCGCAGCCGGCGGGCTCGATCTTGTGGTCCGCATCGCTGTCGTAGTAGGGGTTCTCCAGGTCCGGGAACGGGCTGGTGGCGTCCTCGTGAACCTGCACCTGGGTGAGGGTGGCGCCGGCTACCTGGCCGACCAGGAGCTTGGAGGCGAGGTCGGAATTGGCTCCCGTCGCGTCCCCGGTTGACTGCGTCAGTCCTGGAGCGACGCTGTCGGCGGGTGAGGGAGTTGCGGGGATGGTGTTTGAGCAGGCGCTCAGACTGAGGCCGAGGGCGGCGAGGGAGGTGACCACGATGGTGGGGAGACAGCGACTCATGGGGTTTCCTTCAGTCCAGAGTGTTTGCGACTGCAAATAGTGTGACATGGGTGGAGGTCACCTCGTCAACCCGGAACGTTCTACCTCATCGAGAGGACGCGGGAAACCTCTTGCTTGGCCGCTGCGGGATCGACGGACGTGAGCGCGGCCGCGGCGGCCCGGCGGCAGTCCTCGGCGGTGACCCGGGCCAGTGCGCGGCGCACCGGCTCCAGCGCGCGCAGGGCCATGGACAGCGACGTCACCCCGAACCCGACCAGCACCGCCGCCAGCGCAGGGTCGGCCGCTGCCTCCCCGCAGACGCCGACCGGTTTGCCCGTGCGCCTTCCCGCGCGGCCAACCATGTGCAGCAGCCTCAGCACGGCGGGCTGCCACAGGTCCTGGAGGTCGCCCAGGCCCGTCGCCTGACGGTCGGCGGCCATCGCGTACTGGGTGAGATCGTTGGTTCCGATGCTGACGAAGTCCACCGCGGTGAGGATCTCCTCCGCCTGGAGCGCGGCCGAGGGAATCTCAACCATCACCCCGACCTGCCCCAGACCGGCGGCGCGGGCCAGTTCCGCGAATTCCGTGGCCTCGGTGGGGGTGGAGATCATCGGCGCCATCACCCAGACCTCGGCCTCGCTCACCCGGGCGGCCCGGGCGATGGCCTCGAGCTGCCGGGTGAGCACCCCGGGGGAACGGATCGCGGTGCGGTAGCCGCGCACCCCCAGCGCCGGGTTCTCCTCGCCGGGAATGGTGAGGAAGGGCATCGGTTTGTCGCTGCCCGCGTCCAGGGTGCGCACCACAACGCGGCGTCCCGCGAACTGCGCCAAGGCGTCGCGGTAGGTGGTGAACTGCTGTTCGGGATCCGGTTCCACGTCGGCGTCGAGGAAACAGATCTCGGTGCGGAAAAGCCCGATTCCCTCCGCTCCTGCCTTCACCGCGGCCCGGGCCTCGGCGACGGAACCCACGTTGGCCAGCAGCGGTACGGGAACACCGTCGCGGGTCGCACCGGGGGCGCTCAACGGCTCCAGGGGGCTGGGGGCGGTGCACGCACCGGCGCGCTGGGTCTCGTCCGGGAGGACGATCACCTCACCCGAGGATCCGTCCACCAGCACCTCGGTCCCGTCGGGAATCGAGAGGGCGTCACCGAAACCCACCACGGCGGGGATGCCCATGCTGCGGGCCAGGACCGAGGTGTGGGCAGCGGGGCCGCCCCCCACGGTGACGATGCCCAGGCAGCGCTCCCGTTCCAGGGAAGCGGTGTCGGAGGGCGCCAGGTCGTGGGCAACCAGCACGAAAGGCTCCTCGGACTCCGGGATCCCGGGCATGGGGCGTCCCGTCAGGCGGCAGACGACGCGGTCGCGGATGTCGGTGATGTCGGTGGTGCGTTCCGCGAGGAGTCCGCCTGCCGCGTGCAGCCGCTCCACGATGTCGTTGGCGGTTCGCCACACCGCCGTCGCGGCACCCACGTGCAGGGCGTCGATGAGGGCCTGCGCCGACCGGAGCAGCTCGGGATCCCGGGTCAGGGTGGCGGTGGCCCGCATGATCTGGGCCGCATCGCCCTCGGAGGCGTCGGCTCGCGCCTCGTAATCGGCGGCGACCTCCTCCAGCGCGGTTTCCAGGCGGTTCTTCTCCCCGGGCAGCTGCGAGGTCCGCAACCGGGCCTCCACCGGGGGATCGACCAGCGGGGCCGCCATCAGCCGGGCGACGCCCACGACCCGTCCCGGACTGACCCCCAACGGGCCGGCCGTCGCCGCGACGGTCGTTCTCGGGGGTCTCGCCGGCTCCCCGAAACCATCCGCGATCAGGGAGGTCAGGGCCGCCACCGCCTCGACGGCCTGCGGGCCGCGCGCCCCGATCCACACCTCGTCGCCCTGCCGGGCGTTCAGGGTCGCCAGGGCGATCGGTGATGTCGCACCCCCCTCCAGGCCGTGGCAGCGCAGCCGCACCTCGGCATCGAATTCCCGGGCCTTGGCGACAAGCAGGGCAGCGGGCCGGGCGTGCAGGCCGGATGCGTTGTGGAGCGTGACCCGGTTCTCCGCGTCGGTCACCCACAGCAGCTCGCCGGTTTCCTCCGTGGTTTCGTCATTCGCGCAGGGTTCCGGCCCCAGCGCGGTCAGCTTCGGGGTGAGCGCGGCACGGGCCTCGTCGGCGACCTCCTCCATGGTGCCGCCCGTTGCGGAACGCACCGCCGCGGCCAGCAGACCCTCGACGAACGGGGCCGCGACCAGGATCGCGTTCGCATCCTGGACCAGGTCCATGGCGAACTCGGCACTCAGCACCGCGGAGCCCAGATCCGTCAGGACCACCACACCGGCGCCCCGGTCGGCGGCCCGGATCGCGTCCGCCACCCGGGTGGCGTCCGTGCCGAATCTGCCGTCAGGGGTTCCGGCGGCGATCACGATCTCCGGTCGCGGTCCGTGCAACATCTGCAGCGACAACTCCACCGCGGCCTCGGCGAGCGGGCGGGAGTGGGAGACGACGACGAGCCCGACCAGAGCCACGACTCAGCCCTCCTTGACGGCGGCCACGAGGGCCTCGAACAGGTAGGCGGTGGAGGTGGCGCCCGGGTCCTGGTGCCCGGCCGAACGCTCTCCCAGATAGGAGGCGCGGCCCTTCCTCGCCACCAGCGGGATGGTGGCGTCCCGGCCCCGCTCCGCGGCCGCCAGGGCTGCCTCGGCAGCGACCAGGGGCCCATCGCCATCGGCGACGTGCGACTCGAAGGCCTCGACCGCGGGGGTCATGGCGTCGATCATGGTTTTCTCGCCGACGGCCGCCTTGCCGCGCGCGACCACCCCGTCCCGCCCGGCCGTCAGGGCGGCCGCGAAGGTGGGAAGGGACACGTCCTCGACGTCGCCGAGCCTCGCCCCGAATCTCATGAAGAAGGTGCCGTACAGCGGCCCGGCGGATCCGCCAACGGTGCTGACCAGGGTCATGCCGACGGACCTGAACATGGCCTCGAGCGGGGTTGCGTCGTCGAGCTTCCCCAGGGCCGCCGTCGTGCCGCGGGCCATGTTGGTGCCGTGATCGGCGTCGCCGATGGCCGCATCGAGGTCGGTGAGGAAATCCGTGTTGTCGTTGATCAGGGCGGCGAAGGCCCGCAGCCAGGCCAAGCACTGCCCGTGGGTGAGCATCACAGTCCCCACCGCAGCCCCGCCGTCCTCACGGGCGCGTCCCACAGGGCCAGCAGCTCGTCGTCGGTTTTCAGAACGGTGACGGAGCAGCCCGCCATGTCCAGGCTGGTGATGTAGTTGCCCACCAGGTTGCGCACCACCCTCACCCCGGCGGCGTCGAGGAGGGCCCTGACCTCCCCGTATATCAGGTACAGCTCCATGAGCGGGGTGCCGCCCATGCCGTTGACCATGACGATGGCCTCCGAGCCCGCGAAGTCGTGGTCCGCGAGGATCGGTTCCACCAGCTGGCGGGCGATGTCCTTCGCGCCGGTCAGCGGTTCGCGGTGCCTGCCCGGTTCGCCGTGGATGCCGATGCCGATCTCCATCTGGTCCTCGGGCAGGTCGAAGGTGGGCTTTCCCGCGGCGGGGACGGTGCAGGAGGTCAGCGCCATGCCCATGGAACGGCCGTTCGCGTTGACCTTGTTCGCCACCTCGACCACCGCATCCAGGTCGCGACCCTCTTCGGCCGCGGCTCCGACGATCTTCTCCAGCAGAACCGTCAGCCCGACCCCGCGGCGGCCCGCGGTGTAGAGCGAATCCTCCACCGCGACGTCGTCGGCCACCACCACCGTCTCGACGCGCACCCCCTGCTCGGAGGCCAGTTCCGCGGCCATCTCGAAGTTCATGACGTCGCCGGTGTAGTTCTTCACGACGTGCAGCACCCCCGCGCCCGCATCCGTGCCGACGGTGGCCGCCAGGATCTGGTCCGGGCTGGGGGACGTGAACACCTGACCCGCGCAGGCCGCGTCCAGCATCCCGACCCCGACGAAACCACCGTGCAGCGGTTCGTGACCGGAGCCTCCCCCGGAGATCACCGCGACCTTCCCGGTGCGGGTGGGTGCGGCGCGGAAGATCACGCGGTTCTCGTGGTCGACACGGACGTTCTCGTCGGCTGCATCCACGCCCCTGAGGGCCTCGGCCAGAACGTCATCGGGTGAATTGATCAACTTCTTCATGTGGGGTGCTCCTGCTCCATTGCGGACCGTTCATCCTCGATGCTCGCGCGAAACCGCTTGTGAATCAAGCAAACAGCGTGCGGGCTGCACGAGCGTGCCGGGCCGGCGGCCATGAGGGCACGAACTTTCGGCTGGGGTTGTGGTTCCGGTGTGGGTAGGATGCGGCGGTAAGGCCCCGGCTTTGCTGGGGCTTGCTTCGCGTCTTGGAGGAAATCAATGCCTGGTGTTGTCGTGGTCGGAGCTCAGTGGGGTGACGAGGGCAAGGGCAAAGCAACCGATCAACTGGGGGATCGCGTCGACCTGTGCGTGCGCTACTCGGGCGGCAACAACGCGGGTCACACCCTCGTGGTCGGGGGTGAGACCTTCGTCATGCACCTGCTGCCCTCCGGGATCCTCAACCCCGGCACCACGACCGTGATCGGCAACGGCGTGGTGGTGGACCTCGACGTGCTCGCCGAGGAGCTGCAGACCCTCGCCTCCCGTGGGGTCGAGGTGCCGCACCCGCTGATCAGCGCCAACGCCCACATCATCACCGAGTACCACAAGGTGCTCGACAAGGTCACCGAACGTTTCCTGGGCAAGCGGCGCATCGGCACCACCGGCCGCGGCGTCGGTCCCGCCTACTCCGACAAGGTCAACCGCGTGGGGGTTCGCATCCAGGACATCTTCGACGAGTCGATCCTGCGGCAGAAGGTCGAGGCGGCCCTCGACCAGAAGAACCAGCTGCTGGTCAAGGTCTACAACCGCCGCCCCATCGGGGCCGACGCGATCGTCGAGGCGCTGCTGGCGCACGCCGAGAGCATCCGGCCGCACGTCATCGATGCGGGAAGGTTCATCAACGACGCCCTCGACCGCGGCGAGGTGGTGCTGTTCGAGGGAGCCCAGGCACACCACCTGGACGTCGACCACGGCACCTACCCGTACGTGACCTCGTCGAACCCGATCGCGGCGGGCGCCTGCACGGGGGCGGGCGTCGGTCCCACCCGCATCGACCGGACCATCGGCATCGCGAAGGCCTACACCACCCGTGTCGGCGAGGGACCGTTCCCCACCGAGCTGCACGACGAGGACGGCGACAGGCTGCGCCGCGACGGCGGCGAGTTCGGGGCCACGACGGGCAGGCCGCGCCGCTGCGGCTGGTTCGACGCGCTCGTGGTGGAACAGGCCGTGAAGATCAACGGCTTCACCGACGTCTTCCTCACCAAACTGGACGTCCTTTCCGGCTGGGAGAGGATCCCGGTGTGCGTGGCCTACGACGTCGACGGGACGCGCCACGACGTGATGCCCGTCACCCAGTCCGACTTCCACCACGCCACACCGGTCTACGAGGAGCTGCCCGGCTGGAGCGAGGACATCTCTGCCTGCCGTGACTTCGGGGAGCTGCCCGCGACCTGCCGGGCTTACGTGAAACGCCTGGAGGAGCTGATCGGTTGCCGCATCTCCGGGATCGGGGTCGGTCCGGGACGCGAACAGACCATCATCGTCAACGACCTCCTGTGACGGACCGGTAGGTTGACGACATGACATCGAAACCGCGCGCCGTCATCACCCCACCGCCCCCGTTGGATGCGGCCCTCGACGGCGACGGGGAGCTGCTGGCCGCTTGGAAACGGCTTCCTCCCAGCCATCAACGGGAATGGATCAGGAGCATCGAGGACGCGAAACGCCCCGAGACCAAGCAGCGACGTCTCACCCAGCTGAGGGAGAAGCTCCTGGGAATCTGAACCATCCAAGACCGTGTCGGCTTTTGGGCCGGTTTGGGCAGGGAAGGGGCGCGATTCCACCGAGCTGACCGAAGGTTAGGTGAGTATTGGGCACATGACCTCGGTGGGATCTCGCAGGAAACGCCCGAAACTGACCTGGTCCGGAAAGTCCTCCGGCATCGCCCCGGACTTGGCGCGCCCCGAGGCTCTCCAGCTGGTCAGGAGGTACCTCGAGGCATCCGGGGAAGCGGAGCCCCGTGACCTAGCAGCCTCACCCGACTCCGAACTCCTGCAGCGCCTGGGAGCGGTCGGTGGCGACGGAATGCTCACCAATGCCGCCTGGTTGATGCTTGTGGGGAACGGACGCCCGGTCATCGAGTACCGGCTCCGAGGCGGGCACAGGGAGCTGCGGCTGAGCGGGGAACTCTCCGTTCTGGAGCAGCTGACTCTGGTGCTCGATGCCGTCCGCAGGAACAACCCAGAGGTCCGGATGCCCGACTGGGCGGAGGAGGAAACCGTCCCCGCCCTGAGCGCCCAGGTGGCCCGGGAGGCCGTCATCAACGGGGTGGTGCACCGCGACTGGACCGTCCCGCACGCCACCGAGGTGGAGCAGGAGCACCGCCTCGGGACGCTGAGGGTGCGCAGTCCCGGGGGCTTCGTCGGGGGATTCGGGGAGTACGACGTGTTCTCCCGGTCGCAGTTTCCCCGCAACTCACATTTGATGAAGCTCCTGAAGCCACTCGGCCTGGTGGAAATCCGGGGGACTGGGGTCCGCAGGATGGTCTCCGGACTGGTCGGGCACGGCCAACCCGCCCCGACTTTCCGGGAGGTGGAGGGCAGCAGCGTCGAGGTGCTCCTGGGTGGCCGTCCCCCCGATCCCGCCTGGCAGCTCTGGATCTCAGAACTCGGGTGGCCGCGGACGCTGGAGGACCACCGCCTGCTGTTGCTGCTACGGCGGGTCGCGGACCACCGCTGGATCGACATCAGGACCGCCGCCAGGATCACCCACGCGCATGAAATCCTGGCCCGTACACTGCTGAGAAAACTGGGCAGCATCAAGGTCTCCGGTTCCTGGCTTCTCATCCCGGTGGCCGGTGTGCCGCCGGAGAGCCCCGAGGTGTGGACCCTGTCCCAACCGGCACGGGAGGGACTGGCCGCGCTGTATGACCGGGTGAAACTCGCCATGCCGGGACGTGACCGGCAGGCCGTGGCGCGCAGCTACGTGCAGTCGCGGGGTAGGCTCTCCACCACGGAGCTGGGATCGATCCTCGGGATATCGGCGGCGGGGGCGGTCCCGCTGATCCAGAAGCTGGAACGAACCGGGGTGGTGCAGCCCGCGTGGGCCCACCGGAAGGGACGCGGGTTCCACTACGTCTTGAAGGATCCGGTTTCGGGGGAAGAATGAAACCATGACCTCCTGGCGCATCAAACGCATCTACGAGGAACCCGCCGAGACGGACGGCTACCGCGTTCTCGTCGACCGGCTCTGGCCGCGGGGGATCTCGAAGGAGGCCGCGCACCTGGACGAGTGGTGCAAGGACGTGGCGCCGAGCACAGAAGCGCGACGCGACTTCGGGCACGACCCGGCCCGGTTCGGGGAGTTCAGGGACCGCTACCGGGCCGAGCTGAAGGCCTCCGGCGCGGCCGGGGCCCTGGCGGAGAGACTCGCCGACCGGCCGGTGGTGACGCTGCTGTACGCGGCGCACGACCCGCGGATCAACCAGGCGGTGGTGCTGCAGGAGTTCCTGGGGGATCCCCGGGCCACCTCGTGAGGCGGGGTCGCGGGATGGCGGGATGATCTGATTTCCCACCGCGTGTTGCCGGGTCGGTTCAGGTTCCGGGTCGGAGGCCTCGGAGGGAGGGCACGCCCGGGAGGGCTTTCGCGACAGGCTCTAGATGTCGAGTTCCTCGAGGGGTCGGATCTTTTCGGCAGCGGCGATCCGCTCGGCCAGATCCGGTTCCTTCTCGCGCAGCTGGTCGAGTGTGTCGTAGATCTCCAGGGTGCGGTCGCTGCGGATCCAGAAACTGTGGGTCCACGTGAGGGGGTCACGCCAGAGGCGTTCTCCCTGGCCCTCCCAGTCGGCCGGGTCGGCGATGATCTTCTCGTGGATGGCGTACCGGTTCTGTTTGGTGAGGTAGGCGAACCGGACACGGACCCCGTTGTCGACCTTCTCCTCCAGGCGGAGCAATTTCCGGCCGGTGAAACGGACCTTGTGGCTGACGCCGTCGTCGTCGATGGTCAGGTCGATGACCTCCATCCCCTCGTTGCGCAGCACCGCCCTGGCCATGTACTCATTCAGGGCGATCGCGACGGTGGGGGACAGGCCTCCGGGTTCCTGTGCGGCTCGTTCGAAGAGCTCTTGATCGCTCTCCGAGACGTAGATCGTTCGTCGTGGCATGAGGTGAGTATATGCATACGTATACTCACTATTTGCAAGGGTCGCCCGGGAACGCGGAAGCTTGCCGGCCGACGGCACCGAGGATCAGGCCGCCTCGGCCTCGGGGAGCCTCACCATCCGCCAACCGTTGTCCAGGCCGACCACCACCCCATCGGGAAGGGACGCGATCGCCCGGACCGGTCGTCTGAAGCGGGTCTCGTGGAGCTGGTCACCCGTTGCGGGGTCCGTCACCCAGACCGTGCCGTCACCGTGTCCCGTGGCGATCCGTAGCCCGGGCAGGGACACCCCGAGACCGGGTTCGAGCCCTGAGGGAAGCCGGTAGGAGGCCACCTTCTCTTCGGCCTGCGGATCCCACAGCGTGTAACCGCCTTCCTCGTCGATCACCACCAACAGCGTCCGCTCCGGGGACGTGTGGGCGGTGATGCTGTTCAACCATTCGTCAGGCCCGGTCAACCGCCCCACGCTGCGGCCGGTTTCCGGGTCCCACAACAAGGTGACGCCGTCGCCGCTGGATGCGAGCCGTGGCTGACCGCCGGGGGTGAGCCAGGTGACGAGGTCGACGGCCGCGACCTCGTGGCCGATGAGCGCAAGCCCGTCCTGCGTCCCGGCCTCGGGATCGATGATGCGGATACCGGCGTCACCGCAGGTGACCGCGATTCGGGGTCGACCCGACGTGGTGCTCCACGCCGCCAGCCGTGACCCCGTGTCTGCTTCCGCGACCCGCAGCTCGCCGATCCGGTCTCCCGTGACCGGATCCCGGACGTGAATTTCCTGGTCGGCGGTGAGCGCCGCGAGCCGGGGGCTCCCGGTGCTCGACACGAAGGTGGTCAGGCGAACGGGGGTGCCGCTGATCGGCAGCCTCCGCAGCCGGCGTCCCGAATCGGCGTCCCAGATACGGACGAAGCGGCTGCGACCGAGCGTGGCCACCCGCGGTTTCCCGTCCGCGGTGGTGAAGGTCGCGATCGACCTGACGGCACCGCGCCCTCGTGTGCGCCTGAGCCGGGCCAGGGCCAACACGCCCAGGGTGGTGGCGGCAACGATCTTCCTCGGGATCCGACGCATCCGATCAGTCTTCCGGGATCGCGACGGCGCATGTCATTCGGCGTTCTCCGGAGCGGGCATTCAGGTGGGTCATGGCCTGAACAGTACCCGGCGCAACCGACAAAACGGAGGCGGAGCTACACCCCCAGCGGAAGCCGCAGCAGCGCCCAGCCGTCGTCGAGGCTCACGGCCAGGTCGCCGTAGCGCAACGACATGATGGTTTCGGTGTAGTCCAGGGCGTGCATGGCGTAGGTCATCCTGCCCGTCGCAATGTCCCAGAACCTGATGGAGCGGTCGAGTCCTGACGTGACCAGGCGGGTGCGACCCTCCCGGTTCGTTCCCACCAGGACGACGTCGCAGAGGTTCTCCTCGCCGCTGCTGAGACGGCCCAGCTGCCGACCGTTGCCCGGATCCCAGACGCGGACTATGTAGTCGTCTCCGGTGGTCACCAGCCGGGGTTCGCCGTTCGCGGCGGAGAAGGCCCCCACGCGGGTCATCGGGCAGGACGGTCCCTGCAGGGGCCTGCCGATCTGCCGGCCCACGTCGGGATCCCAGACGCGGATGGCGCCATCGTCGCCGACGGAGGCCAGCCAGGCGTCGCCGTGACGGGTGGTGAAGGTGCTCAAGGCCCTGACCGGTCCGGCGTGCCCCGTCAGCGACCGGCCGACCTGCGTTCCCCGGATCGGATCCCAGAGCCGGATGCTGCCGTCGCTGCTGGCCGTGGCCAGCCGGATATCCCCGAACGGCGTGGTCCAGGCCAGGATGTCGTTGATGCGTGCGGCGTGCCCGCTCAGGGAATCGCCGACGAGCTGTCCCGAATCGAGATCCCAGAACCGCAGGGACTCCTGTTCCGCGACGGCGAGCATCTGGCTGCCCTGCTGGGTGGTGAACCGGGCACTGCACGTCTCCGCCCAGAGCTGTCCGGGGCAGGCGTTCAACGCCCCGACCCACTGGCCCGTGTCAGGTTCCCAGATCTGGAGAACGTCGTCGTAGGGGTGGCCGATGGTGCCGACCCGCGGCGAACCGTCGCCGGCCGTGAACCAGGTGATCACCTGCATCTCGTCCAGTTGTTCGACGAATCTCGCCGCCGGGCGCGACTTGGAGGCCGGATCCCAGACCCTGATGGTGTGGTCGCGGGAGGCGGACGCCAGCAGTGGACGCCCGGCGGGGCCGTAGAAGGAGGAAACGGCCGTCACCTGGAAATCGTGGCCGCGCAGCGGGACCCCGACCTCCTCGCCGGTCGTGCGATCCGTGATCCGGACGTTGTTCCCGTCCGGGGAGGCCAGCAGGGTCCGACCGTAGGCGTCGGTGAAGGTGGCCTCACGCCTGGTGGGTATGCCCGAGAGCGGTGAGTCGACGGGCTCGTCGGTCTCTTCCCCGGTACCGGGATCCCACGTGCGTGTGGTGGCGTCGTCACTCTCGGAGACGAGCAGGGAGCGGCCGTCCCGGGCGTTGCAGCGGGAGAGCTCGGTGACGTCGCCGGTGTGTCCCGCAAGCGTCAGATGTGGTGTCTGGGGGCGTCGAACGGCCTGCCGGACGAACCACGTGGACTCGTCGACGGCGCTCGGGGGCATGGACGTGAACCAGGCCGTCGCGAGTTGCCGGATGCCCTGCCGGTCCTGCGGGTCCGCGTCGCGCAGCAGATGACTGGCGGCCAGCATCCCCGCGACCCGGGGAGGCAGCGAATACCGCCCGAACGCGTCCTGCATGATCCGCTGGGTCAGCTCACGAGGATTGATGCGGTCCATGGCGAGCTCGTTCTCGGCCAGTTCCTGCAGCCACGCCTGCACGCCTGAACGGGCGGGAAGCGTCGCCTCCTCGTCGTGGGGGATGTCTGCGTGCATGGCGAGATGAGCAGGTGATCCCGATTGGATGCTCATCTGGCTCCTCACGCCTCTGCATGCCGATGGATACAGGTTAATCGAGACTTCGGCGCGACCCAGGAGGTTCGCTGTCGGCCGATCGCCCGACAGGCCTGGCTGCCTCGTTCCCCACATCCGGTCGTGGGGCGTCGGAACGCCCGGTCCGGTGCGCTGCGGCCGGGCGCGACCCTCGGGGCAGGATCTAAGCTTCGGGGGGTGACCACTGTTCTGCTTCTCGGTTCCGGCGGGCGCGAACACGCCCTGGGCCGCGCCCTCGTCGCCGATCCCTCCGTCCAGCTGCACGCCGCCCCCGGGAATCCCGGGCTGGCCGCGATCGGGACCCTGCACGCCGTCGACCCCTCCGACCCCGCGGCCGTGGTCGCACTGGCCCGGCGGGTCGGGGCCGACCTGGTGGTCGTGGGACCGGAGGCACCCCTGGTGGCGGGGGTGGCCGACGCCGTCCGGGAGGCCGGCATCGACTGCTTCGGCCCGTCCGCGGCGGCCGCCGAACTGGAGGGTTCCAAGGCCTTCGCCAAGGACGTGATGCGCGCCGCCGGGGTGCCGACCGCCGCCGCCCGCGTGTGCGCGACGCCCGGCGAGGCCGCCGCCGCCCTCGACGCCTATGGTCCGCCGTACGTCGTCAAGAACGACGGCCTGGCGGCCGGCAAGGGGGTCGTCGTCACCCCCGACCGTGCCGCAGCCCTGGCGCACGCCGAGGCCTGCGGGAAAGCGGTGATCGAGGAGTTCCTCGACGGGCCGGAGCTCTCGTTGTTCGCGATCTGCGACGGCGTCACCGCGGTGCCGCTGCTGCCCGCCCAGGACTTCAAACGCGTCGGCGACGGCGATGCCGGCCCAAACACCGGCGGCATGGGGGCCTACTGCCCGCTGCCGTGGGCCCCGGACGGGCTCGTCGAGGAGGTCATGACCCAGGTGATCGCCCCGACGCTGACCGAGATGAGGCGCCGCGGCACGCCCTTCACCGGACTGTTGTATGCAGGGCTGGCGTTGACCGGTCGCGGGGTGCGGGTGGTGGAGTTCAACGTCCGGTTCGGTGACCCCGAGACCCAGGCCGTCCTGGCGCTGCTGGAAACCCCCCTCGCCGGTGTGCTGCGCGCCGCCGCCCGCGGTGAACTGGCAGGCCTACCGCCGCTGCGGTGGCGCGACGGCGCCGCCGTGGTGGTCGTCGAGGCGGCGCAGGGCTACCCGGGCACCCCGGTCGGGGGAGGGCGCATCGACCTGCCCGCCGACACCGACCGCGCATGGACGGTACACGCCGGAACGAAATCGACTGACGGGAGGCTCGTCGCGTCCGGGGGTCGGGTGCTGGGGATCGTCGGGCTGGGAGAGGACCTGGAACAGGCCCGCGGTCGCGCCTACCAACACCTGTCGCGGGTGGGCTTCCCCGACGGCTTCCACCGAACCGACATCGGCATCCCACACTGAGAAGCCCGCCGGCAGCTCCCCAAAGTCGGTTGAGCCGACCTGCGAGGCTTTCCCCTGAAGCTGGTTGAGCCGGCCCTCACGAGCGTCAGCGAGTGGGTCGTGTCGAAACCAGAGTGACTGTGTCCGGGGTCTTGGGTTGGGTTTGCCGGCTGGGTGTGGGGTGGTTTCGACTCGGGTCGCTCGTTCCTCGCTCCCCGGCTCAACCGGCTTGGAAGTAGTGAAGTTGGTTGAGCCGATCCTCACGAGCGTCAGCGAGTGGGTTGTGTCGAAACCAGAGTGACTGTGTCCGGGGTCTTGGGTTGGGTTTGCCGGCTGGG
>CAJPNZ010000007.1 GCA_905372155.1 Propionibacteriaceae bacterium
GGAGTTGCTTCCGGTGAGGACGTGGGTGTGGGGGCTGGATCCGGTGAGGGTGTGCGGGCTGGTTCGCCGGTGACGGGCGGCTGGACGGGACGCGTCTGTGCTCCCGGGGCGGCAACGTCCGCCCCGGGCAGGGTGAGCACCCAACCGGCGTCGATCTCGTCGGGGTCGGCGATGCGGTCCCGGTTGGCATCGTGGAGTTCGGGCCAGCGCTCGGGATCCCCGAGGTGCCGTTCCGCCAGGTGCCAGAGGGAATCTCCCGAGGCCACCGTCACCGTCATGGGCAGCCGCAGGGTCGTTCCCGGGGGAGGGGGATGATCCACGTCGATTCCCGGGTTCGCGGCAACCAGCTGGCGCCATCTTTCCCCTGCTCCGAGCTCGCGCGCTGCGATGTCCCACAGCTCGTCACCCGGCTGCACCTCGTACTCCCGCCACGCGACGGGTTCCTGCCGGGTGGTTCGGGACACCGTATCGGTGGGGTCGGTGGGACTGACCTCCGCCGGCGCCGCGATTGCCGTGGGGGTGTCGACCAGGGGCGAGGAAGCATTCGCGGCCAGCAGCGGTGACAGTGCGGCAGCCACCAGCAATGCGACGATGGGACGGAGCCAGTCCGTGCCGGGTATGTGGAACCTGATCCGGCCCCGTGAAACGGCGTGCAGCAGCTCACCGATGGTGGTCAGGGCGAGCATTCCCCAGGCCAGCCAGCCAATCAGCGACAGTACCCCCAGGATGACTCGACCGTCGTCGGGACGTAGCAAGGCGTTTCCCCAGTCGACCGTCGCCAGGTCTGCCAGTCGGCCCCAGCAGAGCAGTACCCAGGGCACGCCCAGCAGCAGGGCGGCGAGCAGAACGGTGGCGCCGGTGGCTTTCGCAACTCGTCTCACGCTGGGATTCCTTCCGGACGGTTCCATTCGTCGGTTCACTTGGGAAGTTTCGCCTCCACGAATTTCGTGATGACGCTGACCACGAGCAGAGCGATGGTCACGGCCCCTGCCAGGAGGATGGCGTTTTCCGTGGACTGCGACAACCCGCGCTCGTCGCGGCGGGGCGGGATGAGCAGGTTCAGGTGATGCTGGAGGAGAATCAACAAGGGGGACATGGTTCCTTCTTCCCTATCTGGCTTTCACTTTGGGTGGTCGAGTGGCGTGGTCTCCGTTTTCCACAGATTTTCTTCATGCCGGTTCTCAAAGTCCGACGAGGATGAACAGCGGCGGGATGATGAAACCCAGACCGAGGATCAGGGCGGGCAGGGTCATCCAGATGGTGAGGGCCTCGGTGTCTTCCTGGGCGCGGGAACGTTGCTGCGCCAGATGCCCCTCCCGGAGTTCCCGGACCCTGGCCTGCAGGGTTTCGGCGAGTGCCGCTCCCTGTTCCTCGAGGCGCATGATGTCGGCGAAATCGCTCAGTTCCGGTACGTTCCACTCGTCCGCGATCCGGTGCAGTTCCCGCCACGGGGTGGTCTGCTCCAACCGACACCGCTCCAGGCCGGCCGCCATGCGGCGGAACAGCGGCGCGTCGGAAATGGTGGCCGCCTGGGTGACGGCCTGGGTTGCAGAGGCATTCGCCAGACGCTCAAGGGCGACGAGGTCGAAGAAGGTGTGGATCGCCTCCGATGTACTTCTGCTCACCTGCCGGGACGTCCTCGCCAGTCTCAGGTCCGCCAGGAAGTATCCACCGACCCCGAGAACAGGGCCCAGGAGCAGAGGAACAGGTGTCGTAGGATTTCCGAGGACCACCTGTACGACGAGCCAGATCGCGGGGAGGAACAGTCCCGTCGTGGTCAGTACCAGTTTTTCCGCGAAAAAATCGGCGATGCTTCGTCCCGACAACAGAAGGAGACGCTGCTGGTTGCGGGTGAGCGGCAGCCGGAGAGTACCGTGCAACCAGTCCCCGAGAGCTTCCAGGCCCTTGCGTTCCGGATGCGTCTCCCGCGTCTCGGGAACGGATCCGTCCAGGACCGCGAGGGCGTCCGCGAGACGTACGGGGGAACGCAGGGCACCCATGATGATCAGCAGGGCACCGGCACCGATCACCATTCCCGCCACCACGAAGGGGCCCAAGGCGTTCATCTCAGTTCCCCCTGAGGAAACGGGCCGCCGGTTTCGGGAGGGTTCTGTTGCGCAGTATCAGCAATGCTCCCACGTAGAGGGCGGTCAGTGTCAGCGCCAGCAGCTGTCCGGTTGGCGTTCCGTAGGGGCCGAAATACCCGGGCGACAGCAACCAGACCACGACCAGGATCGCGAGCGTGATGCCGACGACCTGGCGCACCACGGCCCGGGGTTTGGCCCGTTCCGCGGCGATTTCGCGCATGGCTCGCAATCGCATCTGGGTGTTCTCGGCCAACGCGGTGAGCATGGTCCAGGCACCGACCCCGCCTCGTGAGGATGCGATCGCCAGGGCAGCCAGTACCCCGTCGGCGTCGGCGGATTCGAGCTCGTCCGCCATCGCGATCAGTGCGTTCCGGGTGGTCCACCCCAGGTCGAGCCGTGCGACAACCCGGGCCACGGGGGTCATCAGCGCCGGAGGGACCTGGGCGCGGGTGGCGATGATTGCATCCCGGATTGATTTTCCCGTGGCTATCGAGGGTCCGAGGAAACGCAGCCAACGGTCCAGGGCGGCGAGGATCTCCACCTCCGGATTCGGCGGTTCGCTCAGCAGGTAGGGGAAACCCAGCAACGTCACCGGGATCAGGACCACGGCAGCCAACCAGCCGGTCCAGGTCCCGATCACGACACCGGCGACCAGGCAGGAAACGATCCAGAGACGGCGTCGTGCCCCCAACGCTTTCCAACGAGCCGCCAACCGTGCCGATAACGGTGTGGATGACGGTGCGGCCGGAGCCTGACGTTTCAGCCCCGCCAGTACGAGAATCATCCCGGCGATCAACAGGGCGCCGCTCCCCGCAGCGATCAGCGGTCCCATGACGTCTCCCGGAACGCGGAGAGTTCGGCTGACATCGTCGCCTCCGGTTGGAACAGGGGGGTCGGGTCGGAGCGGTAGACGAGATGGGTGGTCGGGCGCTCATTCTCGACGACCCCGGTCAGCTGTCGCACCTCGCTGACGAAACGTCGTCTGAGACCGCCGCGCCAGGTGTCGTCGCGCAGGGTCACGTGGACGATGAAGTTGATGTTGTGGGCGATCTGCCGCATCGCTTCCCCGATGCTGAGGACCCCGCCCAGCGCGACGCGAGCCGCCAGGCGGTCGATAGTGGAGGTAGCGGAGTGCGAGTGGGTGGTCGACAGGGTGCCGGCGCCTGCCTGCATCGCCTCGAACATCGCGCCGGCCTCGGCTCCGCGGACCTCTCCGACGACCAGCCGGGACAGGTTCTGCCGCAGGGCCTCTGGAATGAGATCGGCCACACTCCATTCCCCGACGTGCCGGTCACCCTGCTGCTCCCCGAGACCCATCTTCGCCTGGAGTGCCAGCATGTTGCGACGCCCGGGTTGCAGATGGGTCAGCAGTTCGTAGTCGGTCTCCAGGGTCCCGAACCGTTCGTTCGGCGGGATCTCCGCGATCAGGGCACGCAGCAGGGTGGTCTTCCCCGCCCCCTGATCACCGGAGATCACTATCGACTTGCGGGCCAGCACGGCCTGGGCGAGGAGCCGGGCCACGGGAAGGGGCAGCATGCCACCGTCGGCCAGTTCCTTCAACGTCACCGAGGTCAACGTGTGTTGGCGGATGATGACGGAGGGCCGGTGACTCAACCCGAACCCGATGGCGTGTAGCCGGAAACGGCTACCGAGCGCGAGGGTCATCGTCGGGTGGGCGTCATCGAAGGGGCGTGGTGGGTTCGCGGTTTCGCCGAGGAACCGGATGGCCTCGATCAATTCCTCGTCGGAGTCCGCCACGGGTGGGTGGGGTTCCCGGTGCCCGTCGCCGTACTGGATCATCACCGAGTCCCAGCCCGTGATCTCGATGTTCTCGGCCTCCGGGATGCTCAGGACCGGGCTCAGGCGTCCGTAGCCGAAGATGGCCTGCGCCACGGCAGCGGCGTAACCGGTCTCCAGTTCCATGGGCCACAGCGCCGCTCCCTCGCTGCTGAGCTTTTCGGCATGGGCGTGAACGACGGCACGGATGATTGCCCTGCCCCGGGCCTTCCTGTCGTCCTCGGGCATCACCGTGCCGTGCTCGGTCAGCCAGTTTTCGCTGGCCTGACCGATCTGCTCGGCGGCCTGCCTGCGAAGCGACACCACGAGCTGCCAGTCGACATCGGAGCTCGGCTGGTGTTCCTCCTCCTCGAGGAGCCGGTGACGAGGCGCGACCCGAGGATGCCAGTCGGAGGTCGCGAGGGCGGCGAACGCCCCGGACAGGCTGGGCGGTTTCGATGCGTCGCTGGTCACGGGGCACCCCCTTGGAGCAGTTCATGCCTGAGAGCCCTGGCGCGTTCGAGTCTTTGTGTGAGATGCAGCGCGGCCACCCGGTACGAGCCGAGGAGAGGCGAGTTGTTGAACCCTCTGGGTGGCGTCAGACCGTGGCTCAACACCCCGGCCGGACGCGGATCCCAGGGAATCCGGGTCCAGCAGTCGACCCCGAACTGCGCAGTGATCTCGTGGGTCGAGTAGGGGCGCCCCGGGCCCACCAGTACCAGTCCCAGTGGGCGATCCGCGGGAAGTTCGTGGACCTGATCCACCAGCAGGGGAAGGTACAGGCGCGACGCGGCGAGAGACTTCAGGTTGCTCTGCAGTACGAAACCGATGGCGTCCGCGACCTCCAGCAGTGCGGTGGGCAGTCCGTCGTGCCCCAGTCTCCCGGCGTCGACGATGACGTCGATGCCTTGAGTGCCCAGGTCGGTGAAGGCCTCCGCGAGTTCCGGCCAGATGTGGTCGAACAACCGCACCGCCCCCGGTTGGGCGAAGCCGGGGAGGAATCGCCGGTTGGTGGTTTCCTCACGGGTCAGGGCGATGGTCTGCCTGATCAGTTCCGGGCCGATGCCCCGGGCTTCGCGATGCAGGCGTGCCAGGACGGCCAGCCCTCTGCCCCCGAGGTCGAGGCCACGGAGGTATCCGGCGGGGATGGCCTGCGCCGGGTCGCGATCGCAGTCGGAGAGCATCACGTCGCCGGGCCAGCAGAGCGTGAGGCCCAGGGAGGTCGTGGTGACGCCGGGGGAGCCCGGGCCACCGGTCAGGACTATCACCGACATCAGGATTCCTGGAGGGCGATGAGGACCAGTTGATCCACGGCCGCGAGGGCCGCCACGGCGGGTGCATCCTCCAGGGGAAGGCTCACATCCAGCAACCATGTGGCCCCGTCGGCCAGTTTCTCCGGAAGGGCAGCCACCACGGCGGTCGTCGTGTTCTTCCCCGTGAGGCCGATCAGCTGGATCTTCTGACCCGGTACCAGGGGAGTGTTGGGCATTTTTCCGGGACCGAGTTTCAAACCCAGGGTGACGTTGCCCGGGGGAAAGGATCGATCACCCAGGCGTTGCTCGGTGGGGAAACTGCCAGCTGGTAGATCGAGCAGGGCTCGTTTCCCGACCAGGTCGTTCATCTTCTGCGGGTCGATGCCCTCCTCCTGATCGCTGGGCAACTCGCGCACGGTCAGATCAGAGGGGCGGATCTCCCGGCCGCGGGTCACGTCATTCGCCATCGCGACTGCCTGCCGGTGGTGGGTCGCGGTCGTGTACAGGGCGGCCGTTCCCAGAGCGCCCAGCACGATGAGAAGCACCCCCAGAGCGATCAGGCGCGGGTTGCGTCGTGCGCGCAGCTGGACCCCCTCGGGGCGGGTGGTGGAGGGTTCGGTCACGTCATTGTCCCTTTCGTTGTGCCGGAAGGAGCGGGAACGGTCGGCCTGCATCCGGTCCTTGTATCGAGGCGACGAGTTCTCCGCGTCTTCGCGTTGTCCGAGAAGTCAACTCCTTCCGGAGGGTGTGCGCGCTGAGTTAACCAAAAATTAATCTTCACAAGTTCCGCAGGAACCCGCGACGGTTGGTTGTGGCTCTGGGCTTCCCGGGGGTGCGCCGGAGCACGTTGCTTTCCGAAGAGCACGCGATTCGATGCGGACGGGTGTTTGTTCGAAACCGGATGAACCGATCGGTGAGCCTCGGGACGGATCGTGTCGAAACCTTCCCGTCATCCTCCTCGGTGTCGTGAACTCCGGGTTCGTGTTCTGCTGAATTCGCCGGATCCCGTCGAATCGAAGAATAAGTGTTCCGATTGGGCCAGAATCCAACTAGGCTGCTGGGGATACGGGGAGCAGGTGCGAATCCGAGCGACACCTCCCCTCCGGAAAGGAAGTGCCGTTGTGAGTGCAGAGTCGACCGCGCGGGTGAGTCTCAGGGCGCCGTTGACCGGCGTCTTGGTCCCCATCGAGGACGTGCCGGACCCAGTCTTCGCCAGAAAAATGGTCGGGGACGGGTTCTCCGTGGATCCCCTGGAGGGACGGCTGACATCGCCGGTTCCCGGGGAGGTGGTGGACCTCCAACCCTCCCGCCACGCCATAACCGTGCGCAGTGCCGAAGGGCTCGAGATTCTGATGCACATAGGTCTGGACACCGTCAGGTTGGGTGGCGAGGGTTTCCGCGCCCACGTCTCCGAGGGGCAGCGGGTGGGTGCCGGTGACCTGCTGATCGACTTCGACCTTGACGACGTCGGCCGCAAGGCCAAGTCGCTGCTGACCCAGGTGGTGGTCACCAACACCGAGCTGCTCTCCGCCATCACCCCGGCCACGGGCCTGGTCAGCGCCGGAATCGACGAGGCCGCCGTGGTCGAGCTCAAACCGCTGGAGGAATCCACCCAGGAATCGGGAACCGCCGTCGACGCCGCATCGGACGCCCTCGTGGTGCCGAACCCGACCGGGCTTCACGCCCGCCCCACCGCCACGCTCGTGGCCCTCGCGAAGCAGTACCGCTCCGACATCCAGTTGCGCCGCGGCGACGACTCCGCCAACGCCAAGTCCATCGTCGCGATCATGAGTCTCGCGGTCGCCTGCGGCGAGAAGGTCGTGGTCACCGCGCACGGAACCGACGCGAAGGAAGCCGTTTCCGCGATCTCCCAGGGCATCCGGGAGGGTCTCGGGGAGGACTGCCCGACCCTGCCGAGCGGTGGCGTCGTCGGCACGGAGGACACCACCCCGATACCCACCATCGTGGAACCGGTGGCCGAGAGCGTCGGGCCGCGGTCGGGCGACTGGAATTTGCTGCTCGGCGCCTCCGCGTCCCCGGGGCTCGGTATCGGTTGCGTGGTGCAGCTCCACCACGAGGACATCGTGGTGGAGGAACTCGCCGAGGACCGGCACAAGGAACGGCGCAAGCTGAACTCCGCCATCGACCGGGCCCTGCTGGACCTGTCCGCCCTGCAGAAACGGATGTCGGAGGAGGCCTCCGAGGAGAAGGCGGCGATCTTCGCGGCTCACCAGGAGATCCTGGGCGACCCCGAGCTGCTCGACCTGGCCGCCTCGGCCATCGACAAGGGCAAGTCGGCGGCTTTCGCTTGGCGCGGCGCCTTCAACGCCTTCGCGGACCAGCTCGCGGCGCTGAAGAACGAGATCCTCGCGGGCCGCGCCAACGACGTGCGCGACGTCGGGCAGCGGGTGCTCGAGGAACTGACCGGCCAGCGTTCCGAGAAGGGAGAGCTGCCCGAGAACACCATCCTCGTCGCCGAGGAACTCACCCCCTCCGACACCGCGCAGCTGGACCGCAGCCGCGTGGTCGGTTTCGCGACCACCGGGGGCGGCGCGTCCTCCCACGTGGCGATCATCGCCCGCTCCCTCGACATCCCCGCCGTCGCGGGCATCGAGGCCAGGGCCCTCGACATCGCCGACGGCACCCTCGTGGTGCTCGACGGATCGAAGGGCACCCTGCGCACGGGGGTCACCGACGAGGAGGTGGCCCGGCTGCGGGAGAAGCAGGCCCGGATGGCCGAGCGCAAGGCCGTCGAGGAGGCCGCCAGGGACGAGCCCGCCGTCACCACCGACGGCCACCGGGTCACCGTGGTGGCCAACATCGGCGGTGTCGACGACGCCGTCGCGTCCATGGACAAGGGCGCGGAGGGCGTCGGTCTGCTGCGCAGCGAGTTTGTGTTCATGGGACGTTCCACCGCCCCCACCGAGGCGGAGCAGACCCAGATCTACACCGACTGCGCGAAGGCCCTGAAACCGGGGCAGCCCCTGGTGATCCGGACCCTCGACGTCGGCGGAGACAAACCCTTGGCGTACCTGCCCATCCCCGCCGAGGAGAATCCCTTCCTCGGCGTGCGAGGCATCAGGGTCGGCCTGGAGCAGCCCGAGGTGCTCCGCACCCAGATCCGCGCCGTCCTGGCGTCCTCGGACGCCGGCGCCAAGCTGCACGTGATGTTCCCCATGATCGCCACCATCGACGACTGGCGCCGGGCGAAGCAGATCTTCGACGAGGAACGCTCCAAGGTGGCCGCGTGGGACCGGGTGAGCGTCGGGATCATGATGGAGGTCCCCTCCGTGGCGGTCATGGCCAGACAGTTCGCGGCCGAGGACGGCTGCGACTTCTTCAGCGTCGGCACCAACGACCTGACCAGCTACACCCTCGCCATGGACCGGGGACATCCCAAACTTGCCAGCCAGGTCGACCCCTGCAACCCGGCGGTGCTGGCCCTCATCGGGCAGGCCGCAGAAGCCCTCCACGAACGCGGGAAGTGGCTGGGGGTGTGCGGTGGCGTCGCCTCCGACCCGCAGGCGGTGCCGATTCTCGTCGGCCTCGGGGTCGACGAGCTGAGCTGCTCCATCCCCGCGATCCCCTCGGTCAAGGCCGCTGTGCGCGCCTACGACCTGTCCACCTGTCGCACGCTGGCGGAGAAGGCCGTCAACTGCGCCACCCCCGCCGAGGTCCGGGCCCTGGTTCCCGTCGACGAATTCTGAGAGGCCGAGATGAGTACTGCATCCGAGATCGTGGCCGCCGTCGGCGGACCCGAGAACATCCAGTCCCTGACCCACTGCGCCACACGGCTGCGTTTCGAACTGGTCGACGGCTCCGTCGTGGACACCGCCACGGTGGAGTCCATCAACGGGGTGATGGGAGCGGTGCCCCAGTCGGGAGATCGCTACCAGGTCATCATCGGCGGCGCCGTCGACACCGTGTTCAACGAGATCAACTCCCTGCCCGAGATGAGTTCCCGCAAGCCCATGAGCGACGCGGACGTCAAGGCTGCCGCCCGGTCCAAGGCGCGCGGCAAGGTGGCCTGGCTGGACAACTTCTTCGAATATCTGTCGGACAGCTTCCGTCCGCTGCTCGGCGTGCTGCTCGGGGCGTCGCTGATCCTCGCCTTCGCGGCCGTGCTGGACGCCTTCGGGGTCTTCGACTTCCAGTCCGAGACCAAGGCCGCCCAGTGGGTGTTCCTCGACGCGATGTGGCGTGGCGTGTTCTACTTCCTGCCCATCGCGGTGGCCTACAACGCATCGAAGAAGCTCGACGTGGACCCGTGGCTGGGTGCGGTCATCATGGGTGCGTTGATGACCCCCAACTTCATCAGCCTCGGCAGTAAGGCCTACACCGAGACCTCGGAGGGCAGCGGCCTCTTCACGGAGGCCCTGAAGTTTGCCGAGACCACCTGCGTGAAGAACCCGACCTTGGGAACCGAGTCCTGCACAGTGAACATCTTCGGGTTGCCTTTGCAGCTCAACGACTACGGTGGCCAGGTCTTCGTGCCGTTGATCATGGCCGCCGTGCTGGCCCTGGTGTACCGCTTCTGGAAACGGATCTTCCCGGAGAACGTCCAGATGGTCTTCGTTCCCTTCTGCTCCATGGTCATCATGATCCCGCTCACCGCCTTCCTGCTCGGCCCCATCGGCATCTGGGCCGGCTCCGGCATCGGTGACGGCCTGTCCTGGCTGAACGGGCACGCTCCCATCGTTTTCGCCATCCTGATCCCGATGATCTACCCGTTCCTCGTGCCGCTCGGGCTCCACTGGCCCCTGAACGCCCTGATGCTGCTGAACATCGACAATCTCGGCTACGACTTCATCCAGGGCCCCATGGGTGTGTGGAACTTCGCATGCTTCGGCGCGACGGCCGCCGTGCTGGTGCTGGCCTTCCGCGACAAGGACGCCACGATGAAGCAGACCGCATCCGGTGCTCTCATCGCAGGCCTGTTCGGCGGCATCTCCGAGCCCAGCCTCTACGGCATCCACCTGCGCTTCAAGCGCATCTATCCGCGCATGCTGATCGGGTGTTTCGTGGGCGGCGTCACGATCGGCCTGCTGAGCACCTTCTTCACGGAGGGAGACGTCAGGGGCGTCACCACCGGCGCCTTCGCGTTCACGTCGCTGCTGACCATCCCGGTGTTCAGCCCGATGTGGATCTACGCCATCTCCGTGGTGGTTTCCTTCACCGTCGCCCTGTTCGCGGTCCTGATCTCCGACTACCGCACCCCCGAGGAGAAGGCCGCTGCCCGGCGCGCCGCCGAGCCCGCCGAGGCCGCTGAACCACGGGTGATCGTCGTCGGTGACGTCGAGACCAACCAGGCCAAGCAGTGGGTCACCGCACTCGGCGGGGAGGGGAATGTGCGTTCCATCGAGGCCATCGCCGAGACCCGGGTGCGGGTCGAGGTCGCAGACGACTCCAAGGTCGATGTCGACGCCCTGAAACGGGCCGGGCTGGCTGCTGCCGTCAAGGTCGGCGACGGGGTCTGGCACCTCGTGGCCGGCCTGGAAGCAGCCCAGTACGCGGAGGGAATGCGCCGACGAGTGGCTTCCAGCGTCAGCTGACTTTCCTTTGCCGTGAGGCCTCCGGGATACCCCGGAGGCCTCACTTCTTTTCATGGATCAATCTTTTCGGGTGTCTCAGGAATAGCGATGAGGTTTGGTGGTGGTCTTACGGCGGACTAGTGTGCATTCGGTCGTCGTTTTCACTCGGAGTGGAGATCTGAGAAGGGGAAGGGAAACGAGGGCCTTTGTGGACCCGGGTGGGTCCTTCGTACAAGGAAAGGCAGAACCTTGCGAAGTAGGAAACTACTTGCCGTTGCGGGTGCCCTGGCGCTCGTTCTTCCGGCGTCCGTGGCCACGGCGGACGAACCGAGCGAGAAAGACCTGGCCAGTCTGATAGCCCCGGCCCCGGCCGGGGCGATCCGGGACACCGCGACCAAGGAGAGTGTCGGCGGCAAGGCCAAGGTCACCATCATGGTGGAACTCAAGGACGATCCCGTCGCCGTGGTCAAGGCGAAGAACGGAGGTGAGATTGATCCCAGCCGGGAGAAGCAGGTCGAGGACAAGTTGTCGGGCATCCAGGATCAGGTTGCCGAGACCATCAAGGCCAAGGGTGGCGCCGTCGAGAGCAAGATGCAGTCAGCCTTCAACGGCATGCGCGTGAGCATCGACAGCAGTGAACTGAAGGCGCTCGAGGCCCTGCCCGAGGTCAAGGCCATCCGTTCCGCCCCCGTCCATGGCCGCGACAACACCCACGGTGTCCCTGTGATCGGCACCCCGAAGGTGTGGGAGGGTGCCGGTGGGGTGTCCGGATACACGGGTGAGGGCGTCAAGGTAGCCGTTCTGGACACCGGAATCGACTACACCCATGCCACTTTCGGTGGCCCGGGAACAGTCGATGCGTTCAACGAGCAAACCGCCTCCGCCACCCCCAACCCGGCCTGGTACGGGCCCGACGCACCGCACGTCAAGGGCGGGATCGACCTCGTCGGTGACGAGTACAACGGTTCGAACACCCCGCAGCCCGACAACAACCCCATTGACTGCGCCAGGGCCGGGCACGGCACCCACGTCGCCGGCACGGTCGGTGGGGCCGGTGTTCTCGCCGACGGGACGACCTACAGCGGCGCCTACGATCAGAAAACTTACGACAACGAATTCAGGGTGGGGCCAGGTGTCGCGCCCAAGGCCGAGCTCTACTCGGTTCGCGTCTTCGGTTGCACGGGAGCCACGAACGTCACCACGGAAGCCATCGACTGGGCCGTGAAGAACAAGATGGACGTGATCAACATGTCGCTCGGCTCGCCGTACGGCAAGAGCTCCGACGCCGATGCGATCGCGGCCTCCAACGCCGTCGCCGCGGGTGTCGTCGTGCTGGCCTCGGCCGGCAACTACGGCTCGCAGCCCTACTTGACGAGCTCCCCGGCGGCCGGTGCCGGGGTCATCTCCGTTGCTGCCAGCGATCCCACGGAGAACTATCCGGGTGCGCAGCTCACCGTCGATGGTGGCGACCCCATCCAGGCGATGAACGCCAATGACGCGAAACTTCCCGCCGGCGCCCCCGTGCATGTGCTCAAGGACGCGGCTGGCAACGTCTCCCTCGGCTGCCGCGACTCCGACTACGCCGATGTGCCGGAAGGCTCCGTCGTGGTCACCGCACGGGGCGACTGCGCCCGCGTCGCCCGCGCCATTTTCGGGCAGAAGCACAAAGCGGCTGCCGTGATCATGATCAACTCCAGCGACGACTACTCCGGGTTCGAGGGAAAAATCACCAACAACCCGAGCACCGGTGAGAAACTGGATGTGACGATCCCCTTCTTCAGTGTCAAGTCTTCCGACGGCGCAGCCGTGGCTGCCGCCGATGGCAAGCAGATGACCTTCACCGCGAACACGATTCCCAACGCGAGTTTCGCCGGTTACGCCAGCTTCACCTCCGCAGGTCCGCGTAGCGGTGATTCCGCCCTGCGGCCCAGCGTGGTGGCTCCCGGCGCGTCCATCGCCTCGGCCCGGGTCGGTTCCGGAACCGAAGCCAGCGTCCTGTCCGGCACCTCCATGGCCGCTCCACACGCGGCGGGCGTCGCGGCTCTCACCAAGCAGGCCCACCCGGCGTGGGATTCCCAGGAGATCTCGGCGGCGATCGTCTCGACGGCCGATGCCTCCAAGGTGAGCGACTACGGCCCCACTCGTGGCGGCGGCCTGGTGGATCCCGCGGACTCCACGTCCACGCAGGTCTTCGCGTTCGGTGACTCCACCGAGGTGGAGGGCAGGACGCTCCGTGATTCCACGGTCAGCTTCAACTATCAGGAATCCAACGGTTCCTTCGAGGGAACCAAGACGATAACCCTCGTCAACAAGGGCAGTTCGGAGGTCACCTTCACCGGGGAGATCAAGGCCTCCAGCCAGAGCCTGCATGCGCAGGTCGGTCTCAGCAACACCAAGGTCACGGTTCCTGCCGGCGGCACGGCCGATGTCACGGTGACCATGGGCCTCAAGGCGTCCGACGTGCCGAGCAGCCTCAAGACCGAGGGCTCCCCGAATTTCTACGAGGCCTCGGGTAACGTGCAGTTCACCTCCGGTGACAAGACTTTGAGCGTTCCCTACCTGCTGGTTCCTAGGTCCACCACCAAGGTGACCGGTCAGACGAGTTCCGACGCATCCACGATCAGCTTCCAGGATCAGGGTGGTGTCCACACGGCCAGGGGCGACCTGTTCGACTGGGGTATCACCGACCCGAAGGGCGACCTCCCGAAGGGCGCGGATGTGGAGGCGAGCGACGGTGTCGACATCGCCAACGTCGGTGTCCGCACTGCCACGCTCAATGGTGAGAAGACCCTGATGTTCGCGATCAACAGTCACACCCGTCACTCGAACGCGGCCAGCAACAAGTACTACGTCTCGATCGACACCAACGGTGACGGACAGGCCGACCGCGTCGTCTTCAGCGAGGATTCCGGGAAAAAACGAAAGGATTACTACGACGGTGTTCCCGAGGTGTTCGTCCAGGACCCGGTCAACGACAAGATCGCCGGATCGGGGAGCTACACCCTGGCACCCAGCAACTCCAGTACCGTGATTCTCCAAGCCAAGGCATCTGACCTCGGTGTGACCGGCAGGTTCCAGTACTGGGTCGACACCGAGAGCGTCACCAACACCACCCTGAGGGACAGCACGGACGGTCATGCAACCTATGACCTGAACAACCAGCCCTTCAACGACGGCAAGGGCTTCTTGGTGCCCGCCAATGGTTCGAAGGACGTGTCCGTCCCACAGGGCAAGGCGGCAGAGGCCGAGGAACAGAAGCTGCTCGGATGGATGGCAGTGGTCTTCGACAACGATCAGGGAACGCCCGAGGCGATCACGGGCGCGCTGACCGGAACCGGTCCGACCGAACCGGCTCCTTCGGGCTCGTCGACCCCGGGAGCTCCTGCCTCACCCACCCCGACCAGCAGGACCCCGGTCAAACCGGGCCTGCCCAAGACGGGAGACCTGGGATGAGGGCCTGAGCCGGATCTGAACCAAGGATGGCCCCCGCATCGGCGGGGGCCATCCTTGGTGATTTTCTCTCCAGGATCTGAACCGGGGATCAGATGTCCGAGGGATCCTCGGTGGGGGCGCCAACGAAAGTCGGGAGGCTGTCCTCGCACAACGTCGGGGAGGGGGTCGAACCGAAGCGGTAGTCGTAGGTGGTGTCCCCGACCTTCACAACCACCTGCCAGCCATCCACCAAGGCTTGGGTATAAATTGCCCCGGGAATCGGGCAGCCCAGCGCGCCGGTCCTCCACGTTTTCTTGTGGGCCTCCACCAAGGTTGCCTCGGAGCCGGCCACGCCACGTTCGTTCAGGTCGGCCCTGATGGCTTCCATGTGGGTTGCCGGTGGCTCCACCACGGTCGTGCTGCTGGGCGGCGCCGTGGGGGCGGGCGCTATGATGGAAGGGAATCCTATGGGAGATTCTTCTGTTCTCGGATCTCCGGGATCAGCGGTGGCATCCACGACACATGCGGCCACAGACACGGCCAACACCATTCCTGCAATTCCAGCCAATGGTTTCAACATGCAACAATTTTACTCGAGGAACTAACGGCGTCAAGGGCCTCGAGGTTTCACGGATCGAGGCAATGTGCGCAGATTGACCGGTCCTCGCGGGAAACCGCTAAAGTTGAGGCCGGACGAGGTAGAACCGTCGCAACAATCAAGGGAGATAAACGCGAATGAGCGAGAAACGCTACATCTACGACCTCTCGGAGGGTGACGCGACCATGCGTAACCTACTCGGGGGAAAGGGGGCGGGCGTCGCCGAGATGGCCCGGGTCGGGGTCCCTGTCCCCGACGCCTTCACCGTCACCACGACGGCCTGCGTGGAAACCATGAACCGGGGCGGCGAATGGCCCGACGGCCTGGCGGACGAGATCAACGCAGGCCTGACCCGGCTGGAGGAACGCACGGGACGCAAACTCGGCGGCTCCGAGAACCCGCTGCTGGTCTCGGTGCGCTCCGGCGCCGTGTTCTCCATGCCCGGCATGATGGACACCATCCTCAACCTCGGTGTCTCCGACGAGTCCGTGGCGGCCATCGCCGAGGAATCCGGCAACGAACGTTTCGCGTGGGACTGCTACCGCCGTTTCATCCAGATGTACGGCGAGGTGGTCGAGGGCGTCCCGGCCTACGCCTACGAGGACGCGCTGACCGAACTGAAGCGCAAGCGCGGCGTCGAGCTCGACACCGACCTGGGACCTGCGGACCTGAAGGAGCTGGTGGCCACCTTCAAGGAGATCAGCAACGAGCACCTGGGTGGCGAGTGGACCTCCGACCCGGTCGAACAGCTCCACCGGGCCGTGAACGCGGTGTTCCGTTCCTGGCAGAACCCCCGCGCCGAGGTGTACCGCCGCGCCAACAACATTCCCTCCGACCTCGGCACCGCCGTCAACGTCATGCAGATGGTCTTCGGCAACCGCGGTGACGACTCCGCCACCGGCGTGTGCTTCACCCGCAACCCGTCGACGGGCGCCAAGGAACTCTACGGCGAGTTCCTCGTCAACGCCCAGGGCGAGGACGTGGTGGCTGGCATCCGCACCCCGCGGCCGCTCGCGGAGATGCGTGAGGTGCTGCCCGAGGCCTACGACGAGCTCATCGACACGATGCACCGCATGGAGTCCCACTACCGTGACATGCAGGACATGGAGTTCACCGTCGAGAACGGCAAGCTGTTCCTGCTGCAGACCCGCAACGGCAAACGCACCGCGGCCGCCGCGCTGAAGGTGGCCTCCGACCTGGTGGACGAGGGGGTCATCACCAAGGAGGAGGCGCTGCTGCGCATTGAACCGGACCAGCTGGATCAGCTGCTGCATCCCGCCATCGACCCGTCACACGGCGAGAAACCCATCGCCAAGGGCCTTCCCGCATCCCCGGGGGCCGCGGTCGGCGAGGTGGTCTTCGATGCCGACACCGCCGCGGAGCGCGGCGGGCGTGGCGAAGCGGTGGTGCTGGTGCGCTACGAAACCACCCCCGACGACATCCACGGCGTGATCGTCGCCCAGGGCGTGCTCACCGCCCACGGCGGCATGACCTCCCACGCGGCCGTGGTGGCGCGCGGCATGGGCAAGCCCTGCGTCGCGGGCGCCTCCGGCATCCACATCGACGCCAAGGGCCGCACCCTCACCGTCGGGGACCGGGTCATCAAGGAGGGCGAGGTCATCACCCTCGACGGCTCCACGGGCGACGTGTTCGGGCAGGAGATCAAACTGATCCCGCCGCGCATCAACGAGGACTTCCAGCGCGTGGTCACGTGGGCCGACGAGGTCCGCGAACTCGGGGTGCGCGCGAACGCCGACAACTTCGAGGACGCATCCAAGGCCCGCGAACTGGGCGCCGAGGGCATCGGGCTGTGCCGCACCGAACACATGTTCATGGCCGCCGACCGGCTTCCCGCGGTTCGTCGCATGATCCTGGCGGAGACCCACGAGGCCCGCGCGGATGCGCTCGAGAAGATCCTGCCGATGCAGCAGGCCGACTTCGAGGGCATCTTCACCGCGATGAAGGGGCTTCCCGTCACCGTCCGGCTCCTCGACCCGCCGCTGCACGAGTTCCTGCCGAACCTAGTGGAGCAGTCGCTGCTGGTGCAGCGTCTCGAATTGACGGGCGGCGACGCCTCCGAGCTGGAGGCCGCCCGCGCCACCCTCGCCCAGGTCAAGCGCCTCCACGAGCTCAACCCGATGCTCGGCACCCGTGGCTGCCGCCTGGCGATGCTCTACCCGGAGATCCCGGCCATGCAGACCCGAGCCATCATCCGGGCCGCCCTGGCGGTGCTGGAACGCGAGGGCGAGACGATCGGCGTGGAGATCATGATCCCCCTGGTGGCCCTGTCGAAGGAACTGGAGATCCAGCGCGAGATCGTGGAGAGGACGGTCGCCGAGGAGCTGAAGGCCGCCGGCAAGGATCTGGAGGTGACGGTCGGTACCATGATCGAGCTGCCGCGGGCCGCCTTGGTGGCGGACCAGATTGCCGAGTACGCCGACTTCTTCAGCTTTGGCACCAACGACCTCACCCAAACCGGCATCGGCATCAGCCGCGACGACGCCGAGAACGGATTCCTCACCCAGTACGTCACGAGCAAGGTACTGGAACGCAACCCGTTCGAATCCATCGACGTGGACGGCGTGGGACAGCTGGTCGACATCGGTGTCGCGAAGGGACGCTCCGTCAAACCGAACCTGAAGACCGGTGTCTGCGGAGAACACGGCGGCGATCCGGACTCGGTGGAGTTCTTCCAGTCCGTCGGCCTGGACTACGTCTCCTGCTCCCCGTACCGGGTGCCGATCGCCCGTTTTGCGGCCGCCAAGGCGGTACTGAAACAGCGCGAGGACTGAACCGGACCAAGGAGGGCCGGGCCCGCACCGGGTCCGGCCCTCCTTTGGTTCCAAAGTCAGATATAGCGGGAGATCAGGAGGCTCATTCACGGGTGGCGCGTCGACCAGCAAAACCGCGTGGCTAAGATGGCTGTGAATAAGCCTCCAAGAACCGTCGTGTGGGCTTGTCTGGGCCAACCGCACGGCCTTGACCCTGAATTTTGTGGCCGGCCCTGGTCCGTCGGCATCAGGCCGATTCGTTGGACAGCCGAAATGATGCGAAGGCGAATTGAAACGCGACGATGGTGTTATAGGGGGATGTGATATGAGTAATAGATCGCAGGTGCGGCTGACCAACGAAGAAGCAGATTCTTTGCGCGCAACAATGCGCGATATCCAAGATTCCGTGGCGGCTTACTATGCGGCGACGGCTGAATCAAGGGAGCTGGGGGGAGAGGTCCGGAATTTTCTGACGAGTGCTCAACGACTCAATGAGCTCCTCGCGAAACAGATCGGCGACAGTTCAACCTGCAACAAACTACTCGAATCATCCTCCTGCCGAGGCGGGGAACTGATTGGTGGCGTCAAATACGCGCGGAACGTTGTTGAGCACACGCTTCACATCGTGAGACCCAAGGATGATGCTCTTGTTGGTGGCGGTCAAAGATTTCGTGTATACCCGGTTTGGGATGAGATTCCGTTGGAGGTCCACAAGAAGCTCCGCAAGGGGACACAGGAACTCAGGCCTGTATATGGCACTACTTTTCAGGGGCGTGAAGTAACCGAGACCATGAGCCTTATTCACAGCCTTCCTCAAGTGCGTCCTGACTAGGGGCTTTGCTGGCCGACGCGCCGTCTGTGAATAAGCCTCCATGCTCTCCGTTCTTCAATTCTATGCTGGGGTCTCGCCGAATCTCGTACACAGAGACCCTCGGGGAGAATGGACAGGGTTCCCGTTGATGAATCAGCCCGCTATGGCGGCGCGGCTGCATCCGGAAGAACCGATGGAAGTGGAAGCTGCTTGGCATTGGCTCAATGGTCGCATACCGAACGGGGATGCCCGGGTGGTGTGCTGTCAACTCGCCTCGGAAGGGTCAAAGTACCTGCTTGGACTTACATTCATCGGTCGACTGTCTTTCACGTCGTTTGTTGAGAGTATGACTCAGGTAAATTGCGACGTGGATGCGGGGTTTCCCTACTTGGTGGGTGATGTTTCCCGGAACATCGAGGATGTGGCTGAACGGTTCCCGGAGGCCAAGCAGGGAGCTGTCTTCCAAAGCCGCAGTGACGTGACCTGCTGGGCGTCGCCGATCAAACAGCTGAATGCTGAGGGCGACTGGCGTCGATTTCAGACTCTTGAATTTTGGAAGAGGGTGATGCGTACGGAGGGTTCAGGCATGCCTCCTTTCGATCCGCGTTTCTATTATGGATTTCGGCGGTCACGCCGCTTGAATGCTCTCGTTCCTCCTCATGTGCAACGCAGACGGTGAACGTGACTGAAGGTCGGCACCCACGTTGTCTGCCTGCCGCCGACCCCGGAGCGGCTACAGGGTCCAGGCCTCCAGGGAGTGGCTGCGCTCCCAGAACAGTTCCTCGTAGCGGGTGGCGTCGGCGAAGGTTTCGAGCATGACCGTTCTCGTCGCATCGTCGGCGGCCTCGGCCGCCTCGTCGAGCAGCTCGATGGCGGTGGCCGTGGTTTCCTGGAAGGCCGGGTCTGCGTAGGCCGCCACCCAGGTTCCGTAGGGATGGTTCTCCACCGCCCCGGCCCGTTCGGCCAGATCCAGGCCCACCTGCGCGTAGACCCAGTAGCAGGGCAGCACCGCCGCCACCCCCACCGGGTACGGGTCGTAGGCGACCGCGGTCTGGATGAAGTTCACATAGCCGCGGGTGGTGGGGGAGGGGGCTGCCGCGTGCGGGGCGGAACGCAGCAGCGGGTCGTTCAGGAGGGCGTCGTGCATCAGTGTCTCGGCCGCGACGGCCTCCCCGGCGCTCCGCGCCCAGAAGGAACGTGCCCTTGCTTGCGGAGCCCGGGCGGCCAGCAGCGCCAGGGCCCGGGAGTAGCCGCGCAGGTAGAAGTCGTCCTGGACGATGTACTCGACGAAGCGGCGCGGCTCCAGGGTGCCGTCGGCCAACTGGGTCAGCAGCGGCAGCTGGTCGATGCGACCGCGGATCCCGGCGATGCGTTCCCAGGCCAGGGCGCTGAACTCCCGTGTGCACCAGGTCATGCCTGTGCTCCTTCCAAGTTGATCAGGTGGTTCACCGGGCCGTGCCCGGTCCCGGGGGAGCGGCTGAGCCGCCAATCGGCCCCCGCGAGGATGGCGCGGTGCAGGAAATCGCGGGCCTCCACCACCACGTGTTCCGGGACGGTGCCGCCCGGCGTGATTCCGGCGCGCGCCGCGGTGGCGGCGATCGCGGAACTGAGGGTACATCCGGTGCCATGGGTGTTGCGGGTGTTCACGCGTGCACCGGTGAACCGTGCGGTTCCGCTCGGTGTGACCAGGAGATCGGTCAGCTCCTCGCCGGCCAGGTGACCGCCCTTTGCCAGGACCGCGTGGGCGCTCGCCGCGACGAGACCCTCCGCCTGCACCTGGAGCTCGGAGACGCCGCCCGCGGGCGAGGAACCGGCAAGCACCGCGGTCTCCGGGACGTTCGGGGTGATCAGGTCGGCCAGCGGCAGCAGCCGGGTACGAACCACCTCGACCGCTTCGTCCGCCAGGAGCCTGTCGCCCGAGGTCGCCACCATCACGGGATCGAGGACCAGGAAACCGAAGTCCGCCCGGCGCGCGGCGATCAGGTCCGCCACCGCCCCAGCGATCCCTGCGTTCGTGAGCATCCCGAGCTTGGTGGCGTGCACCTCGATGTCGTCGAGGACCGCCTCCACCTGCGCGACGACGAATCCCGGGTCGATGGGGGACGCGGCCCGCACCCCCTGGGTGTTTTGAACCGTCAGGCCCGCCAGCGCGGCCATGCCGTGCACCCCGAGGGCCGCGAAGGTCTTCAGGTCGGCCTGGATCCCGGCGCCACCGCTCGGGTCGGAGCCCGCTATGGAAAGTGCAGTTCTCGGTGTCATGGTTTCTCCCAGAGTTCTTTCAGCCGCGCCGCGGCCTCGCGGGGACGGGTGGCCGCCGCGATCGCGGACACCACGCAGATGCCGTCCACCCCGGTCGCGATGACCTCGGCGGCGTTGGTGGCGTTGATCCCCCCGATGGCCACCGCGGGCAGGCCCGCGGGCCGGGCGGCGAGCAGTTCCCGGACCCCTTCCAGGCCCAGCGCCGGGGCGGTGTCGGTCTTGGTGCTGGTGCTCCACACCGGGGACAGCCCGACAACGTCGGCACACCCGATGGCAGCGATGGCGTCCAGCTCGGCCCGGGAGCTGACGGAGACCCCCAGCAACCGATCCGGACCGAGAGCCTCGCGGACCACCGCGGGGTCGCCGTCGGACTGCCCGATGTGCAGGTGCGTGCCCAGCTCCACCGCGATCCCCAGGCGGTCGTTGACGAACAGCTCCGCTCCGGCCGCACCCTTGGCCACGGCGGACTCGATGGCCTCCCGGCAGGCGAGCACGCCTTTCCGGAAGGTGTCGTCGTCGGCGTTCTTGTCGCGGAACTGGACCACCGTGGCCCCGCCCAGCACGGCCTGCTCCACGGTGTGGGCCACACGGCCGCGACCGCCGGACAGGTCGGGGTCGGTGACGTAGTAGAGCCGCCAGTCGATCCGCATCAGGCCTCCTCGACAGCGACCAGGGAGACGACCTCGTCGGGGAGCAGCGCGTACAGGGCGTCGCGCCAGACGATCTCGAAACTGGCCGGGCCCTTCGCGTCGCGACCCGCCACGACGCCCGCGGCCGCGAACAGGGAGTGGGCGGCGACGACCGCGTCGTGCGGGCAGGGGTGCTCCCGGGTGGCGCCGAGCGCCGCCGCGACCAGCGCGCCGAGCGAACAGCCCGTGCCGATCACCAGCGGCATCAGCGGGTCGCCGCCGTGGACGCGCGTGGTTCGCGACGTGCTGACCACCACGTCGACCTCCCCGGAGATCGCCACTATGGTGTTGTGCTTGTCGGCAAGGCCCCGTGCCGCCTCCACCGCGGCCTCGACGGGGTCGATGGAGTCCACGCCCCGACCTCCGGCGCCGGCACCCGCCAGGCCCAGGATCTCGGACGCGTTTCCCCGGATCGCGGCAGGCGACAGAGCCAGCAGCTCCCGGGCCAGGGCGGTCCGCGCCGGCAGCGCACCGACCGCGACCGGATCAAGCACCCAGGGAGTGCCGGCCTCGTGGGCGGCGCTCGCGGCAGCACGCTGCGCCGCGTGCTGCTCCGAGGAACCGTTGCCGACGTTGATCAACACGGCCGATGCGATCCCGGCGAAGATCCCCGCCTCCTCGGGAAGGTCGATCATCGCGGGCGCGGCGCCGGCGGCCAGCAGGACGTTGGCGGTGATCTGCGGCACCACGGTGTTGGTCAGGCAATGGACCAGCGGGGTCGTGGCGCGGAGTTGGGCAAGGACGGATGTGATATTCATGGCGCTCCCTTCGTCAGTGCGAACTGCATCAGGTTCGACGAGTTTGATCTCAGCCCCTTATCGGTGGGGCACCCCGGCGTTCTGGAAGGTTAGCAGGAGTGGTGCGAGGAAGGCCCGGCGCGACCATTTTCAAAGCAGGGGTTCACAAAACAGGTCGCGGTAATTAAGGTTTGCCTAAAGTGCCTGGACGGCATGTCGCTACTTTTGCGGTGCCGGACGGGGTCGCACTCCCGATTATGAAAGGTAGAACTGTGCGACGTAACAGACTAGTGGCCATGGTGGGGGTGCTGGCTCTCCTCACCCCCGTGGCAACCGCGTCGGCTGATGAGACGACGGACCCGCAGAACATGTCCGATCTGATCAAACCGGCTCCCAAGACCGAGGTTCCCGCCGAAACCGCCAAGAAGATCCTCCAGGAGAAGGGGCCGGTCACGGTCATGGTGGAGCTCGAGGAGGATCCTGTCGCGGTCGTCAAGGCGCACAAGGGCGGGTCCTTGAGCGAGGAGGAAGAGAAACAGATACAGGAAAGACTTTCCAATTCCCAGGATAAGGTGGCCGCGCAAGTGACCTCCTTGGGAGGCGCGGTCGAGAACCGCCTGCAGTCCGCCTACAACGGTCTGCGGGTGACGATAAACAGCAGCCAGGTGGCCGATGTCGAGGGCATCGACGGGGTCAAGAGCGTTCAGGCCATTCCCATACATGAGCGGAGCAACACCGCGAGCGTTCCCTACATCGGGGCCCCGAATGCCTGGCAGGGAGCTGGCGGAACCGGTTATACGGGCAAGGGTGTCAAGATCGCCATCATCGACAGCGGGATCGACTACACCCACGCCACCTTTGGGGGGGAGGGCACCCCGGACGCGTTCATTGAGGCCACCGCGGCCACGGATCCGACTCCCTACTACGGCTCCCGCGTCAAGGGCGGGTATGACTTCGCCGGCGACGCCTACACCGGGCAGAACACCCCACAGCCGGACGACAACCCCATCGACTGCGAGAAGTTCGGGCACGGAACCCACGTGGCTGCCACCGCCGCCGGATCAGGCGTGACCACTGACGGCGACACCTACAAGGGCCCCTATGACTCCACCACCCACAACAACGAGTTCCGGGTCGGCCCCGGCGTGGCTCCCGAGGCCGACCTGTACGCGTTGAAGGTCTTCGGGTGTGAGGGACGGAGCGATCTCACAGCCGATGCCATCGACTGGGCCGTCAAGAACCACATGGACGTCATCAATATGTCGCTGGGCTCACCTTTCGGCAAGGCCACCGATCCCGATGCCGTCGCCGTCTCCAATGCGGTGGCAGCAGGTGTTGTGGTGGTTTCCGCTGCGGGCAACGCCGGTTCGCAGCCCTACCTGACGTCCTCGCCGGGTACCGGCGCCGGGGTGATCTCCGTCGCGGCCAACGACGCCTTGGCGAACTATCCGGGTGCACAGCTCACCATCGACGGCACGGCGATACAGACCATCAACGTCAACGGCGCCAAGCTTCCCCAGAGCGCGAAGCTCCACGTCCTCAGGACCGAGGACAACCAGGTCTCGACCGGTTGCGATCGCGATGAGTACGCCAGTGTTCCGCGCGGGGCGATTGTGGTCACCAAGCGCGGTGGCTGCGCCCGCGTGCTGCGTGCCATGAATGCCCAGCGCTGGGGTCTGGCGGGGGCCATCATGATCAACGACAGCGATGAGTTTCCTCCCTACGAGGGCCTGATCACGGGCAATCCCGAGACCGGTGAGCAATGGCGGGTCAACGTGCCGCTGCTCGGGGTGAAATCCTCCGATGCCGAAGCCATCGTCGCCGCGCACGACAAAGAGGTCACTCTGACCGCAACCGAGATCCCCAACGGGAACCACGGCAAGCTCGCCGATTTCAGCTCGGCTGGTCCGCGGACCGGTGACTCGGCCGTGCGCCCGAACGTGACCGCCCCGGGCGTTTCGATCCTGTCGGCGGCAGTCGGGTCCGGCAATCAGGGCCGCGTCGACTCGGGTACCTCCATGGCAACCCCGCACGTCACCGGCGTCGCGGCTCTCGCAGTCCAGGCTCATCCGGAGTGGAGCGCCCCGGAGATCGCGGCCTCGCTGGTCAACACCGCCGATCCCGAGAAGGTCAGTGGTTACGATCCCACCCTGGCGGGTGGCCTGGTCGATCCTGTCGAAGCCGTCGGCGCCTCCCTCGTAGCCTACGGTGACTCCTCGGACGTGAACGGCACCGTGGTGCGGGAGCCGGGACTCAGCTTCGGGTACGCGGAATCGGCCACCACCTTCGAGGCCACCCGTAAGGTCACCCTCGTCAACAAGGGCACCGAGGCGGCGCGGATCACTGCCAGCTCGCAGCCGGCCGAAAAATCGAAGAAGGCCAGCATCTCCTTCAGCCAGGAACAGATCACGGTTCCTGCGGGAGGCAGCGTGGATGTTGACGTCACGATCACCATGTCGGCCTCCGACGTGCCCAGCGGAGTCAACAGCCCGAACTCGCCATGGTTCTACGAGGCCTCCGGGAACCTGAAGTTCACCGGTTCCGATGGCAAGACCCTGACCATGCCGTACCTGCTGGTTCCCCGCTCCCTGTCCAATGTGAAGGCGGCCAACACCCCCACATCCAAGGGCACCGACGTCACCTTCACCAACGAGGGTGGCGCGGTCGGCGCCTACACCGCGCTCTACACGTGGGGATTGAGCGACCCGGCCGACATCCCGGATGCGATCGACAGCGGTCAGGACCTGGCGAGTGTCGGGGTGGCGAGCTACGGTGACGAGTCGTTCAGGACCGTGAACTTTGCGCTGAACTCCAGCTCCCGGTTCTCCAACCCGGCCCAGCTCATGTACAACGTCGACATTGACAACGACAATGACGGCAAGGCCGACTACCGGATCATCAGCATGGACTCCGGCCATGTTCGGGAACAGCAGATCAACGGGCTCGCCGAGGTGTTCGTGGCGGATCTATCCGACGGAAAGGTCTACGCCGCTGGTTCGGTGACCCTCTCCCCGACGGATTCCAGCACCGTGGTGTTGCAGGTCGTCGCCAGCCAGGTCGGCATCAAGGGCAAGTTCAGCTACACCGCCAATGCTCTCGACATCAGGAACACAGCGGCCGTGGACACCATCGAGCAGTGGGCGCAGTACGACCCGACGAACAAGCCCTTCAACGACGGCCAGTTCTTCAAGGTCAACCAGGGCGACTCGAAGACGCTCAACCTCGAACGCAACGATGCCGCCTATGCCGACCAGAAACCGCTGGGATACATGGCGGTCGCCTTCGACAACGCCCAGGGCGTCACGGAG
The DNA here is from genome assembly GCA_905372155.1 of Propionibacteriaceae bacterium. GTDB lineage: Bacteria > Actinomycetota > Actinomycetes > Propionibacteriales > Propionibacteriaceae > Arachnia. The sequence continues at coordinate 25,253 of CAJPNZ010000007.1, forward strand.
GCCATCACGGGTGAGGTGAACAAGGGGGCCGAACCGACGACCTCCCCGACCGGCACCGCGACACCGGATCCGAGCACACCGGGCCGGCCCACCAGCAGGCCGCCGGTCAAGCCCGGTCTGCCGAAGACGGGTAGGGATCTCTGACCCACTCTCCGGCACACACGATGATGACCCCCGGGAATTCTCGGGGGCCATCATCGTTCCTCGAGAGGATGGCTGGGTAGGGTGGGTTCGTGACCGAAGCGCGATCAGGGGAACTGTCGCCCTGGAGCCTGCTCGCGACCCCCGGAGAGATCCGCGCCGCCAGCTACCTCGTCGGTTCCCACGCCCGCCAGTACCGGCTCATCGTGGACGTGTTGGCAGCCCGGCAGGAGGTGTCGCTGACCGGGGTGGGGCACGACGAGCTGGCCGAGCTGATCCGAGCCCGGCTGCCGCAGGAGACAGCGGCCGGGCTGATGGAGGACCTCAACCTCTCCGACCGCTTGGCGTCGCTGGTCTCCTGGGGCACCTGCGAGGCCTGGCAGGACCGGGCCACCACCGAGGAGGAGTTCCTTCGGAACCGCTACCGTTACCAGCTCACCGAGGCCGGGGCGGCCCTCAACCAGGCCGTCAGGGCCATCGAAGAGGACCTCGGAGCCGGGTCCACGGCGGTGCTGCTGGCTCCGGCGGTGCTGGCCGACCGGCTCCGGGCCGCCCTGGACGCCCTGGCTGGGGAACGCCTCGACGATGCCTCCCGGGAGTTCTCCGTGGTCGAGACCACCCTGGACGCCATGGCGCGGGAGGCCAACCAGTGGCAGTCCCGGATGGCCGCGGCGCTCGGCGGGGTTCCCGACCAGGCCCGCATCACACGCCTGTTGGAGACCATCCTCGCCTACGTCGACGCCTGGGGCGCCGGGGTGGACGCCTGGTCCGGGCGCATCACGGACTGCCTGCCGGCTCTGAAGGACATCGGCCCCGACACCTGGCGGGCCCTGACCCTGCAACGTCTCGGCGCCGATATCAACCCGGAGACGGTGGCCCGCGCAACCACCCACCTGTCGGGCATCGTCGCGGTCCTGGAACGCTGGTTCAGCGGCGAACTGCCGCAGGCCACCCGGCTTCGCCGCCAGATGCGTGACGCCGTCACCCCGGTGCTCCGAGGACACCGGGCACTGCTCGCGGTCGGGGGCACCGTCTCCCGGGCCGCTGAACTGTCCCGGCTGGCCGACGCGGTCGCCCGGGCCGAGGATGACGCGGAGGCCTGGCGGGTCTTCGCAACCGGTACGGGGCTCTACTCCGCCCGCCACCTGGCCCTGGAAGCCCCGGAGGTGCAGGGTGTTCCCAGCGTGTGGGATGCGCCTCCCGTCCCGGTCTCGAAGCGGCTGCGTTCCCAGGGGCGGCGTTCCCTGTCCGGCCGGGCGCCTCGCGTGGTGGACCGGTCCAGGGCCAGGGAACTGGCCCGCGCGGCCGCCGCCCACGACCAGGCCGCGCTTCGGGAGGCCGAACACCGCCTGGTCTCCCGATCCGGTACGCGCCTCAGTGACTGGGCCGTCCTGACCGCGGGGGAAACCCGGCTCTTCCTGGACCTGCTCACCTCGGCCCGTGAGGCGAATGGGACGGGCACCACCGCCGACGGCAGATGCACCATGAAACTGACCCCTGTCCACCCTCCCAGGTCCGCGGTCTGCCGGACCGAGGAGGGGCGGCTGGTGCTGGCCGACGCCCTGGTGGAGTTCACATCGTGATGCTGGGCAACGACCATGCCGAGATCCAGGCCGCCTTCACCGGCCTGGTGGCGAACCCCCTCGTCACGCCCTGGAGGCATCCCGAACTGCACGTGCTGGTGCATCGCCACGCCACCACCCTGAGCATCTGGGCCAAACGGGTGGGCTATCTCCTGGTGGGAATCAACCGCTGCTACCGGCTGCGCAGGCCACCCATCGGGGGAGGGGTGGCCCTACCCGCGACCACGCCACCGCCCCGCGGCCAGCTGGTGCTGGCCTTGTACACCGCCAGTTGCCTGGAGGCCAGCCCCGGGGAGTCGCTGACCCTCCAGGAACTCTCCGACGACGTGGCGCGGCTGGCGCAGATCAACGGCGGCTGGCCCTACGACCCGAACCGCCGCCCGGACCGGCAGCGGCTGCTCGCCGCCATCCAGCTGCTCGTCGGGCACGGGGTGCTGGAGGAACGCACCTCAGGCACCCTGCAGAACGACTGGGAGCGCACCGGATCCGGGATCGGTGCCGGCTACCTGCTGCACCGGGACGCCCTGATGCTGCTGGTGGACACCAATGACGTCGACCTCGCCCTGGCGCGCCGGGTTGATGGCGGCCAGGACGCCCGGGGACAGGAGCTGCTGCGGATCCTGGTGGAATGCCAGGCCCTCTATCCCCAGGAGCTTCCCGAATCCCACCGCGACTACCTGATCCGACAACGCAGCCGCCTGGTGGAGCGGGCCGAGGAACTGACCGGCGGCCGGGTCGAGGTGCGCAGCGACGCCCTCGTGCTGGTGATGCCCGCATCCCGAGAACTGCCCGAGGGGTTGGTCTGCGGTTTCCCCGACGCCACCACCCTGGACTGGGTGACGCTGGCCATGATCGACGCGCTGTGCCCGGGGGCGGCAGGATTCCACCGGGTTCCTGCCGACCGGGTGCTGGCCGCCGCGGAAGACATTCACCGTGGCAGGGAGAAACAACTCACGGTGGCCCTGAGGGAATCCCCCACGGCGATCCGCGACGCCGTGGCGGGGCGGTTGGGGGAACTCGGTCTGCTCAGGGTGGAGGCCGGGGACTGGATTCTCGCCCCGGCCGCGGGACGCTACCGCGATGCCGAACTGACCTCGGGCGAGGAGGAGTGATGCTTGACGACGAGCAACTGAAGTCGTGGCGCGACGCCGTGGTCGCGGGCGATTTGCCCAGCCCCGTCAGGGCCGATCGCTGGCAGGCGCTGCGCGCGGGGGTGGTGAACCTGTGGGAGTTCGAGACCACCGAGTACTGGTACGCGGACGGGTGGGTGCAGCTCATGGGCAGCAACGAAACCGGTAAGTCGTCGTTGATGGCGCTGACCACCCTGATCCCTTGGCTCGCGGATGTCGCATCCAGCAACATCGACACGCTGGGCCGCTCCGGGAAAACGTTCCGCTACTACGTCGAACCCACCGGCCGCGACGCCGATCGCCGCGAGGCCACGGCCTCCACCCACCACGGCTGGCTGTGGGTGGAGTACGGGCGCCGCACCGACCAGGGTGAGGAGTTCTTCACCACGCTGCTGTTCGCGGAGGCCCGCGGCGCAGCCGCCGACATGCGCCTCCACTGGTGCACCCTCTCCGGCGGGGAACGGGTGCGTGGCGGATGCGACCTGCTGGCGGCCCGCCGCGTGGTGCTACCCAAGGAGGTGACGGCCGAGGGATTCACCAGGCATCCGAGCGCGGCGGCCTACCGCCGCGAAGTGGCCTCCCGGCTGCTGGGCAGCACCGCCGAGAAACTGGAGGCGGTGGGGAAGCTGCTGCGGGTCACCCGCACCCCGAAACTCGGTGAGCAACTCCAGGTGCGTTTCATCAGCGATCGGCTGCACGACGCCCTGCCAGAACTTGACCGCTCCGAGATCAACCAGCTCGCCGACGGCTGGGACCAGCTGGACGAGATCCGCGCCGACCTGGATCGCGCCGCGGACGCCGTCGAAATCGTTGAGGGGTTCACCGTGCGTTCCTGGCGGCCCTGGGTGCGGGCAGTGCTGCGGAGGGCCGCGGACAGGGGCAGGTCCGCGATCACCGCGTTCGACAACGTCACCCGCAGGGAACGGGAGGCACGACGGGAACTCGGGGAGGCGGACGCGCGACGGGCCGTCGTGGAGGAGGAACGCCGCTCCCTGGAGCTCGCGGGCGAGGGCGCCCGGGTGGCGGCCGAGGAGCTGCGGGCCTCCAGCCGCTACCAGGACGCGCAGGGAAGATTGACCCGCCTGACCCACGCCCGCACCGTCGCGGAGATGGCGGGGAGGGAATCCGCGGAGGCCAACCGGCGCGCCGAGGCAGCCGATGCGGCGGCGCGCAGGTCGGAGGAGACCCGGGAAACTGCTGAGGCCGCACTCGAGACTCGGCGCCGGGAAACCTCCGAGCGCCTCGCCGATGCCCGCTACGCGGCCCGGGAGGCGGGGGTGGACGTCGCCGACTTCGACCCGGTGCTCACGGAACAGCGGGTGGGTGACAGGCAACGCGACGTGAAACGCGCCCAGCAGTTCCTGGGCGAGGTGGTCCTGGCCGATCAGGAAGCCAGCCGCGCGGAGGACGTCGCGGCGGAGTCCCGGCAGCGAGCCACCGAGGCCGGGGAACGGCGCGGCGCCGCCTGGGACGCGGCCGAGCAGGAACGCGACTCGCTGGCGGCCGGGCTCGACGTCTGGGCGGAGGAGGTCGGGGGTGGCGTGGACATCGAGGCCTGGCAGTCCGCCCTGCCCGACGGCAGGACCCCGCAGCGGCCGCTCAGGGAACGCATCCGGGAGGAATGGTTCGAACCCACGCGCGCCCCTGTCCAGGTGAGGTTGCGGGAATCCGAGTTGCAGGGCCGGCTCGCCAGGGAACGCGTCGGCGAACTGGACGGGCGCATCGAGGAACTGGACCGGGCCGGGGTCGCGGACCCGCAGCCGCCCGCGCTGTGGGTGCGGCGTTCTCGCCCCGACACGGGAGCCCCAGTCTGGCGGCTCGTGAACCCGCGCGAGGGCCTGCCGGAGCACGAACTGGCCGCCATCGAGGCCGCGCTCGCCGCGTCGGGGTTGCTGGACGCCTGGGTGAGCGACGAGGGTGTCGTCGCCGACGACGTCCTGGCCGTCGCCGAGGAACCCGTCGAAAGAGGCCTCGGGGAGGTGCTGGAGGCCGCTCCCGGCCCGTGGAACGAGCGGGTCGAAGCGCTGCTGGCGGGCGTCCATCTGGTTCACGCGGGGGAGGAACTGCCGGGAACCGGGCTCGCGATCGCTCTCGACGGGCGCTGGCGCAACGGTTCCATGATGGGGCGGGCCAGCTGCCCCAACGGCAACGCCGAGCACCTGGGGGAGGAGGCCCGGGAGGCTGGCCGGGCCCGGCGCAGGGCCGAACTGAACCGCGCCCGGGAGGAGGCCCTCACCGAGGCGACGGGGCACGAGGCCGAGGCCAGCTGGGCTTCCGCCGAACTGGCCGCCCTGCAGAGGGCGATGGCCTCGGCCCCCGACGACCGGGAACTCTTCGGGCTGCTGCGGGACGCCGCGACCGCGGAGACCCTGGCGGCTGCTGCGGAGGAGACTGCGGCGCAGCACGAGGCCCGGGCCCGGGGATTGCGGGCGGAGGCCGACGCCAGGCGGGCGACCCTGCTGACCTTCGCCACGCAGCATCACCTGCCGGCCCGGGAGACCGAACTGGTGGAGGTGCAGGACGCCCTGCGCCGCACCGAGAACGCCCTGGGGGTCCTGCGTCACGCCCGGGAACGGGAGGAACTGGCCCTCAGCGCTTGGGAGGCGGCGGCCACCGCGGCGACGGAGGGGGACAAACAGCGGGACGAGGCGATCACCGAGGCGCGCGCCGCCGAGGAACGACTGGGGTCGGCGACATCCCGGGTGCAGGCCCTCGAGAAGGCCATCGGATCGGATGACCAGGAGATAGTCCGGGAGTTGGAGGAGCTGCAGGCGCGGGCCGCCGAGGTGGCCTCGCAGGCCACGGGGCTGGGGCAGGAACTGCTCCGGCTGGCCGGTCGGGTGGGCAAGGCCGAGGAGGCCCTGGCCGCGGCCGAACGGGAACGGGAGACGGTCACCGCTGAACGCGACCGGGCTTTCGCATGGTTCCGGCGACTCGTCGACGCGGGCCTGGCGGAGGAACTGGGCCTGGAGCTGCCGGAACCGGACTCGACGGCGATCATGCAGGTGCGGGCGCAGGTGCGGTTCGTCAGTCAGCAGGTCACCATCCGCAACTGGAGCGAGGACCCCGACCAGGCCGATCAGGCGGTCCAGAACGCCTGGCGGAGGCTGCACACCGGCGCCAACGAGGCCCGCGGGGAACTCGAGGCGGGTGGCCGCAGCCTTCGTATCGACGAGGTGGATGACCTGCCGAGGGTCACCGTGGTGGTCGATGCGCACGGCGCCGGCCATCCCCTCACGGAGGCTCTCGCGAGGCTTCGGGCCATCCAGGAGGAATTGGCCCTGAACTACGACCAGCGGGTGCAGGACACGCTCGGGCAGCTGCTCGGCTCCACCTTCATGGATCACCTGCGGGACCGGATAGGCGCCACCCAGGCGCTCGTCGGGCGCATCAACAAGGTGTTGGAGGCCCACGCCACCCGCACCGACCGCACCGCCCTCAGGATCGTCCTCGAACCGAAGGACGCCGCCACCAGGCAGGTGTTGGAGGCCGTCGGCGGCCCCGCCTGGGGCAATCCCGAGGTGGAGGAGCGTGTCAGGGAGTTCCTCAGGGTCCGGGTCGACGAGGTGAAACGGGAGGCCCAGGGAGCGGGGCTGGCCGACTGGCGAAACGGTTTGGCGGAGCGGCTGGACTACCGGAGCTGGTACGACATCCACCTGGAACATCGCCGCGGCTCCGGGAGGTGGGGGCCGCTGACCAGCAGGGGTTACGCGGAACTCTCCGGCGGGGCGCGGGTTGTGATGCTGATGATGCCGCTCGTGGCCACCCTCGCCGCGATGTACGAGGAGATGCCGACCGGGCCCCGGCCGCTGTGGCTGGACGAGGCCTTCGACGGTCTTGACGCCGCCAACCGCGCCACCGTGATGAAGCTGTTCAGGGAGTTCGATCTCGACGTGCTGCTGGTTGGGCCGGGAAGGATCGTCAATGTCGCCGCCGTGCCCGTCGCGGCCATCTACCAGGTGGTCAGGGCGCCGGCCCCCATGCCCGGGGCCGATCTGGTTCTGGAGCTGTGGGCGGGCGGCCAGCTGGAGACCATTGAAACCCCGGCGCTCGGGGCGCCCGAAAGGCAGGACCAGCTGCTGTGAGCGTGCCCGGCTATCTGCTGGCCTGGGCGCGGCTGCCAGGACCGGCTCGCCTGCTGGCGGAGGTCAGGAGACGCCGGGAACGAGGCTGGCGCGGGGATAGGGGTGAGGTGTCCCTGGACTGGTCGCTATCGGAGCGCCGGGACATCGGGCGGTTCCTGAAGGCGGATTGGAGGGAATTCGGCAGGGGGGTGAAGGCGTCGGAACTCAGGCAGGGGCTGAGGGCCCACGGTGCCGGACTGGACGAGCTGCTCGTCGCGCTCGGAGGCCCCCTGCGGGATCTCCGGGGGGAGAGGGCCGAGGCGGAGCAGGCGCGGGAATCCGATCGTGCGGCCGGCTTGGCGCTGCTGCGAGGTGCGGTCGGCCACTGGGGGGACGACCTGACGGCGGTGGCCCGGGGCATTCTGCAACCGGCCCCGTCGTGGGCGCTGCTGGCCGGTGAAGTCGCGGATGTGCTCGCGGCCACCGGGGAGGAGCCGCGCCGGCTGGCTGAACTGGCCGCCGCCCTGTTCCGGGACCCGCACGCCCTGGACCGTTCGACGCCGTTGGGACGGGCCTGCGTCAGGTCGCTTGAGTTGCGCCGGGCCGTCACCGAGGGCGGGAGCTACCGCGATCCGCTGGAGGATGCGCAGTTGTGGTCGGCGGCCTGGGCGGGCGCGGGGGTGATCTGCGACGCGGTCTCGGCGCAGGTGCTGGTGCTGAATCTGCCCTTGACCGGGAACGCCCCGGCGGTGCGGCTCTGCCACGCCGCCCCGGGGGAACCGGTGTGGCTGACCCTGCGGTCGCTCCGGGGCGACTGGGAAATCGCCAGGGGCGCGGAGGTTTTCGTCTGCGAGAACCCGACCGTCCTGGAGGCTGCCGCGGACCGCCACGGCGCGGCCTCCCGGCCGCTGGTCTGTACCTTCGGGCTTCCCAGCCAGGCCGCCTGGGAGCTGCTGACGGGCCTCGGCGACGTCCGTTGCCACGTGCGGGCCGACGGGGATGCCGTCGGCTGGCGGATCGTGAACCAGCTCCGGGACCGGCTGCCCGGAGCGCTCACCTGGCGGATGCCGGAGGGCTGCACCGCCTACGAGGAAGAACTCCTCGAGGATCTGCTCTCCGACCTGGGTTCGTGATCACCGGGCCGCTTCCCGGAGCAGCATCGCGGCGATTCGCGCCGATAGCGTGAAGTCCCGGTCGTCAATTCTCAGGTCGGCCAACGGCACCCCGCCCCGTTCGAGGTACGTGGACATCGAGTCCTCCCAGTGGGGAGGAAACCCGGGAAGAAGATCGGGTGGGACAAGGGGTATCGCGATGACGTCGGTTTCGGGGGCGCGGGCGGTGCGTGCGGATGCGAAGAGCAACCGGGGAGAGCCAGGCATGTCCTCCCCGGTGAGGAACCGGTACGCCTCTTCCACCTCCGCGATGAACCGGTTCGGTAGTCCAGCCAGATAGGCATCATCCTCCGTGCTCAGGATCGCTTCGTGCGCCTTCTTGGGAACCAAGGCATGGGGCTGGGAGGTTCCGGGCCACGCATCGGGGGAACGCAGCAGGGCCAGGGGTAGCGCCCAGATGTTCTCCTTGATCTGGTGGAGTTCGGAACCGAGATGGATCACGAACCCGCGATGCAGTCCGTTGCGCGCCGCGAACGCGGCCAACCCCTTGATGTCCCGCAGCCCCAAGGAGCTACTGGCCTTCACCTCGAGACCGACGTTTCGGCCTTGCGAGTCCGTGAGTACGACGTCCACCTCGGCCTGCGTGGACGCGTCGCGCCAGAAACCGATGCTGGGCCGGGTCCTGCTCCATGTGCTGTCAGCCGCCACCTGTTGCCACACCCAGGATTCCAGGACCTGCCCGAACAGCTCCGGATGAAGTGCGGGATTCCTCCCGCACCGGGTCAGGGATTCGACCGCCAGTGCAGTGTCAGTGGCGTGAATCTTCGGGTGGGATCGCGTTGCCGATGAGGCCCCGGCGCGAAAATTGGGCAGTTGTGCGATCAGGAAACGGCGTTCCAGAATGTTCAGGTAGCGTTCGACGGTTCGACGGTCGAGCGCCAGTTCCTCACCCAGCCGGTTGACCTTCAGCAGCCCTCCGGGCAGCCGCAGGAAGGCGTCGAGAACTCTTCCCGCGCGCAGAACGTCGAAGTTCTCATTAGGTAGGAGCCGATCCCCGAGCAAAGCCAACACGTCGGCATGGACGAGGGAGGCCAGTTCATCCGCGGGACGGGGCGGGGTGTTCAGGACCAGCGTCGGTGTCCCGCCCGTGGCAAGAACGGATGCGACTTCTTTCCGATCGCAGGGTTGGGTTTCGTGAGGGTCGAGGGGAGCGTCGAAGAGCCGGTCCACCAGCGAAGGAGCGGGATTTTCGGGACTCGCCAGCTCGAATCCCGTGAAGGGATGCAGCCGCTGGCGGGCGATACGACCGGCCAGCGGATCCGAGCCTCCGAAGGAACCCCGGCCGAGCGCTGCGGAACCCGTCAGGAGGAAGTGATGATCCGGACCGAGGCCATCGACGAAGCGTTTCAGGGCGAGCGGGAGCTCGGGGGCCAGCTGTGCTTCGTCGATGATCGCGGGCCTAGGGAGCGACCTCAGCCAACCATTGGTGTCGGTGAGGGCGAGTTCCCGGGTGAGGGGATCCAGGAGAGTCTGGTACGAGGAATAGCGTTTCTCGGCCTGGAGATGGCGTACGAGGCGGGTCTTCCCGATGGCTCGTCTTCCTTCCAGAACGATGATCTGATGAGGACTTCCCTGGCGCCAGACGGCTTCGAGCCCCCGGCACCGGTAACGACTCATGTCAGGAATTGTACATTCGATGTACAAAAAATGTGACACCGGGTGTACAAGATTTGGTTCAAGATTCATTGATCTCGAGGAATCAGGTCGGCCCGGCCGTGTGGGGTGCCTGCCGGATAGCATCTGGCGGTGGGCGTGCTGCCCCGGAAGAAGGAGTTTCATGAAACGAGTTGCGCTGATAAGCACCGACCAGCAGGCCCTGAAGGAGGAGGAACATCTCGACACCGGGCCCCTCAACGACGCCCTGAACGCCAGTGGGGTGGACTCCGAGATCGCCGTCTGGCACGAGCCCAGGGACTGGTCGGTCTACGACGCAGCCATCTTCCGTTCCCCCTGGGACTATGCGGAACGCACGGAGGAGTTCATGGACTGGCTGGGGCGCGCCGAGGCCCGGGTGCGCCTGATCAACAGTCCCGACCTGATCCGGTGGAACCTGGACAAGCGCTACCTGCGGGAACTTGCCGAACACGGGGTCGAGGTCGTCCCCACCACCTTCTGCGAGAACCTCGAACAGTGCCGCGAGGCGCTGGCGGCGCATGGCGGCGGGAACGTCGTGGTCAAACCGAACATCTCCCTCGGATCACAGAGCACCGGGCTGTTCGCTGCCACCGACCCCGCGGCCCTGGAACTGTGCGGGCGCATCCTGGAGGTGGGCAAGGTGGTGCTCGTGCAGCCTGCGATCGATGCCATCCAGGACAATGCCGAACACGGCCTGTTGTTCTTCAACGCGCACCACTCCCACACCATCCAGAAATGCGCGATCCTCAAACACGGGGGCGGTTACCTCGGCGGCAGGTACACCGAGGACATCCGGCCGGCCGCACCGACCGGCGACGAGGTGGAGCTCGGGAACAGGGCCTTGAAAGCGGTCGCCGCGATCGCGGAGGCCAGGGGCTGGGGTGAGGACGCCAGCACCCCGCTGTACGCGCGCATCGACGTGGTGACCCCGCCGGGAAGCCATCCGCTGCTCCTGGAGGCGGAGCTTTTCGAACCGGCCACGTTCGTCGATCTCGCCGATGGGGCCCTCGAACGTTTCGTCGCCGCCATCCACGAGAAACTCCGGGCCTGAACGTCCCCGCGAAAATGTCGGCGGCCCGTGGCAGGCTTCGTGCATGGAGCAGAACCGGGCCACCGAGCAGGCCGGAACACGTCCCCTGGCCTGCGAATTGCTGCGGAAACTCACGGGATGTGAGGATGCGATCTTCCGCGACGGGCAGTACGAGGCCATCGAGGCCCTCGTCGTCCATCACCGGCGGGCCCTGGTGGTGCAGCGCACCGGCTGGGGAAAATCGGCGGTCTACTTCATAGCCGCGCTGCTGCAACGCCGAGCGGGCGCCGGTCCCGCGCTGATCGTCTCCCCGCTGCTGGCGTTGATGCGCAACCAGGTGGAGGCCGCCGGGCGCGCCGGGGTGCGGGCCGCCACCATCAACTCGTCGAACGTCACCGACTGGGAGGAGATCGCCGAGGCCATCGAACAGGACCTCCTCGATGTCCTCCTGGTCTCCCCGGAGCGCCTGGTCAACCCCCGTTTCCGGGACACCCAGCTGCCCCATCTGCTCGCCCGGGCGGGTCTCGTGGTGATCGACGAGGCCCACTGCATCAGCGACTGGGGCCACGACTTCCGTCCCGACTACCGGCGGATCCGTTCCCTGATCCGGGAGCTGCCGGACCGGGTCCCGGTGCTGGCCACCACCGCGACGGCCAACCAGCGGGTGGTCACCGACGTCGCCGAGCAGCTGGCCGTCGGCGGGCACGAGGTGTTCACGCTGCGCGGGGCTCTGGCGCGCGACTCCCTGCGGCTCGGGGTGCTGGAACTGGGGTCGTCGGCGCGGCGGCTGGCGTGGCTGGTAGAGCATCTTGGTTCGCTGCCCGGCAGCGGCATCGTCTACTGCTTGACCGTCGCGAACGCCGAGGACACCGCGGCGGCTCTGGCGGCCGCCGGGCACCGGGTCCTGCCGTACACGGGTCGCACGGACCTGCCCGAGCGGGTCGCGGCCGAGCAGGCCCTGCTCGCCAACGAGGTGAAGGCCCTGGTGGCCACCTCGGCGCTGGGGATGGGATTCGACAAGCCCGATCTCGGGTTCGTGGTCCACCTCGGCGCCCCGAGCTCCCCGGTGACCTACTACCAGCAGGTGGGGCGTGCGGGCCGCGCCACCGAGGCCGCCGACGTGCTGCTGCTCCCGGGGCGTGAGGACCAGGAGATCTGGCGGTACTTCGCCACCAACGCCATGCCCACCCGGCAGCGGGCCGCATCGGTGCTGGACGCCCTGGCGGCCTCGGATGTGCCGCTGACCGTGCCCGCCCTGGAGTCGCGGGTGGAGCTGCGTCGCGGTGCCCTGGAGCTGCTGCTGAAAGTGCTGGCGGTCGACGGTGCCGTGGAGAACCGCGCCGGGGGATGGGCGGCGACCGGCGTGGACTGGATCTACGACGAGGAACGCTACTCGCGCATCGCCGCCGCGCGGGTCGCGGAGCAGCAGGCCATGCTCGAATACGAGAACCTCGGGCACGCCCGGTGCCGGATGGAGTTCCTGACGGCGGCGCTGGACGACCCGCACTCGAGGCCCTGCGGGCACTGCGACACCTGCACCCGGCCGTGGTATCCCACCGGGGTGACGGCCGAGGCACAGGTCGCGGCGCAGTCGGCGCTGGAACGGGTGGGGGTGGTCCTCGAACCGCGCACCCAGTGGCCGCCCGGGCTGGATCGTTTCACCGGCGTCATGGGTGGCGAGGTCGTCAAGGGCCGGATCCCGCTGGCGGAACGCGTCGAACCCGGCCGCGTCGTGGCCCGCCTGACCGACCTCGGCCACGGCAACGCGCTGCGCGAGCTGTTCGCCTCGGACGCCGACGGCAACCCGGTCGACGCCGAGGTGCCACCACAACTGGCCGGGGCGTGCCTCCAGGTGCTCCGCGAGTGGGACTGGGACGAGCGTCCAGCCGCCGTCGCCTGGGTTCCCGGCCTGTCACGTCCCCGGCTGGTCGCAGCCCTGGGGGAAGGACTGGCCAGGGCCGGCCGGCTCCGGGTGCTCGGACCCCTCGGGCTGGCGCCCGGCGCCGCCCCGCTGCCCAGGGCGAACAGCACGTTCCGGGTGCGGGACCTGTGGACCCGGTTCCACGTCACCCCGCAACAGGAGGCGGTGCTGCCCGGTCTGTCCGGACCGGTACTGCTCGTCGACGACATGGTCGATTCACGCTGGACCATGACGGTCGCGGGGCGCCTCCTGAAACGGGCCGGTGCGAGGGCCGTCCTGCCCTTCGCCCTCGCCGCCACGGGGTGATCCGGAGGTCGCGCGGGAGGGTTCCCGCCCTGGGTCCTCCCGGATTGGTTCGCTTGCCTTCCGGTCGTGTGCTTGTGCTGTAGCGCTGGCGTTCGGCAGGAAGGCAAGCGTTTCCGTTGGGAAGGCTGGCGTTTGGCGTGAAGGCCAGCGTTCGGGGCGGGGCCGGCTGGACGCGGTGTGGGTGGGGTGGACTGCCACCCCACCCACACCGGTGGGAACCGTCAGCGTTCGCCGATGATGTTCATGGCGATGTGCCACAGCTCGTCGTGGATCTCCTGGGGGACCTTCAGGCCCAGCGACCTCAGCCAGCGGCGCACGCGGGGCAGTTCGTCGGCCCATTCGTTGGGAACGTAGCGCAGCACCTGCTCCAGGTGTTCGTCGCTGATGTCGAGGCCCTCGATATCGATGTCCTGCTTCTCCGGCAGCAGGCCGGCCGGGGTCTCGATCGCCTCAACCCTGCCCTCGAGGCGCTCCACGATCCACTTCAGGACCCGGGAGTTCTCGCCGAAACCGGGCCACAGGAACTTGCCCTCGGAGTCGCGCCGGAACCAGTTGACGTAGAAGACCTTCGGGAGTTTGTCGGGAGTGGTGCGCTCCCCGAGGTTGATCCAGTGCCTGAAGTAGTCGCCGACGTGGTATCCGATGAACGGCAGCATCGCCATCGGGTCGCGGCGCAGCACGCCGACGGCGCCCTTGGCTGCCGCGGTGGTCTCGGAGGAGCAGGTGGCGCCCATGAACACGCCGTGCTGCCAGTTCCTGGACTGCGACACCAGCGGGATGGTGTTCTCGCGTCGGCCGCCGAAGATGATGGCGTCGACGGGCACGCCCTTCGGGTCGTAGAACTCGTCCGACAGGATCGGGCACTGCGAGATCGGGGTGCAGAAGCGGGAGTTCGGGTGCGCCGCCTTCTCGCCCGGACGACCTCCCTCGGGGCCGCCCTCGGGGGTCCAGGATCGGCCCTTCCAGTCCGTGAGGTGCTCCGGGGGCTGCTTGGTCTTCCCCTCCCACCACACGTCACCGTCGTCGGTGAGCGCGACGTTGGTGAAGATCGAATGCCCGCCCTCGATGGCCGCCATGGCGTTGGGGTTGGTGTCGGTGCTCGTGCCGGGGGCCACGCCGAACAGTCCGGTCTCCGGGTTGACGGCGTAGAGCCTGCCGTCCTCGCCGAACCGCATCCATGCGATGTCGTCGCCGAGGGTCTCCACCTTCCAGCCCGGCAGGGTGGGCTCCAGCATCGCCAGGTTCGTCTTGCCGCAGGCCGACGGGAAGGCCGCGCACAGGTGGTAGGACTTCCCCTCCGGCGAGGTGATCTTGAGGATCAGCATGTGCTCGGCCAGCCAGCCCTCGTCGCGACCCATCACGGAGGCGATCCGAAGCGCATAGCACTTCTTGCCCAGCAGGGAGTTGCCGCCGTAGCCAGAGCCGTAGCTCCAGATGGTCCGCTCCTCGGGGAAGTGGACGATGTACTTGATGTCGTTGCAGGGCCACGGGACGTCCTTGACCCCGGGCGGCAGGGGCATCCCGACGGAGTGCAGAGCGGGCACGAAGTCCGCGTCCGTGCGCTCCATGGCCTCCATGACCTCAGTGCCCATCCGGGTCATGATCTTCATGGAGATCGCCACGTAGGCCGAGTCGGTGATCTCGATGCCGAACTTCGGGGAGGGGGCGTCGATGTGTCCCATGCAGAAGGGAATGACGTACATGGTGCGCCCCACCATGCAGCCGTTGTACAGCTTGGTCAGGATGGTCTTCATCTGTCTGGGATCCATCCAGTTGTTGGTGGGGCCGGCGTCGTTCTCGTCGACGGAGCAGATGAAGGTGGAGTCCTCGACGCGGGCAACGTCGTCGGGATCGGTGCGGGCGTAGACGGATCCCGGCTGCTTGTCAGGATTCAGTCGCACGAGGGTGCCGGCCTCCACGAGTTTTTCCACGAGACGCTCGTACTCCTCGTCGGAGCCGTCGAGGAAATGGATGGCGCTGGGATTGGTCAGGGCCGCTACCTCCTCCACCCACTCGATGACGCGGGGGAGCTTCGGAACACGCCCCGTGACGGGGATGGTGGTGGTCAAACCGTTCTCGGTGAGGTGGGACATGTGGCTCCTTCCAGTCAGCACTTCAGCGGGCGACCGGACGACGATCGGGGACCCCGGGGGGTGATCCCACCGCCGTCCACATCCGAGCCTAGCCCTCGAAACCGGTTTTGTGGCCAGATGGGAAAAACGGTTGCAATCCGGACGCGCATCCGAGCTACTCAGAATCAAGTTGAGCGTGGTAGACTCAACTTCATAATTCGCTCTCTGGAGGACTGGTGAACACTGAGAAACTGACCACCAAGAGCCGCGACGCCGTGACCGCGGCGGTGCGGCAGGCTCTTACCGCGGGCAACCCGTCCGCAGAGCCCGTGCACCTGCTGCACGGGCTCCTGCTCACCCCCGACAACACCGTCGGACACCTGCTGACCGCAGTCGGTGCCGACCCCGCAGCTGTTGACGCCCAGGCCGTCGAGGCCATCTCCAAGCAGCCGTCCAGCACCGGCAGTTCCGTGACCCAGCCGACGATCTCGGGTGCCTTGGCGCGCGTACTGGCCACGGCGGAGACCCTGGCCGAACAGCTCGGGGACCAGTTCGTCGCGACCGAACACCTGCTGATAGCCCTCGCCTCCGTCGATTCCCAGGCGCGAGCCATCCTGACCCGTGCCGGGGCCGCTCCCGAGAAACTGACCAAGGTATTCGAGGAGGCACGCGGCGGCAAGCGCGTCACATCCGCGGAATCCGAGGGCGGCGAGTCGGCCCTCGACAAGTACTCCATAGACCTGACCGAGCGCGCCCGCTCCGGCAAGCTCGACCCCGTGATCGGGCGTGACCAGGAGATCCGCCGCGTCGTCCAGGTGCTTGCGCGCCGAACCAAGAACAACCCGGTACTGATCGGCGAACCCGGGGTCGGCAAGACCGCCGTCGTCGAGGGACTCGCCATGCGCCTGGTGGAGGGCGACGTTCCCGACTCCCTGAAGGGGCGTCGCCTGGTTTCCCTCGACCTCACCTCGATGGTGGCCGGGGCCAAGTACCGGGGCGACTTCGAGGAGCGCCTGAAAGCGGTCCTGAGCGAGATCAAGGAATCCGAGGGACAGATCATCACCTTCATCGACGAGCTGCACACCGTCGTCGGGGCCGGTTCCACCGGGGATGGCGGGATGGACGCGGGCAACATGCTCAAACCCATGCTCGCCCGCGGTGAGCTGCGGATGATCGGCGCCACCACGCTCGACGAGTACCGGGAAAGGATAGAGAAGGATCCCGCCCTGGAGCGCCGCTTCCAGCAGGTCTACGTCGGTGAGCCCTCCGTGGAGGACGCCATCGCCATCCTGCGTGGGCTGCGGGAACGCTACGAGGCGCACCACAAGGTGCGCATCACCGATTCCGCGCTGGTGGCTGCCGCCGCCCTGTCGGATCGCTACATCACCAGCCGGAAGCTGCCCGACAAGGCCATCGACCTGGTGGACGAGGCCGCCTCGCGGCTGCGGATGGAAATCGACTCCAGCCCGGAGGAGATCGACATGCTGCGCCGCGACGTGGATCGCATGCTGATGCAGGAGCTGCACCTGAAGAACGAGGAGGACGCCGCATCCCGCGAACGCCTCGCCGCGCTGCGGTCAGAGCTCGCCGACGCCCAGGAGAAGCTGCGCGGTCTGGAGGCCCGCTGGGAGCAGGAGAAGTCTGGGCTGAACCGGGTCGGCGACCTCAAGGAAAAGATCGACGCGCTGCGCGTGGAGGCCGACAAGGCGCAGCGCGCCGGCGACCTGGGGCGCGCCTCGCAGCTGCTGTACGGGGAGATCCCCGTCATCGAGCAGCAGCTCGTCGACGCGGAGAAAACCGACGCGGACGCCTCCCGCATGGTCTCCGACGAGGTCTCCGAGACCGACATCGCCGAGGTCGTCGCGGCCTGGACGGGGATCCCCGTCGGGCGGATGCTGCAGGGTGAGTCCGAGAAGCTGCTGCACATGGAGGAGCGACTCGGCGAGCGGCTCATAGGGCAGCGCGAGGCCGTCAAGGCCGTCTCGGATGCGGTGCGGCGTTCTCGCGCCGGGATCTCCGACCCGAACCGGCCCACCGGATCGTTCCTGTTCCTCGGCCCCACCGGCGTCGGCAAGACCGAGCTGGCCAAGTCGCTGGCCGACTTCCTGTTCGACGACGAGACCGCCATGGTGCGCATCGACATGAGCGAGTACTCCGAGAAGCACTCGGTGGCCCGGCTGGTCGGTGCTCCTCCCGGGTACGTTGGCTACGAGGAGGGCGGTCAACTCACCGAGGCCGTGCGCAGGCGTCCCTACTCCGTGATCCTGCTCGACGAGGTGGAGAAGGCCCACCCGGACCTGTTCAACATCCTGTTGCAGGTCCTCGACGACGGCCGCCTCACCGACGGCCAGGGCCGCACGGTCGACTTCCGCAACACCATTCTCATCCTCACCAGCAACCTCGGGTCGCAGTACCTGGCCGACCCGCTGATGAGCGGCGGGGAGAAGAGGGAACAGGTGATGGGGGTGGTGCGTTCCGCGTTCCGTCCCGAGTTCCTGAACCGGCTGGACGACATCGTCATGTTCGAACCGCTCACCCGCGAGGACCTGCGCAGGATCGTCGCGATCCAGCTCGAACGGCTGGGCCGACGCCTGGCTTCCCGCAGGATCACCGTCGAGGTCACCGACGCTGCGGCCGACTGGTTGGGTGAGGTCGGTTTCGACCCGGTCTACGGGGCCCGTCCGCTGCGCCGCCTGGTGCAGACCACCGTCGAGGACCAGCTCGCCCGCGGGTTGCTGTCCGGGCAGATCCACGACGGCGAGGCGGTTCGCTTCGACCGGGTGGACGACGGAATCGCTCTGGTCTGAGGGCTCCGGCGCCCGGGGAGCCGAAGAACTCCCCGGGCGTTTCACCCTCTCAGGGGCCGAAGACCGGGGGCACGAGCTGCCCCGTGCAGCAGCCGTCCGGTCTCAGCAGCCATCCCATCGACTTGTGGCTGCGCATGTGCACGACGGTTTCGTCGGGGGCCAGGCCGGGGATGGCGGAGGCGATCGAGGACTCGAGGGCGGCCAGGGAACCGATGTGGTTGACGCGGAAGTTGACGCGCAGGTTGTTGCTCCCCGTGATCCAGAAGCAGGATCGCAATGAAGGTTGTTCCTTCAGCAGCTCGATGACCCGGTTCTTGTAGTTGAAGGCGACCGTCGTCAACCAGGTGCACTCCAGCAGCCACCCCGCCAGCTCGGGGGCCGCGTCACACCGCATGATGATGTGCTGGTTCGCCAGAAGCCGCCGCATCCGGCGGTGCACCGTGCTGGTCGGCATGTCGAGTTCCTGGGACAGCGAGGCGACGCTGGCCCTGCCGTCGCGAGCCAGGGCCTGGGCCAGGGCCAGGTCGGCGGCGTCGAATCCCGCCTGCGACCTGTCGGGTGTGCGCTGGGGGAGGGCCTGGTTGACCTGGCGCTGGGTGAGGATGTTCGCCCGCCAGGATTCCGCCCCGACTATGACGTTGGTCACCAGCGAGCTGCGAGTCCCGTACACCCCCTCGATTCCCCCGATCCAGTCGATGATCAGGGTGGTCAGCGTCGCCATGTCGGGGGCCATGATGGTCAGCAGGATGTCGCGCCGTCCCGTGGCCTCGTCGACGCTCGTGATCAGCGGATGGGCGCACATCTGCTCAGTGGCGGAGGCCAGGAACTCGGTTCGACAGTCGACCTCGACCACCGCTGCGAACCGGTGCTCCAGGTTCGGGTATGTGCAGATCCAGGCCAGCCCCTTCTCCACCAGATGGTTCCAGCGGTTCGCCACGGTCGTCGGCGACAACTGGAGGATCTCGCCCGCCTTCGACCAGGAGATGCGGGGATCGATCTGCAACAGATTGACCAGCTGGAGATCCGTCTCGTCTCTCACCGGTCCCTCCTGCACGGAAAGCGGGGTGGGAGGTTCCGAATTCCAGGATGTTGAAGATGGGAAAATCTCAAGTTGTTCGCCTTTGTCGCAATCGAATCCGGTGTTCGTGGGCTGATCTCCTGATGCCGCGGATACCGTGAAAGAGCAATGGTCAGTGGCGACACCTTCGCGACGGTGAACCGACGGGCACCCACGTGGATGCCGGTCGGGCAAAGGGCCCAGGACATGGCGAACATAGTAACCACCGGGTCGAAAGGAGAGCGTGGCGGTGGCGGGACCGGTCCTTGGTTCTCCGGAGAAGGGGTGTGCTTGTTCCGGGGATCCCGGAACACCAGTACGCCGTGTCCCAGCTGAGGCGGAACAACAACTCGAGGGAGAGAAGTGAGCAAGAATCAGCGAATCCGCGTGGCCCAGTGGGGCCTCGGGGCGATGGGTCAGGGCGTTGCCAAGGTGATCCTGGCCAAGGACGGCCTGGAACTGGTCGGCGCATTCGACATCAGTCCCGAGCTCGCGGGCAAGGACGTCGGCGAAGTGCTCGGCGTGGGCCCGGCGGGCGTGAAGATCAGCAACGACCCGGCCAGCATCCTCGACCCGGAGAAGGTGGACGTCGTCACCATCGCCACCACGTCCTGGGTCAAGAAACAGCTTCCCGACCTGAAGGCCATCATCTCCGCGGGCATCAACGTGGTCAGCATCGCCGAGGAGATGGCCGCTCCCGAGGCGCAGAACCCCGAGGAGGCGGCCGAACTGGACGCGCTGGCCAAGGAACACGGCGTCTCCGCCGTAGGTGTGGGCGTCAACCCGGGCTTCGTGCTCGACCATCTCGTCGTGGTGCTGACCACCGGCAGCCAGGAGGTCACCAGCATCGAGGCCAGCCGCATCAACGACCTCAGCCCCTACGGGCAGACCGTGCTGTCCACCCAGGGAGTCGGAACCACCCCCGAGGAGTTCAGGGCCGGGGTCGCCGACGGCTCCATCGTCGGGCACGTCGGTTTCCCCGAATCCGTCCGCCTGATCAGCGACGCCCTCGGGCTCGGTGTCGATCGCGTGGAACAGACACTCGAACCGATCATCGCGAAGGTGCCGCGCCAGGCCAGGGACCGGGTCATCGAGCCCGGGAAGGTCGCGGGCTGCAACCACATCGCCGTCGGGTACCGCGGCGACGAGGAGATCATCAAACTCATCCACCCGCAGCAGGTGGATCCCGGCGCCGAGGGAGTCGACACCGGCGACTACATCACCATCCACGGCGTACCCGAGATCAGCATGTCCACCGGCCCCGAGATCGCGGGCGGCAAGGCCACCGCGGGCATCGCGGTGAACACCATTCCCCGAATCTTCGCCGCCACCCCGGGTCTCAAGCGGATCATCGACCTGCCGTCGCCGACGGCGCTGATGGGCCCCGAGGCCTACGAGCGCCGGTGACCTGAATCGAGATTGGAGCGATGCAGTGAGTGCAACGAAGGTGGCCCCCGAAGGGGCATGGGTGGAGATCCAGCAGGTCGTGCTGACCCCCGGGGAACGCGCGGAGGGAGTGCCGGCGGACACGGCCGCCACCCCGCTGCTGCAATGGGTCGACGGTTTCCTCACCGCGCCCGCGGCGCTCGGTGAGGAGGCGACCATCCGCACCATCATCGGGCGGACCCACACCGGGGTGCTGAGCCGGATCAATCCCGGATACTCCCACAGCTTCGGTGAGACCGTGGACGAGATTCTCACGATCGGGACGGAGTACGAGTCATGAGCAACTCATACAAGGATGTGATGGCCCGCAGGAACGAGATCATGCGTTCCGCCCTGGGGCTGGACTACGACGAGTTCAACATCAGCCCCATCGCCTTCGACTACGAGGCGATGATGGCGGCCACCGGCTACTCCCTCGACGATGTGGCCGAAATCCAGCGGGCCACCAAGGTCGGCAGGACCCCGCTGCACGAACTGCATCGCCTCACCGAGGCGGTGCGGGCCATCGCCGGCTCCGGCAAGGGGGCCAGGATCCTCGTCAAGGACGAGGCCGCGAACGCCTCCGGAAGTTTCAAGGCGCGCCGCGCCTCCCTCAGCGCCCACGAGGCCCGCAAGAAGGGTTTCAAGGGCATGGTCACCGCGACGAGCGGGAACTACGGGGCGGCCGTCGCCTCGCAGGCCGCCCAGCAGGGACTCAAGTGCATCGTGATCCAGGAGGTCTACGACTCCGAGCACGTCGGGCAACCCGAGATCGTCGAGAAGTCCCGGGCCTGTGAGGCCTACGGAGCCGAGGTGGTCAAACTGACGGTGGGGCCTGAGCTGTTCTACGTGCTGCTGCGCACCCTGGAGGAGACCGGCTACTTCAACGCCAGCCTCTACACCCCCTACGGAATCGCGGGGGTGGAGACGCTCGGAGCCGAGATCGGCCGCGAGGTGCAGGAACGCTACGGACGCCAGCCCGACGTGGTCGCGGTCACGCACGCCGGCGGTGGTAACCTGACGGGCACGGCCCGCGGCCTGCGCAAGGTGGGCTGCGACCAGACCCAGGTGGTGGCGGTCTCCGTCGACCTCACCGGCCTGCACATGGCATCCGACAAGGACTTCAACAACAAATCCTTCACCACGGGCCACACCGGTTTCGGGGTGCCGTTCGCCACCTGGCCCGACCGGGTGGACGTGCCGCGCAACGCGGCCCGCGCCCTGCGGTACATGAACGGCTACCACCTGGTCACCCAGGGCGAGGTCTTCTACATGACCGAGCTGCTGACGAAACTTGAGGGCCTGGAACGCGGCCCGGCCGGCAACACCAGCCTGACGGCGGCCGTCGCCCTTGCCATGCAGATGGACCGCGACCAGATCATCGTCGTCCAGGAAACCGAGTACACCGGCGCGGGCAAGCACCACAACAGCCAGCTGTCGTTCGCGAAGAGCCGGGGCATCGAGGTGCGCAGGGGCGACCCGGCGGACAACGTCCCCGGCAAGGCGATCGTCATCCCGGAGCGACTCGACCAGGTAGCGGGCAAACCCCTGGATCTCGAAAGGCTGCGCGGCAGCTACATCAGGCACGCCGCCAAGGTGCTGCCCCCCGAGCGGTGGAGCAGCAAGGACGTCGAATTCCTGGCCGCCGACGCCAACACCACCGAAGAGCACGTGCGATCGCTCGTCCCCGGGGCCGCGGGCGGCGAGTGAACAGGAAGGACGATGATGAACACCGAGGAACAGGAGCGGATCGACCGCTTCGAGAAGTTGCGTTCCGAACTGGCGGACCTGGACGACGAGGCCCTCAAGACCAGGTTCTGGGAGCTGTGCCACCAGGTGATGGAGCCGGTGGTGGAGCTGGCCCGCACCCACACCACGCCGTCGATCGAACGGTCCGTGCTGCTGCGCATGGGCATCGACTCGGTCACCACGCACGCCGTGGTCGAGAACGTGCTGAACGCCGGGCTGCTGGGCAAGGGAGCGGGGCACGTGGTGCTGCGCCTGTCCAGGCGCGACGGAATTGACATCCGGGCGGCCGCCGCCGCCATCGCCGACGATCCGGCCGTGATGGCCGGGCTCTTCGAGGAGAAGTGAGCGTGACCGACAAGCTGGATCCGAACACCAAGATCAACGTGGAGGAGATCCTCGAGGATCTGGAGAACTACCACCCGCCGCGCAAGGGCTGGACCTGGCGCACCGTGCCCGAGGGCGGTGTCGACATGGCGGGATTCCACTTCAGGGACATGTCGGAGCCGCTGAAAAACAGCGTCCCGATGCCCACCGCGAAGTACTTCGAGGGCATCGACCCGCAGCCGGCCCCGGTGGTGACCTCCGAGATCGCCTCCGGGCACTTCGAGGACGACATCCGCCGCATGCGGATGGCGGCCTGGAACGGCGCCGACCACATCATGGTGATCCGCACTACCGGGCAGAGCCACATCGACGGCCTGATGGAGGGAACCCCCGAGGGCATCGGTGGTGTGCCGATCACCCGCAAGCAGCTGCGCGCCAGCCGCAAGGCCTGCGACCTGATCGAGGACGAGGTCGGCCGCCCGATCAACTTCCACAGCTACGTCTCCGGCGTGGCGGGCCCCGAGGTCGCGGTGCTGTTCGCGGAGGAGGGTGTCAACGGCGCCCACCAGGACCCGCAGTACAACGTGCTCTACCGCAACATCAACGCTTACCGCAGCTACGTCGACGCGGGTGAGGCAAAGAAGGTCATGAGCGGGGCCCGGATCTTCCAGATCGACGGCGCCCACAACGCCAACGCCACCGCCCGCCAGGGCTGGAAGGTGATGCCCGAGCTCATGGTCCAGCACGGCCTGAACTCCGCCTTCTCCGTCATGGTCGGGATGCCCAAGGACCTCATCGGGCTCTCGACGGTGCCGCCGAGCGCCCCGCCGACCCCGAAGCTGTGGTTCGACCTGCCCTACGCGGTCGCGCTGCGCGACTTCTTCTCCGAGTACAAGATGCGCGCCCAGCAGAACACCCGCTACATCGAGTCCGACATCAACGAGGCGATCCGCCTGCACGTGATCGACACGATGATTTCCATGCTCACCAGCGCAGACATCCAGAGCACCATCACCCCCGACGAGGGACGCAACCTGCCCTGGCACTACAACTCGGTGCGTGGCGTGCAGACCGTCAAACAGACCTGGGCGGCCCTGGACGGCATCAAGGAACTGCTCACCCTCAACCGGGAAGGCCCGCTGGGCGGGATGGTGCGCGACCTCAAGGAACGCGCGATCGGCTTCCTCACCGAGATGCTGCACGCGGGCGGCTACTTCGCGGCCGTGGAGCAGGGCTTCTTCGTCGACTCCGCCGAGTTCCCGGAACGCAACCACGACGGCATCGCCCGCGACGGGGACGGCGGCATCTCGGTGGGCACCGTGATCGAACGCGATCCCGACTACCTGGCGCCGGTGTGCGACCACTTCGGCAACAACAACCTGCCCGACGGGGTGGGCAAGGCCTGCGACTTGGTCGGCGGTTGCACCCTCTGCGACCCGGAGAAGATCGTCTACATCGACGAACTCGACCCGGAGGACAGCGCCCACAAACGGCTCGAACGGACCCGCGAGTACCGCTCCGGGAACCTGCTGCGGCCCGAGGCCGAATGGGCCGGTGACGGTGTGGCCCTGGTGGAACTGATGATCCCCGAACGGGCCGAGATCGCCGTCGAGGCGGCCCTCGAGATGGCCAAGCGCATGGGGCTGAGCGACCCCGAGGTCGTCAACCTCCAGGTGCTGCAGCCCGCCGAGGGATGCTTCGTCGAGGTGAAGGGGCATGTCGGTTTCGACGTCGACAAGACCGAGCTGACCATCCCCGAGAAGATCGAGCTGCTCCCCGAGGAGGAACTGCGCCAGTTCGTCACCGACCACGAGATCACCGTCGTGGCCGGCACCGTCGGCGAGGATGAGCACAGCGTCGGCATGCGCGAGATCCTCGACATCAAACACGGCGGCCTCGAGAAGTACGGCGTGAAGTACCACTACCTCGGGACCTCGGTTCCCGTCGAGAAGATGGTGGATGCGGCCATCGAGTCGGGCTCGGACGCGATCCTGATCTCCACGGTCATCAGCCACAACGAGGTTCACCGCACGATGATGAAGAAACTCGCCGAGCTGACCAAGGAACGCGGCATCCGCGACGAGAAGGTGCTGATCGCCGGCGGCACGCAGGTAAGCCGCGACATGGCCGCCGAGACCGGCCTGGACGCCACCTTCGGCCGCGGCACCAAGGGCATCGACGTGCTCGACGCGATCGTGCGCACCATGCGCGACCGCGAACAGGAAAAGGTTGGGTGAGTTGTAGCGATGCGGGTCGTCACCACCCTTGAGATCGGGTCCACCATCACGAAGGCGAACGCCTTCTCGCTGGAGGACGGAAGGTTCAGGCACATCGGCCAGGGGTTCGCCCCGACCTCCGTCGCCCAGGGGGACGTGAAGATCGGCGTCGACGCGGCGATCGACGAGATGCGGAAAACCTCCGGCATCGAGATCGACAAGACGCAGGTCTTCGTCAACAGCTCCGCCGCGGGCGGGCTGAAGATGAGCGTCCACGGACTCACCCAGGGGATGACGGCCCGCGCCGCCCGGGAAGCGGCCCTCGGCGCGGGGGCGATCGTCGGACTGACCACGGTCGGGGCGATCGACTCCTGGGACGTGGAGGACCTCGTCGAGGCGAACCCCAACATCGTCCTGCTCGCCGGGGGAGTGGACTACGGCGAGAAACGGATCGTGGTGGACAACGCCCGGATGATCGCGGAGTCCGGGCTGAAAGCTCCGGTGATCTACGCCGGGAACATCGCGGTGCGGCGCCGGGTGCAGGACGTCTTCGCCCGCAACGACGTGGAGCTGATGTGCGCCGACAACGTCTTCCCCGACGTGGACGTGCTCCAGATCGAGCCGGTGCGCAAACTGATCCACGAGGTCTTCAACCAGCACATCGTCAAGGCCCCGGGGATGGCCAGGCTGACGGAGCTCTCCGGGTTCGAGATCCTGCCCACCCCCGGCGCGGTGCTGCTGGCCGCCGAGATCTTCGCGGACACCCTAGGCGACGCCCTGGTGATCGACGTCGGCGGCGCGACCACCGACATCCACAGCGTCACCGACGGCTCGGCTGAGTGGACCAGCCACAGCATCGACCCCGAACCCCGGGCCAAGCGCACCGTCGAGGGTGACCTCGGAGTCTTCGTCAACGCCCGCCAGGTGGCGGCGATGTCGGGGGAGACCGGTGACGAGGAGCGGCTCGAGTACCTGCGGGCCATTCCCTCCGACGAGAAGGAGGAGGACGTCACCCGCTGGCTGGCCGCCCGCGCCGTCGAGGTCGGGATCCGCAGGCACGTCGGATCCGTCAGCGATCTGTTCACCCCGACGGGCAAGAAACAGATCGTCCGCGGCAAGGACCTGACCGCGATCCGCTGGATCATCGGCACCGGGGGTGCGTTGACCAGGATTCCCGGCGGGGACGAGATCCTCGGGCGGATCCGCCTCGGCGCGGGCGCCCGGCTGCTGCCACCACCCGAGGCGCGCATCCTGATCGACCGCGACTACCGGTTCTCCGCGTTGGGAACCTTGGCGCAGGTCTACCACGAGGAGGTCGCCGCGACCTTCCGGGACTGGGTGGCCGACGAGGTGGGGGAACTTCCCGAACCAACCGACGACGAAACCCCGGAAGGATGAACGTGGAAACCCCGAGACTGGAGATCCACATCGACCGGATCGCCCACAACGCCTCCGCGGTGATCTCCCAGTGCGGTGCGCAGGGGATCCGGGTGGCGGCGGTCACCAAGGTCATGCAGGCCCATCCCGCGCTGCTGCGGGCGCTGGAGGGGTCGGGCTGCGTGATGCTGGCCGACTCGCGGATCGACAACCTGAAACGGATAGCGGAGGCGGGCCTGGACCTGCCGACCATGCTGCTGAGGGCCCCGACCCCCGGCAACGCACCGGAGGCCGTGCGCTGGGCCGATCACACCCTCATCTCCTCGTATCAGACCGCGGAGGCGCTCTCGGACGCCGCAGGAATGGCCGGGGTGCGCCACAAGGTCGTGATGATGGTCGACGTCGGTGACCTGCGGGAGGGCGTGTGGCCGGACCGGGCCGTTGAGGAGGTGAGCCGGATCGCCCGGCTGCTCCACCTCGAGGTGGCGGGCCTGGGAACCAACCTTGCCTGCTTCGGAGGGGTGATTCCCACCCGCGAGAAGATGGAGATGCTCGTCACTCTCAGGGACGAGTGCCGCAGCGCCACCGGGCATCCGCTGGAACTGGTTTCCGGCGGGAACAGCGCGAACCTTCCGCTGCTGGCCAGCGGGGAGATGCCCGCAGGCATCAACAACCTGCGCATCGGCGAGGCGATCATCCTGGGCCGCAACGTCCTGGATCGTTCGCCCTGGCCCGGGACCCGGCAGGACACGGTGGAACTGGTCGGCGGGATCATCGAGCTGCAACGCAAACCGTCGGTTCCGATCGGCCGGACCGGGCAGGACGCCTTCGGCAACACCACGCACTTCACCGACCGGGGGCTGAGGCTGCGCGCCATCTGCGACCTCGGCCGCCAGGACGCCGCCCCGGACGCCATCGAGCCGGTGGACCCGGGCATCGAGGTGCTGGGTGCCAGCAGCGACCACCTGATCATCGACGTAACCGACGCCGAAACCCCTGTGAGGGTGGGTTCCGAGGTCAGATTCCTACCCAGCTACGGGGGCCTGCTGTCCGCCAGCACCTCCCCCCACGTCCGGAAAGTGGCCACCGGAAGACCGTGAACAACATCACCGCCCGGGACCGGTTCTGCCCGGGTGGCTGACGAGACCCCAACACAGAACGAAGGAGTTCCCAGATGAGTAACCCCCCGAATGATGCGCCCAATGACGTGGTGGTCGAGGGCGATGTCAACGAGGACGGGCAGGGGCTGCAGCGCGGCCTGAGCAACCGTCACCTGCAGCTGATGGCCCTGGGCGGCGCCATCGGCACCGGCATGTTCATGGGGTCCAGCAACACCATCAACCAGGCCGGCCCCTCCAGCATGCTGGTCTACGCCGTGGTCGGTTTCTTCCTGTACTTCATGATGCGGGCCATGGGTGAGATGCTCCTGGCGAACCTGAAGTACAAGTCCTTCCGTGACATAGCCGAGGACGTTCTCGGGCCGGCGGGCGGGTTCATCGCCGGATGGACCTACTGGTTCGCCTGGATCGTGGCGGCCATGGGCGACCTGGCCGCCATCACCGGATACGCCCAGTTCTGGTGGCCGGAGGTGCCGAAGTGGCTGCCCGCCGCGGTGCTGGCGCTGCTGCTGTTCGTCCTGAACGTGGTGGCGGTCAAGTACTTCGGCGAAGCGGAGTTCTGGTTCGCCCTGATCAAACTGGTCGCGGTCGGGGCGCTCCTCATCGTCGCCGCCAGCCTGCTCTTCTCCGGCTTCGTCTCGGAAGCGGGACATCACGCAACCGTCGAGAATCTGTGGAACGACGGCGGTTTCTTCCCGAACGGTCTCGGAGGGTTCCTCGCCGGCTTCCAGATCGCCTTCTTCGCCTTCGTCGGCCTCGAGGTGGTCGGCACCGCAGCGGCCGAGACCCACAATCCCGAGCGCAACCTGCCCAAGGCCATCAAC
Organism: Propionibacteriaceae bacterium; assembly: GCA_905372155.1. Classification (GTDB taxonomy): domain Bacteria; phylum Actinomycetota; class Actinomycetes; order Propionibacteriales; family Propionibacteriaceae; genus Arachnia. Next base: position 53,204 of record CAJPNZ010000007.1, read on the forward strand.
GCCATTCCCGTGCGGCTCGCCTTGTTCTACGTGCTGGCCCTGGCAGCCATCTGCGTGGTCATTCCGTGGCGTGCGGTCGTCCCGGGCGAGAGCCCCTTCACGGCCATGTTCCAGTTGAGTGGCTTCGGGGCGGCGGCCTCGGTGATGAACTTCGTGCTGTTGACCGCCGCGGCCTCCTCCGACAACTCGGGGCTCTACTCCACCTCCCGCATGATGTACGGACTGGCCGAGGACAGGCAGGCACCACGGATCTTCGGCAAACTGTCACGTCGCAACGTTCCCCAGAACGCCCTCATCTGCTCCTGCCTGCTGCTGCTGTGCGGCATCGGGTTCCTCTACGCGTCCGAGACCATCAACCAGGCATTCATCCTGGTCACCTCGATCACCTCGGTGCTGTTCCTGTTCATCTGGGCACTCATCGTCGTGTGCTACATCGTCTACCGGAAGAAGCACCCCGAGCTGCACGCCAGGTCCGTCTACAAGATGCCCGGCGGTGTCGTCACCGCTTGGATGGTGCTCGTTTTCTTCGCAGTCAGCCTAGTCATCCTGTGCTTCGAGGAGGAGACCCTGCGGGCGGTCCTCGTGACGCCGATCTGGTTCGTCATCATCATCCCCTGCTACTTCATCAACAAGGCCCGTAACCAGAGGACGGCGCCGGTGGAAAGGCAGTGATTCCCTGAAGCACGCGTGAGGGGGCGGGTCCCGACCGGGACCCGCCCCCCTTCTTTGCGTTCCGGGTCAGGGTGTGTGCAACTCACCCAGGACTTCGTTGAGGGCCTCCGTGGTGGAGGGGTGGGTCCAGATGCTGTCGCGCAGCGCGGTCGCGGTGGTTTTGTTGCGCATGGCCAGGGCGACCAGGTTGATCACCTCCTGCGCGTCGACGCTGAAGATCGTGGCCCCGAGCACCTCGTCGGTTGCCGGGTCGACCAGCACCTTGATCAGACCGTGGGTTTCTCCCAGGGTCTTCGGACGAGGCATCGCCGCGATGTTCGCGACCGGTTTGGAGGCCACCAGGTAGGACACCCCCCGCTCGGTGGCCTCGCGTTCGCTGAGCCCAACCTGCGCCAGCGGGGGAGTGACGAAGGTGGTCGTCGGAATCGCTTTCCTGTCCGCCCGGGAACGCTTCGAGTCCCCGACGAGCTGATCCTTGACGATCCGGTAATCGTCGAGGGAGACGTAGGTGAACTGCGGACCCCCGTTGACATCACCCACCGCCCACACGCCCTCGGCGCTGGTGCGCAGGTGATCGTCGACCACGATGAAACCGCGATCGTCGGTGGCGATTCCGGCGGCGGGCAGGTCCAGGGCCGCGGTCTCGGGCTTACGCCCGACCGCAACCAGCACCGCATCCGTGTCGAAGGAACCGGCCCCGGAGACCACCCGCCTGCCGTCGTCCTCGATCGCCGAGACGGGGGCGTTCGTGACGATCTCGACGCCGCGGTCGGTGAGGGTGGTCACCACTGCCTCGCGCACGTCGTCGTCGAGACGGGGCAGGAAAACGGGGCCGCGTTCCAGGATCCGCACCGCCGAACCGAAGGCGGCGAACATGCTGGCGAACTCCAGGCCGATGAACCCGCCCCCGACGATCGTCAAGGTATGCGGAACCCTGCCGTCGGCGATGTGCTGGATGGTGGTGGAATCGTAAACGAACCTCCCATGGATACCCGGGACGTCCGG